>NZ_WLUL01000020.1:0-333243 GCF_009706585.1 Providencia sp. wls1916
AGTCTGGTGGGGGAGCGATCCCCCACATTTCTCTCTGATTGTGGGTTAGGTGATACAGGCACCTTTTTTCAATTAAGATAACCTATCAAAAATCACATTTCCTATCGATATCATTAATGAATGACCATTAATGACGATAATCATGAAAAATTTATTTAGTATCAGTTTGTTAGTTAATTGAATCAGTATTTTTTCGCGATGAGCATGCTGCTATGATGGCGGTGGGTGCTTGGATCATTTTGGTTCAAGCAAACTATTGGTTTAAATAAAGAATCGCTTTAAGTGAACAATAAGTTGTGAGACCAAAAAGACGAAAGCCCCGAGTTCCATTAACAGCAACTCGAGGCAGTCTCCAACCCAACAATTGGATTCTGTCTCCTTTTTGTACAGGAGTCAAGAGGAATGACCAAGTTTGCTCTTATCGGGCTAATGACCGTGTGCGCCACGGTATTGTGCCTTTCACTGCTGCTGCGGGACCGACTTTGTTCGGTTAACGTAGTGAGTGGAAACACAATGGTTCAAGCTACTCTGTTATGCGTTGAGTAGTCTGGTGGGGGAGCGATCCCCCACATTTCTCTCTGATTGCGGGTTAGGTGATACAGGCACCCTTTTTCTATTTTTCTCATCGATAGATATTAGACAATTATTTTTAATTTCTTATTCAAATCATCTAATTAAGATTAATTATCTCAAAACTGAAAATTACCTTGAGTCATACTCTGTAAGATGAGTTATTTGACTTTATTTTTACCTGTTTTTTACTTAGGCTATGACATTGTTAGTTTATTAATCATACCAAGAGGAAGGTTCCAATGAAAAAGATCGCCGTTTTACGTTCTTTAGGTGTCATTGGATTGAGCTGGGCACTTTTTGCTTGTAGCTCATCATCTGATAGCGCCTTGAAAAAACAAGCTTCAGAAACTTGGGACAGCGCAGCTAAAACTGTTGAAATGGCGGGAAAAGATACAGGTAATGCCATCTCTAGTGGTGTGAAAAGCACCGATACCTATATTGATGATTCGTCCATTACTGCGGATATTAAAAGCAAACTCTTAGGTACCAGTGGGCTCCCAAGTAATAGTGTGTCGGTGAAAACTGTTCAGGGTGTGGTTTACCTCTCTGGTTTTCTCAAATCTAGCGAGCAGATAAATCAAGTTGTACAGATTGCATCGACCGCGAAAGGGGTAAAATCAGTACAGAATGGTTTAGTTCTGACGAACAAGTAATTTCTTTTAAATGGGCTTTCAGCCGAAAGCTCATTTTACTATTTGCTCTCCCTGAGAAAAGCGGTTTAATGAGAATCATTTAATTTAATCATATTTATAATGGGATTGATTAAATACACGTCAATATAGAGAAAGGGTTACTATGGGAAAGCATGTTCCAGTCACTTTAGGCACGATTGAGCCACTCGCGTTTTCTGATGAAATTAACGGAAGAAAAACTGCCCTTATCTGCGAAGGTGGCGGTCAGCGTGGTATTTTTACGGCCGGTGTATTGGATGAATTTCTGATAGAAAACTTTAACCCTTTTGATTTGATGATAGGGACGTCTGCGGGCGCCCAAAATTTATCCGCTTATATTTGTGGTCAAGCAGGATATGCCCGCCGAGTTATTACTCGCTATACCACAAATCTTAATTTTTTTAACCCGCTGAGATTTATTCGTGGAGGAAACTTAATTGACCTTGATTGGTTGATTGAAACGACGGCTAAAGAGTTTCCACTTAATATGGATGCAGGGCTTGAATTATTAGATTCTGGTCGTGAATTCTATATGGGAGCCAGTCGTAGCGATGATTTTTCAGCAGCATTTTTACAGCCTGATGCGGATTCTTGGTTGGATATCATTCGTGCCTCTAGCGCCATTCCAGGATTTTATCGAACTGGCGTAGAGTTTAGCGGCGTGCGATACCACGATGGAGGAATAAGCGCAGCGATCCCTGTCGAGGAAGCTTATCGTCGTGGGGCTGATACGATAGTTGTGATCCGCACTGTACCTTCTCAAATGTACTTTACGCCTGAATGGGTAAAACGAATGACACGCTGGCTGGAAGGTGATAATTCGGCGCTGCAACGCATGGCGGCCATGTTAAAAGTTCACTTGAAGAGTTATCGAAAAACCCAGGAATTTATCGAAAATCCACCCGATGGCGTGCAGATTTTTGAAATATACCCACCAACGCCACTGAAAAGCAGTGCTTTAGGCAGTAAAATTAGTGCCTTAAACCAAGATTACCATGTCGGACGACGCTGTGGGCGTTACTTTATTGCGGCATTAGCTCAACAGTTTGCGAGTAATGATGCTGATTTCGGTCGATTTTCTAAGAACTCGAATTCATTAGAGTTGATGCATATGGAAGATCAGCGAGAGTCTTTATTAGCAGGAAAAACAGTTGAGGCATCAAGTGCTAGCGCCCTGCAAGGCAATCCTGCTCATGAGTGATAATATTCGATTTATTGACACCCACTGTCATTTTGATTTTCCCCCGTTCAGTGAGGCACTTACAGAAAGTCTAGAAACCGCGAAGCAAGGTGGAATTACGGATATTATTATTCCTGCGGTTAGTCAGGATAACTTTCAACGCATATGGAATTTAGCGCATGAGTATTCTCAACTCCATGCAGCAATGGGATTTCATCCTCTATATTTAAGTCAGTTTCAAGAATCACATTTTGAAAAACTGACGGATTTTCTGATGCGTAAAAGCCAGAAGTGCGTGGCGGTAGGAGAGATTGGGCTTGATCTCTATATGGAAGATCCTCAATTTGAAAGGCAGCAAATATTACTTCAACGCCAGTTGAAGCTAGCTAAGCAGTTTGACTTACCCGTTATTCTGCATTCACGAAAAACCCATGACCAGTTGGTTGCGATGTTACGTCGCTATGAAGTCCCCGCACGTGGTGTAGTGCATGGTTTTGCTGGCAGCCTTTCTCAAGCCGAAAGTTTTGTGAAACTGGGGTATTACATTGGTGTTGGCGGGACAATCACTTATGAGCGCGCGAATAAAACCCGCCAAGTTATGGCTCAACTCCCGCTAAGTTGTCTTGTGTTTGAAACCGATGCACCGGATATGCCTGTATCCGGTTTTCAAGGTGAGCCTAATCGGCCTGAGCGTATTCAATGGGTATTTCAATCTTTGTGTGAGCTGCGCCACGAATCTCCGGATGAAATAGCACAACAACTTTACAACAATAGCCGGACGTTATTTAATCTAATTTAGACTATAATTAGTCAATTAATAATTATTTCTTAAGTATTTTATGTAGTTATCCGAGTAAATCCATTCAGCTTTTTACCTCTTCGACTATCGCTTTAGTGCTTTTCCAGACTAAACTGATCTTCTATTGTGATTTTCGTCACAATATTTGAATTTATGTTACTTATTGCACTTTGGATTTGTGATGAATGTTGGGGGTTATTAATGATGACTGGTTATAATCATCGAACTAAGATTCGTGGAATCTTGCGAGTTTCTTTATACATTAACCTAGAATTAAGTGAACAGGGATACTTCCATGCAACTCATTTTGAGTATTGTTGGGATGGCGGTGCTTATTGCGATAGCCGTTCTCTTCTCCAGCAATCGTCGCGCAATTAGACTTCGTACAGTCGGCGGTGCTTTTTTAATCCAAGTCGCTATCGGCGCATTCGTTCTATACTCCCCAGCGGGACGTAGCGTTTTACAAGGCATGTCCGACGGTGTTTCTAAAGTTATCGGTTACGGTCAAGATGGGATGAGCTTCATCTTTGGTGGTCTAGTTTCCGACAAAATGTTTGAATTATTTGGCGGCGGCGGCTTTATCTTTGCTTTCCGTGTATTGCCGATCATCGTCTTCTTCTCATCTCTGATTGCAGTCCTGTATTATCTCGGCATCATGCAACTGGTCATCAAAATTCTAGGTGGTGGTCTGCAAAAGGTACTGGGAACGTCAAGAACCGAATCACTGTCTGCAACCGCGAATATTTTCGTCGGTCAAACTGAAGCGCCTCTGGTTGTTCGTCCCTATATTTCTACCATGACTAACTCTGAGCTGTTTGCCATCATGTGTGGTGGTTTAGCGTCTGTAGCGGGTTCAGTATTAGCGGGTTATGCGCAAATGGGTGTTCCAATGGAATATCTGATTGCGGCATCCTTCATGGCGGCACCGGGTGGATTACTGTTTGCTAAGTTAATGGTTCCTGAAACTGAAGTTGCTAAAGATGATGTGGATGCTAAAGATTTAGTGGCAGAAGAAGATCGCCCAGCGAACATCATCGATGCAGCCGCATCTGGTGCAGCATCCGGTATGCAACTGGCTCTGAACGTGGGGGCAATGTTACTGGCGTTCATCGCATTAATTGCATTAATTAACGGTATTTTAAGTGGCGTGGGTGGCTGGTTTGACTATCCGCAATTATCCCTCGAATTATTACTAGGTTGGGTATTTGCCCCAATCGCATACCTGATTGGTGTGCCGTGGAGCGAAGCGACAATTGCCGGTTCTTTCATCGGGCAAAAAGTGGTTGTAAACGAATTCGTTGCTTTCATGAACTTCGGCGAATATATGAAAGCAGATGCGGATGTGATTGCGGCGGGCAAACAAGTTCTGTCTGATCACACTAAAGCGATTATTTCCTTCGCGCTGTGTGGTTTTGCGAACTTATCTTCTGTGGCAATTTTGCTGGGCGGCTTAGGTGGAATGGCACCAAATCGCCGTAGTGATGTGGCACGTTTAGGTATGAAAGCTGTTATGGCGGGTACACTCTCTAACTTAATGAGTGCAACGATTGCTGGCTTCTTCTTAACATTAGCTGCAATGACCGCAATGTAATCCCCCTGTTTGTGTAGCGGAAAGGCGATTGGTCTTTCCGCTGTCATTTTCTTCTGCGATATTCTTTTTCTGGTTTTTATCGTAACTCTTACTTTTTCAACTATTCTTAACGTAATCAATTTAAGACGAGAAGGCTGCAGCCTGTATAATGGCTGACAAAGAGTGAGCAATTACCTATGAAATTGTGATATCGTTCACGAATATATATTTAATAATGTAACGTTCAGTCGATAAATGTGATTTGTAGCGCATAAAATACCCCAGTTACGTGGTCAAATAGGTAACAGTAAGTTGCCACGGAACTGATAGTTCATAGAGTCAACTGGCTCTAGGGCATCGTGCGGTGAGATGGATCTCAGCTGCTGAGTTTGGAAAACCTAACTAGCATCTTTATGGAACAAGCCCGCTCGCCAACAAAGAACGTATCGTTCTGAAAGAATTAACATCGTTGGAGAGTTATATGACTGATTTAAAAGCAGCAGCGCAACGCGCACTGACCCTGATGGATTTAACCACGTTAAATGACGACGACACTGACGCAAAAGTGATCGCCTTATGTCACCAGGCAAAAAGCCCAGCAGGTCACACCGCTGCTATCTGTATTTATCCTCGTTTTATCCCTATCGCACGTAAAACTTTACGTGAGCAAGGAACGCCAGATATCCGCATTGCAACCGTCACCAACTTCCCACATGGTAATGATGATATAGAGATTGCTTTAGCAGAAACTAAAGCTGCCATTGCTTATGGTGCGGATGAAGTTGACGTTGTATTCCCATACCGTGCACTGATGGCTGGTAATGAAAAAATCGGTTTCGATTTAGTGAAAGCATGTAAGGATGCTTGTGCGGCTGCAAATGTATTACTTAAAGTGATCATTGAAACTGGCGAACTAAAAGATGCCGCTTTAATCCGTAAAGCGTCTGAAATTTCAATTAATGCAGGTGCTGATTTTATTAAGACATCTACAGGTAAAGTGCCTGTGAATGCCACTTTAGAAAGCGCAGAAATCATGATGCAAGTCATTCATGATATGGGCGTTGCGAAAAGTGTTGGTTTCAAACCTGCTGGCGGCGTTCGTACCGCTGAAGAAGCAGCACAATATTTAGCCTTAGCAAGCAAAATCTTAGGCGATAACTGGGCTGATGCTCGCCATTTCCGTTTCGGCGCATCTAGCTTATTAGCGAATTTATTAAATACGCTGGGATTTGACGTTAAAAAATCTTCCAGCAGCTATTAATAATCGCAATTATTAGTGACATCAGACTGTTGCCCAATCTCACTTGGGCAACAGCCGTGACTATTTAGCCGAAGAATTCGATGTGAATTAAGGAGCCTATTGTGTTTCTCGCTCAAGAAATTATTCGTAAAAAACGTGACGGCAAACCATTAAGCGAAGAAGAGATCCGCTTCTTCATCAATGGTGTGCGTGATAACACGGTTTCTGAAGGTCAGATTGCAGCCCTAGCAATGACCATCTATTTCAATGATATGACAACCCCAGAACGTGTTGCGCTAACGCTAGCGATGCGTGACTCAGGTACCGTATTAAATTGGAAATCACTGAATCTTAATGGCCCACTCGTGGATAAACACTCCACCGGTGGCGTGGGTGACGTGACTTCACTCATGTTGGGACCTATGGTTGCTGCATGTGGTGGTTATGTTCCGATGATTTCCGGTCGCGGCTTAGGTCACACCGGTGGAACCCTTGATAAGCTCGAAGCTATCCCTGGGTTTGATATCTTCCCTGACGATGAGCGTTTCCGCGACATTATCAAAAATGTGGGCGTAGCGATTATTGGTCAAACCAACTCACTAGCACCCGCTGACAAGCGTTTCTATGCGACTCGCGATATCACGGCGACTGTGGATTCTATTCCACTTATCACTGCGTCTATCTTAGGTAAAAAATTAGCTGAAGGGTTAGATGCGTTAGTGATGGACGTTAAAGTGGGTTCTGGTGCATTTATGCCAACCTACGAAAAATCAGAGCAACTGGCTGAATCTATCGTGCAAGTCGCCAATGGAGCAGGCTGCAATACCACCGCATTATTAACTGACATGAACGAGGTACTGGCATCTAGCGCCGGTAATGCCGTTGAAGTCCGCGAAGCCGTGCAATTCTTGACGGGCGAATACCGTAACCCACGTTTGTTCGAAGTCACCATGGCGCTGTGTGTGGAGATGCTTGTTTCAGGTAAATTGGCATCGGATCGTGACGATGCGCGTCAGAAATTACAAGCGGTGCTGGATAACGGTAAAGCGGCTGAAGTGTTTGGACGTATGGTCGCAGCACAAAAAGGGCCAAAAGATTTTGTTGAGAATTACAGCAAATATCTGCCAACAGCTGTCCTCAGTAAAGCCGTTTACGCGCCTCAAGCGGGCATTATCACACAAATGGACACACGAGCACTGGGTATGTCTGTGGTAACGTTAGGGGGTGGTCGTCGTAAAGCTTCAGATTCTATCGATTACAGCGTTGGTTTAAGTGATATCGCAGCATTAGGTAGCAAAGTTGATACCCAAACTCCACTTGCGATCATTCATGCCAATAGCGAAAAATCATGGGAAGAGGCGGCGAAAGAAGTTCGCGCTGCTATGATTATTGGGGATAAAGCCCCAGAAGCGACACCAATGGTCTATCGTCAAATTAGTGAATAAACCGATATCCGCATCTTTCACAGAAGGGTGCGGGTTAGATGACGCGATGAACAGATAAGCTGTATCGCAGGAGAATAAATATGAAACGCACATTTATCATGGTACTGGATTCCTTCGGGATCGGCGCTGCAGGTGATGCCCACAAATTCGGCGACGAAGGTTCGAACACTCTGGGTCATATCGCAGAAGCTTGTGCTCGCGGGGAAGCAGACAAAGGTCGTAAAGGTCCATTACACCTGCCGAACTTAACAAAATTAGGTTTAGGAAAAGCAGGGGAAGAATCAAGCGGAAAATTCCCTGCGGGTCTGGATCCAAATGCAGAAATTATCGGTGCATATGGTTATGCAAGCGAGTTATCTTCAGGTAAAGACACGCCGTCTGGTCACTGGGAAATTGCGGGCGTTCCTGTTCTATTCGATTGGGGCTATTTCGAAAAACACGAAAACAGTTTCCCACAAGAATTGCTGGATACACTGGTAGAAAAAGCCAACTTACCGGGTTACTTAGGTAACTGCCATTCATCGGGTACGGTCATTCTGGACCAATTGGGTGAAGAGCACATGAAAACTGGCAAGCCAATTTTCTATACCTCTGCGGACTCTGTATTCCAAATCGCGTGCCATGAAGAGACTTACGGCTTAGACAAATTGTATGAGCTGTGTGAAATTGCCCGTGAAGAGTTAACCAAAGGTGGTTACAACATCGGTCGTGTCATTGCGCGTCCATTTGTTGGCGACAAAGCGGGTCACTTTGAGCGTACGGGGAACCGTCATGACTTAGCGGTAGAGCCACCAGCGCCAACCGTTCTGCAAAAATTAGTGGAAGAAAAACAAGGTGAAGTGGTATCTATCGGTAAAATTGCCGATATCTACGCACACGTTGGTATCACCAAAAAAATCAAAGCAACAGGTATTAATGCTCTGTTTGACGCAACCTTAGAAGAGATGAAAATCGCGGGTGATGACACCATCGTTTTCACTAACTTTGTAGATTTTGACTCTGCATACGGTCACCGTCGTGATGTTGCTGGTTATGCCGCAGCATTAGAGTTATTCGATAGCCGCTTACCTGAAATGCTGAAACTGGTTAAAGAAGACGACATTCTGATCTTAACCGCTGACCATGGCTGCGACCCAACTTGGCCAGGCACAGACCACACTCGTGAACACATCCCAGTGCTGGTTTACGGACCAAAAGTTAAACCTGGTTCTTTAGGTCACCGTGAAACGTTCGCGGATATTGGCCAGACAGTCGCGAATTATTTTGATTTATCACCGATGGAATACGGTAAGCCGATGTTTTAAGCTTGCGACAGGGTGATTTGAAAATAAGGCAGGAAACTGCCTTATTTATTGTGCACAATTTTAATGATTAAAAGGGAATACGAATGGCTACTCCACATATTAATGCAGAAATGGGTGATTTCGCAGACGTCGTACTGATGCCGGGTGACCCACTGCGCGCGAAGTACATTGCAGAAACTTTCCTTCAAGATGTTCGCCAAGTGAATAACGTACGCGGTATGCTAGGTTTCACAGGGACTTATAAAGGTCGTAAAATTTCCGTTATGGGTCATGGAATGGGTATTCCTTCATGCTCCATCTATGCAAAAGAGTTGATCACTGATTTTGGCGTTAAAACGCTGATCCGTGTTGGTTCATGTGGCGCAGTCATGGATGACGTGAAACTGCGTGACGTGGTTATCGGTATGGGCGCATGCACAGACTCTAAAGTGAACCGTCAGCGTTTCAAAGACCATGATTTTGCGGCAATTGCAGATTATGACTTAGTGCATAACGCTGTTGAAGCGGCAAAAGCGCGTAACGTAAACGTTCGTGTTGGTAACCTGTTCTCTGCGGATCTGTTCTATTCTCCAGATCCAGACATGTTTAAAGTGATGGAAAAATACGGCATCCTTGGTGTGGAAATGGAAGCTGCTGGTATCTACGGTGTGGCTGCTGAGTTTGGTGCCCGCGCACTGACTATTTGTACCGTTTCTGATCACATCAAAACTGGCGAACAAACAACCTCAGAAGAACGTCAAACCACGTTCAATGAAATGATTGAAATTGCACTGGATTCAGTTCTGTTAGGCGACAAATAATCGTTGATTAGCGCTCTAATCTGAATACAAAAATGCCACTTTAAACGTGGCATTTTTGATTTATAAATCTGCTTAAATTTTTGATTTAATTCGACTCATCACAATAGCATCCACATACTCACCATCACGAAAAGCATAATCGCGTAAAATCCCTTCTTGCTTGAAGCCAAATTTCTCATATAGACCCAAGCCGCTACCATTAGAGGCAAAGACTTCTAATTCAATGCGGTGAACATTCAGCCAATTGTCACAATAATCCACCATAACTTGCATTAATTTCGAACCAATTCCTTTGCCTTGATAAGCCTGACTCACGGTAATACCGAAACTCGCCACATGTCGGCGGCGTATTTGAGCTGGTTGATGCACGACAAGTAACCCAACCACTGCGTTATCGAGTGTGGCGACAAATTGAGTCACCAGCGGATCGTTGGCTCCCAGTCGTGCTTCCCAGGTTTTTTCAGTGGGATAAGGCAATTGCAAAGTGTTGGCATAAGCGGAGTAATCCGCGTGCATTTGTGTGATAGCGTGGACATCGTCCAAGGTGGCTCTACGTATTATTACGTTGTTCACAAATTTTTCCTTTTATTATCGTTTTTTAGAAGAATATTAATCACATTAAAAGCAATGTATGTCAACGAAGTAAATGATTTATCTCCTTGGATTAATATAAGAAATATTAATTTTTATATGGGGAATATATAAGTGGCGATATTTGATATCGTTGAGGAATTTAAAAAAATATTATTATTTCTATTTTATGTCATTTAAATTAAGGAAGTGAGTATGTCTCTTATTGAACATAGTTCAGTTAAAAACAACAACAATATTTCCCTGGAAAAGTTGATAAATTATGATATTCAGCAAAATCCTGGGTTCAAAAATGCATTGAATGCAAAGATTGGATGCTTTATTTTATCTATTAAAAATAATCTTGATTCAATCAGTGAAATGGTTTTCCGTAAAAAAATAATTAGAAGCTATCATTCAGTTATTGAAGCCATTGAATTTAAGTCAGCGAATAATGATATTTTAGAAAAATCACTAAGAAAAATAGAGCATAAAATTACGGAAATTTACAAGAAAAAATCTTTCCTAGATTGTAAGGGAGTTAATGAAGCGATTATATCTAAAACGATAGAAGCTAATAAACCTGTACGTGATAAAATTAGCGAGATGCTTAATCGTAAATTTGGAATTGATATTTATTATAATAAAGAACATCCTAGTACTGAAATGAATTTAGCTGAAAACAAAAAATATATTCTCGGTAAAAATATTAATATTATTCCTTCGATTGAGAAAGTTGATGAGGAAAACAGTAATAAAAATAACCCTTTCGTTTTTGAAAATAAAATCAAGGTAATAACTGATGAATATTTTAATTTACAAGAGAGCCATGAGGATATAATTAATGGATTAGATTTTCACGATGCTGCTATAGTTAGGAATAATTTAAGCAAATAATTTTAATAAAGTAATTTTACCATGCTCAATAGAGCTTGTTTCTTAATTAAGACCAAGGATAAGCTCTTTTTTAAAGCTAAACTAGTTTATACAAAAAGGAATATATATGAGAATTTTTCAAACTAAACTGCAAGATTCTATATTAATGAATTATTCATTAAGCGATATGGTAAGGGAAATAGTCAAAAACCCAACAATTTTCAGAGGGAGAAAATATATTATCATCAATGAAATAAAAAAAGTTAACAATAATAGTTCGGATGGTGGAAAAGAAATAAGTGAGGCATGGGACATTGCTAAGAAGAATGGGTGTAAGGAAGCGAAAAGAAAAGCTGAAAAGTATTTTCATAAAGCCTTAAAGGTTGTGAGTATCATGGAAAATGAATGTGTAAAGGCGAATTTAAAATCAGAACCGAAAAGCGAAAATTCACCAGATAAACTTACTGAAGCCTCTCCTTCTGGCGAGAAAAAAGTAAAATCACACCCTGTGTTGGAAAAAATTGAGAGAACGCTTACTCAATTATCAGCAGAGGTAAAAAATAAGCTTGATTTAAATAAGCTAAAAGAAATAAATGAAAATAAAGAGAGCTTAGAGGAAAAAAAACGTACTATAGTGATTATGATAAGTTTATCGATAATTTAAAAAACGGAGAGAGCTTATCCAAAAACGATTTGAGCTATATAAAAATGTTGATGAGCTATATTATATCGAAAAAAACTATTGATGAAAAAGATAAGGTAAGAGTAGAATTAGATAATCTTTTCAAGATTATTATTAACGCATTAAACCATGATGTTGATAAACAGAAAATAGTTCATAGAGTTTTTAAAGAGCAGCGCTTCATTTCTATATATAACGCATCCTGTCGAGTTGAAACTTGTGCAGTAGTCTATTTACTTGAGAAACAAGGATTCCCTAGAGAAATAATCAAGAAAATCAAAGATTATATTATTGATTATTCTTATAAATACCTCTGTAAACTTAAAATAAATGAGCCTGAGTATGAACAGTTCATTAAAAATATAAAGAAACATTCGGATTTTGAGGTTTTTAAGGGAGTTGAAAGTATTGAAAAAATCCATTTAATCAAAGGTATTCTTTCCGAAAATGAATTTACCAGCGAGAATAGAAAGTTTTTAACGGAGCTGAGCCATGATGTAAAAGATGGGCGCATTATTGAATTTATCAAAGAGAAAATGAATTCGGGTATTGAATTATTACAATCTGAATATAATGCCAAACGCGACGAAGAAAAAATCGTATATGATAAGTACATTAAAGAGAAAAATGAAGTTATAGAGACTGGTATTAATAGAGTTAAATCAATGTTAGTAATGAAATCCATATCTAAAAATATTGTGGGTGCTGTGTTTGAAATTATTAATAAAAAAAGAAGTAGCACGGAGGTAGATGTTTTTTCCTCTAAAATTGACTTAATTATCGATATTCTTCAGTGTAAGAGAGTCAAGGCCAACAAAATTGCTAACGATATTGAACACTATCTGAATATTTCAACAGATGAATTACGAGCAGAGGTTGAAATGGCAAAATCCAAGAAACCATCATTTAAAGAGCGTTTTTATTCATTATTTAATGACTTAAATAATCGGGTGTTAAACTTCATTTATAATGTAAGACATGCATTTAAATAAGGGGGTGGCTAATGTGGCTACAAAAATCAACCGCTTGATAAATTAAGCGGTTGATTTTTTGCTGCCGATCTTATGGCGTCATCATAAATACTTTCTGATTTTGACCTAAGTATTTACTAGCTAATTGATTTATCTGTGGGAGTGTTAAGGATTCAATCACCGCACGTTCTTGCGTGAGGCGCTGATATTGCCCATCATCCGCCGCAACTTGCGCGAGGGCTTCAGTCCAATAGCTAGAGCTATCCGTGACTTGCGCATTTTCAGTGAGCCAAATATTTTTGGCTTCCGTTAACTCTTTTTCCGTTACGCCCGTTTGGCGCAGCTGCGCAACGGTATTGTGTGCCAACGTCACCATCTCTGAAGCTCGTTCAGGCGCGGTGGTGAAATTTAAGCGTCCGGTATAATAGGGTTGTGGTTTCTTCGCTAACATTTGCGAGAAGCTAAGGGCATAAATACCGCTGGCTTTTTCACGCAATTCGCTACGCAGGCGCTGGCTAACAATGGTATCAATCAGTTGCAGAGCCAGCTGATCTTGCTGAGACCACTGGGCAGGTGCAGCAAATTGAATGCTGATCATGCTCTTATCGCTGCTACTGATCGGATACTGCTGATTAAAGCTCGTCATCTTCGGCATGATCCCTTGGTTGCGCCATGCCAGTTTGCCATCATGGGTAGGTAGCGTCGCAATCCACTGCTCCAATAATGGTTTCAGTTCGCGGGCATTCATCGCACCAGTGATCACCAATGTCATATCTGATGTGGAGGAGAGTAATTGACGGTTGGCTTGTTGAAGCTGCTGAGCGGTAAAGGTTTTCCAAGCGCCTTCAGGGGAGATCACCAGCAGCTCACCATGTTGGTAACTTTGCTGATTAATATGGTCAAGGAAGGTGCGCTCTACAGGCATTTTCGATAAGTTCAGTGCGAAAGCCTGCTTTTGCTGCTCGAGTTTCTCTCCACTAAACTGTGGTGCGGTCAGTTTTAAATTCAGTAACTGTAACGCCGTTTCGAGATTATCAATCGGGGTTTTACCGCGATAGCCGTGGTTGAGTAATTCGCTATAAGGACGAACGCTGACCTGATTTTGTTTCGCCAACAATGCTAAGTCGCGGGCGCTGTAATTGCCATAACCGCTGCTTTCTGGCAGCTTCATTGCCCAGTCGGTTAAGCCTGCGGTTTGCAGGGTTTCAAGGGAACGTCCACCCGGTAGCTGTAAGTTAAACTGAATATCATCTTTAAGATTTTTATCCGTTTTAACAATCACTTTAATGCCATTACTGAGTGTCCACTGTTCCGTTTTTTCGATAGGTAGTGACGTCTGCTCGGTAATTGTGCCTTTTGCTACGACAGGTAATTTCAGGCTAATGGCTTGCGAGCGTAGTGTGAACGATCCCGGCTGTGTTTGGCGAATACGTTGCCACTGTTCACTGAAGGTTTGTTTGTTCACCGCCTTTTCATCGGTATCAGGGCCAATCAGCGCTAAGCGTGGGGATGCCACCTGTAAAAGGTTAGCCACATGGCGTTGTAAATCTTGAGGCTGGATATTTTTGGTTAATTGGTAGCTATTATCCAACTGCTGGCGTTTGTTCCACATCGGCATCTCATATTCGAGTGCGGTGGTCAGTTGCCCTGCTAAGTATTCATTACTGTAACGCTGCTCGGAACCGGCTTGTTGACTGAGTTTCTTCAGCATGCCTTGTTTAGCGCTATCCAGCTCTTGCTGCGTCACAGGCTCGGTCGCTAGGCGTTGTAGCTCAGTAAACAAAATTTCGGTTGCACCCGCATAATCATTACCTTTTGGATGGATAATCATGAGCTGCTGAAGGCGTTGGTTATCTAGCATTGCTCCTTGTTCATTAATACTAATCGACGGCAAAATACCATTATCGACCATCACGGAAAAACGCTGATTCAAGATGGTTAACCATAAATTATCCATCAGATCGTCAGTTTGACCTTGGCGAGTATTCAGCGGCGCGGAGACATTTTTTTGCAGTGAAAACTGAACGTAGCGCGCACCTTGTTCTTTATCAAAGACCCCTTGAACAAGCATATTGTTGGAATCGGTAAAGCGCTTCCATTCTGGAGAGTCTTGGGAAATTTTTTCCGGCTTTGGTAACGCAAACAACGTTTTTACTTCATCACGTACTGTTGATGCGCTGAAGTCCCCAATAACCAATAAGCTCATGCGCTGAGGCTGATACCACGTTTTGTAGTAGGCTTTGGCTTGTTCAATAGGGGCTTGGCGAACCACATCAAGAGAGCCAATAGGATTGCGCTCTGCGTAGCGGCTACCGTGGTAACGTAATTTCTCGAGGCTGTCATTAATGCGATAGCCCATGCCTTGGCGTAAACGCCACTCTTCAATAATGACGGGGCGCTCTTTTTCAAATGCTTCTGCATCGAAGGTCATATTCGCCGCCCAATCCGCCATCACTTGTAATCCTGTGCTGACTTGCGCTGGCGTGGCATTTGGCAAGGATAATTTATATAGGGTGCTGTTGATGCTGGTGATCGCATTGACGTGGCTACCGAGTTTCAGCCCTTGTTGTTCTAATTGCTTAAAGCCAGTGGTACCCGGAAAATGTTGGGTGCCTTTAAACGCCATATGCTCAGTGAAGTGAGCTAAACCGAGTTGCTGCTCGGTTTCTTGCAATGAACCTGCATTGACCAGTAAACGCAGCTCGACCCCGGGTTGATTGCGCTGAAGCAGATAAACTTGCAGCCCATTATCGAGTTGATAATGTTGCAGATCTTGGCGTACTGGCAGCAATGTTTGCTCGCCAGATTGTCTAGGTGTGCCGTTAACACAGCCGCCTAAAAGTGCGGTAATGACGGCGACCAAGGTAATTTTACGAAGCATATTCTGGGGCTCCTGTCATAAATGGGGTATTTCGCGTTGTTTCAGATAAACGCAGATGCTTGTCAGCTAATTGGTCAATAAAGCCTTGGTGGCTAACCAAAATGATGCTGCTGGCGGGAAGCTGGGCTTTCAGCATGTTCAGTAAAGCGAGTGCACTTGGCTCATCAAGAGCGGAGGTCATTTCATCCAATAGCATTAACTTAGGTCGATTCAGAAGCAGTCGCGCAAACATAATGCGCTGCTGTTCCCCGCCAGAAAGTCGGTTGTTCCAATCGGTTTCCAAAGTCAGTTGTGAATGAAGTTTTTCCAGCCCAACAAGGGTTAGCGCATATTTCAGATCCGACGCTGCAAATTGGCTGGCATCTTGTGGGTAAGCCAATAAATTATCTAAACGACTTATTGGTAAATAAAGGCGCTGCGGGATCCACATTAAGTTATCCGTACGCGTAATTTTGCCGTCAAAAAATGGCCAATGACCGCTTAATGTGCGCAGTAACGTGGATTTACCAATACCCGAACGGCCGGAGATCAACATCAGCTCACCGCTGTTGATGCTAAGAGAGACGGTGCTCAGTAGTGGGCGATGATCTGCCGTAAACAGGCTCAAGTTTGCCGTTAATGGTACGCTATCTTCGTTGATAGTGGCCTCTGGGGTTTTATCGTTTTCCAATAACACCACGAAGTTATACAGACGCGCGACGGTGGCTTGCCATGCGGCAATCTCTTTATAGGCAAAAATAAACCAGCCCAATGAAGTTGCAACACTGGTGAAAGCTTGGCGTAGCTGCATTAATCCACCCAGCATAATCTCACCCGCTAAAAACTTAGGTAATGCGAGTAACACAGGGGCGAGAGCGGTCACTTGCTGATAGCCAACGGTATAAAACGATAAATTACGTTCACAGCGAATTAACTGATTCCAGTTACGGATAATTTCACTAAAGCGGGCCATCAGCTCTTTGCGGTCTTGTGGCTCACCCCGTTGCCCTGCGATAGCGTCCCCATGTTGGCGGCAATTGATTAACGAGCTACGGTAATCTGCTTCACGGCGCTGTTTATCCATATGCAGGCGGCGCAGTGGGAAACCAATGAGCTGGGTTAGCGCGATGCCGATGATGGTGTAAATAATACAGGCCCAGAACATATAGCCCGGAATGGTCCAATCGCTGTCGGCGAAATTAAATGAAAGGCTTCCTGAAAGGGTCCACAAAATCGCGGCAAAGGAGATCAATGTCAGCATTGAGTGCAGGAAGGTGACTAACAGATTCAGTGTGGATTCAATCAGTAAGCGGATATCTTCTGCGATACGTTGGTCTGGGTTATCTGGCTCTTGGGAGGCGAGCCTCAGCATATAGTGCTTACTGTTGCCCGAAAGCCAGCGACCAAGTACTTGCTCGGTCATGCCTTTACGCCAACGGATAATTAGCATCTGCTTGAGGTAGGTGCCCATCACCACCACAAAAATCAGCCCACTGACTAAAATCACAAAGTATTGCAGCAGCCCATACAGTGCTTGTCCGTCTAGCTTTTGCAGGGCGTTATAGAAATCCCCGTTCCACATGTTCATTTTGACATTGAACCAGACGGAAGAAAGGGTAAGCCCTAACGAGGCAAACAGCAGCACCCAGCACAAAAGGGCAGCACGCTGCCCCCAAAAAGGTTTAACTAAATAGAGAAATTGTTTAATGGTCTTCATGACTCGATTTCTTAGGTTATGTGTTTGACATTACTCACGGCTATCACTTAGAGATCGTAATTCACTTGCAGCCAGAACTGACGACCCGGATCATAAGATTTGATCGTGCGGTCATTGAACATAAAGCGGTCTGCAATATTTTTATTATTCAGTACGTTATTTACTTCAACCGAGAACCCAAAGCCGTAAGCAAAGTCAGGTTTCCAGCCTAGGCGGGTATCCCATGTGTATTTGCTCGCAAAGTTTTGCTTGGTGTATTTGCGTAACTGACCATATTCAGGATCGGTGTAGTAAGCGTTGTCATAACGAACCGCTTGGTCACGAGAACCCCACCATTGAAGTCGGTTGTACCATGTGACGTCATACTCATCCCAAACACTGGTCATCTCTAGGTTAAGCTTAATCGGCGAGTTAAAGCTGGTGGATGGCAGTTTTGATGAATCAATCACTTTGCCGTCGTACCACACTTTGTTGAGGTTAACTTTGTTACCTGGATCGAATGAGTTATAGCCAGAGTCTTTTGGTGTATTACTTTCGCTTTGCTGCCATGTGAACGAGGCGGTCATGACATGTGATGCCTCTGCCCATTCCCACGGTTGGCTATTGTTGACGGATAATGTCACGGTATCGTGAGAACTGCGCCCACCGTTGTCGTACATACGAATGCTACGTTTATTGGCATCGCGACTGTCGTATTTGGTGCGGGTACGCACTTCGTCATAGCCTTCACGATGAACATACTGTAAGCGCCAAGTGGTCGATAAAATTTCTTGTTGTAGCGCGAGGGTTAGCTCATCGTTATAAGGGGTTTTAAGAGAATCGATCCCTTCGTAGTCACGGGCGTCATCCCAATCATTTTTATTAGGATCAACATCGCACATAAAGGTGCAGTTCTGCATTCCCGCATTCTGCGCACCATAAAGGGCATAAGTCAGCATTGAGCGACCGTAATAACGGTTTGCCCCTGCAATTAGTAGGGTTTGCTTATCGCCAAATAGGTCATAGGTGCCTGAAAGACGAGGGGCAACGTTAGTACGATTAACAAAGTCATCGCGATCAAGGCGAACGCCGGGACGTAAGGTTAATTTGCCATATTGCAGATTATCATCGAGGAAGATAGCGTAATTGGTGTAATCAGCCGAGTGAGTGCCAGCTTGGAATCGCGTGATATTTTGTGCCGCGCCAACCCATTGGAGATCATCCGCATTGCCCACAAAACGGTAACGATAATAGTCTTTATCACGCTTATAGGTACCTTTGGTATACGCAATTTCGGAGCCCAGTGTTGGCTGGTGGGTTATTCCGAGTCCATCTACCATTGAGTTTAAACGCATTACTGCTTTTGCAGAATGCATTCTTTGCTCTGTGGTTAAGTCACCTTGACCACCACTGCGTAAGGATTGTGGGTTTTTCCAATCGCTATAATCCAGCAGCTCCACATAATCTTTCTGATCATTTTTACGATCATCTTTGAGATCTTGTGTGCTGGCGGTTAACTCTAATTTTCCGATATCAAATTCATGTTTGAATACACCAGTAAACCCAAGACCATCATGAGTGCTGTCATAGCCTGAGTTTAATACTGAGCTAGCGAATAGATAGCTATCGTATTTTGCATAGTTTACAGAAAGGTCAACAGAGTCCCGTGGAGTCAAATCCATCGTATATTTCAGGAAAAAGTTATCGGAATCACGACGCTGTTTTCTGGTGCCTTCTGCGGAATAAATTTCTTCTAGTTCACCGCTACCATTGAGTGTCACTCCCGTTCCACCCGTCACCGTCATCGGAATCGTCGAACTACGGCGAGATGCGGAGAACACCACACCTGAGTTTTCTGTCACACCCAATTCAAACCAGCCACCAAAATCATTTTTATCGTAACGATCTTGGAAACGAGCAGGGTTGGCAGTGTCATTTTTGGCGGTATCAATGGGCTGGCTCGGATCGTTGAACAGATTATTCCAGCCAGAACGGGTTAAGCGGTAGTAAGCGTGAGCGCTATTTTCCCCTTGCCAACGACGACTGTTTACCTCAACGGTTCCTCCCGTAAAGCCACCGAATTCCACAGGGATGTTGTTATCATAAACGGCCATGCTATCAATCAAGCGACTGTCGATGTAAATCCCTTGGTCGCTGCTACTCAGTCGTGTGGCGGTTTCACCTAAGCCACTGTCGGCAGGGTCAAAGTCATTGTTGAAGCTCACGCCATCAAGGCGATAGGCATTTTGGTAGCTACTGGAACCATGAATAGAAATACGCGAAGGCTTAATTTCCCCTTGGTTCATGGAGTTGCTATCGTTATTCGCAAACTGCACGGCAGGGTTGGTTTTCATTAAATCGGTAATATTGCCGTCACCAGTATTTTTTTGGCTGATTTCTTCTGAGGTGACGTATTGCGGTGCAGACATGACGTCCATGGCAGGATGATTTTGTACCACGCCCGACACTTGAGTTTCAGGTAAAACTAACGTGCCTTGGTTTAAATTTTGAGGACGAATAACCAGCATGCCGTTTTCGTTAATCAGCTCTAACCCGCTACCAATAAGAATTTTTTGTAATGCGGTTTGTGGGGTATAGCTGCCAGAAAGGGCGGGTGCGCGTAGCCCGTTGAGCTGGCTTTTGTCATACAGCAGTGAAACTTGACCTTGGCGACTGATTTGATCAATAGCGCTCGCAAGACCTTGTTCGGGTAACGAGAAAGTAATTTCTTGGGCGATAGCAGATTGGCTGACTAAAGCACTGGTGACCGCCAGTGACAGCGCAATCGGCTTGAATCGACCGAGTGTGAATTGAATTGCCATGGATATCCCTTATTCTTAAGCTGCACGAAAAATGTGCTAAAAAGTCATCAATAAAATGAAGCTACTTAAGAAGAGGGTGAAATGAGAATTATCCTCACCTGCAAATGAAAATATTTTTTATTTATTTTTTTTGTTTTGGATAATCAGTAGGTTATTTTTATCCTGATACACGACTTGCACAGGAAGGAGTGAGGGAAGTGCCTGAAAAAAGGCATCTGGCTGCTGAAGGTTAATGCGTCCGGATATTTTCCGGTTGGCTAAATTGCTCGGAGAGAGTTCAACCTGAAAGTCGGAATAGGTTTTTAATTCAGACAAAACTTCACCGAGGGGCTTATCCACAAAGCTGAGCTCACCGAAACGCCATCTTGCCACCTCTTGCGGGGAGACTGAATTGAGCGCGATTTTTCCATTGATGCTCGGGCTTAACGCCCCTTGTCCGGCAAGCAGTAATACAGGTTTTTGGCTGTTGAGGCTTTGAAAACTCACAATGCCTTGGCTGACACTGACCGCCACCTGCTCGCCTTTTTTATTCACTTCAAATTCCGTTCCGACGACCTGAATTCGCCGTTGATCGACATTGATAACGAACGGGCGATAAGGGTTGGATTTCACTTTAAAATAAGCGGAACCTTGGTCTAAGTAGAGCTGGCGGATTGGCGTTTCATAAGCGACTCGAATGCGGGTATCGCGATTGAGAAACAGCTGAGAGCCATCTGACAATGTCACTTCTTTGGTGGAGTCAGTGGAAACCAGCGTCATGTTATTGAGCAACATGGAGGGAAGCTGGCTGTAAGGTAAAAACAGGACGGCAGCAATAAAACAGGCGGCAACTAGATGACCGAGAGGCTTCCAAAACGATGAAAAACCAAATTTTGACGCTGTCGATTTAACAGGCGCAGGGCGCGGAACTTTTTCAATATCTTGCCAAATCCCCGCAATTGCTTCATAGGCATCCTCATGGGCTTTTGAAGCACGTAACCAAATTTTAAATTCTTGAGATTGTTGGTCACTGAGCTGTTGACTATGAACACGGGTAAACCACAGCGCCGCGTCTTCGTCGATGCGTTGTTGCTCGACTGACGAGGTATTTTCTGGCTGCTGGGTTTGGTTGTTTGCCATTACGGATGATTGCTCTTATCGTCTAGATATTTTTTACAATGCACTAATGCCGCTGCAATATGTTTTTCCACCATACTGATCGAAATTTCCATACGCTCTGCAATTTCACTTTGAGATAACCCATCAAAGCGATACAGCAAAAAGGCTTCTTTACGCCGTGGAGGCAAAAGATCAATCGCCTCGCCAAGTCGCGCAATTCGCTGTTGGTGCTCTAAAATTTCGCTAGGGTCGGCGGTGGTTTGCTCAAAACTTTGTTCATGCACCACTTCATCAATCGAGGTATGGGACTGGCTCTGTTGATGATTCCGTCGCCAATGGTCAATTAACACATTGCTAGCGATTTTAAACAGATAAGCACGGTTCTCCTTCACAGGATCCTGCGCTTTACGGTTTAGCCATAGTGTAAACACATCCTGTGATAAATCATCCGCATCGTTACTATTACCTAGTCGACTGCGGAAAAATCGCACAAGCTGACCGTAGGTTGATTGATATGCGCCGCTGATTTTGCGGGCAAGGGATTTATCGATAGTCATTTTCTGGTGTCAAAAGTGAAAATAGTTTAATAATTAGCTCAAATTGACTTTATAAATTAAATCAATACCTTGTAGTTACTATTGTTATTTTATTAATAATAATGAATATCATTTTGATTTGTATTATGCCTATAATCAGCGAAAAATAAAGATGTGAGGCAAAATATGAACAGCAGTGTGGGGCAGCTGGGAAGCCCAATTTTTCGTCCTCTGGGCGGTTTATGTGGAAGTCTTGTTTTCCATGGAATACTGGCAATGCTTTTTATTGGGTGGTTTACATCAAACCTACCCAAAACTGGGGTTTTACCCCCCGCAATTTCTTTACAATTAGGGCTTTATCAACTGGAACAGCAGCAGGAGCCTGAAGTTAATAATGCGCCTAAACAGCAGATGGCAACACGAGAAGAAATTGAGCCTGAAGTTGTTGAAAAAGCAGAGAAGTTACCCCAAACACCACTGGTTGATAATGGGACATTGACGCGCATCACCGAGAAAAAACGCCCGCCAAAGAAAAAGCCAGTTCAAGAGAAAAAAGTGGTGGAAGAAGCTCCCGCTTCGACTCAAGAATCCGAAGTGACGTCGGTGCCAACTTCTGGCAGCGCTTCGAATAGCAGTGCGAATTTTGCGAGCAGTGCCGTTGCACCCGTCAGTGGTCATCATGGCTGGGAAAGTGAAGTTCATCAACGATTAGCGAAAGCAAAGCGATACCCACGCGCTGCATTGCGTTTTCGTTCAACGGGCGTTTCTCAAGTCAAAATTATTGTGGATAATCAAGGCCAGTTAGTAAGTGCTAGCTTGATTAATTCGTCAGGTACCAAGCTCCTCGATAAAGAAGCGCTAGCGACTATCGAACGCGCAGCACCGTTTCCGATGCCACCTGAGACTTTGCTAGCCAACGGAAAAGTGGAGCTAATTGCGCCGATCGTGTTTGATACGACGTCAATCTAGGCGGAATTAATGGTTATTGTTTTTCTGTAAACTTGCGCGCCACCCGTCTTGGTCGATGTGGACTTGGCTCTTTACGGCGTTTGGCGCGTGGTGATTTTAAGGGGCTACGTGTATTTTTAGCCCCATTTGTCCCTATGCTCTGTTCCTCGGGCTTATCTTCACTCTCTTCCGCGTTTTCGTCAGGTTCGATAATCAATTGTTGCTGACCTTTCTTTTTCTTCAGGCGCATTAGGGTGTTCGCCAAAATAAAGCCAATACACAAAGATAATAAAATAAATACACGCATGATATTAACGGTGTTATCGGCTTGCTGAAGATCAGTAGTGAGCGACTCAGTATCGATGGTCAGGCGTAAATAGCCTTTAGGTTCTTTGGCGCCTTGAACGGGAACCACTAATTGATACTGAAAATTCTGTAGTCCAGTGTTTCCTTCGAGGGAAAGTCGCTCTTTGACCGTGGCGGGTTCGCCCACTTGGGTGACTAACACGCCTGCCGCCGTGTATAAACCGACATCCAAAATATAGTGATCTTTAGCTAGATGATTTAAATTGGCATTAATTCGTTCTAAATTAAAATCTTTGCTGCCGGGAACCACATAATCGGATAAGCTGAATGCCACTTGCTCAGCTAATACTTGAGTTAATTGCTTAAATTGCTCTAGTCTGCTCTGGCTTTGGTTATAACCTAAATATGAAACCCCGTGCATTAGGAAGGTTATCAGCGCAACGCAAACAATGATAATAACGGTTTTGTGCAGCCTAAATGGGAGTTTCATAGGAATAATCGTGCTCTTTGTCTGTTTTATCGCAATTAGCAAAGTTATGAAGCGTTAACTTGCTGGAAAATTTAAGTATAGTAATTTTATGCAGGGTATACATTATAAAAAAAGTTGTATCCACAACAGGAGCTAATTTTCATGCCAACGAGTTTGACCTACTGTTATCTGCCTGATGAAATTCAAAAATGGCCGGGTTTACCCTTATCGCTAAGTGGTGAAGAAGTGATGCCATTGGATTATCGTGCGGGGGACACTGGGTGGTTGTTATATGGTCGCGGCTTAGATAAAGCACGTATCAGTGATTTCCAGCAGCGTTTAGGGATAGCGATTGTGATTGTCTCCTCTTGGCGCATTGATGATTACCAAGTTGTGCGCATCGCGGGCAGCATTACCCCTCGCATCAAAAAATTGGCAGATGAAAGCCAATTGGATGTGGTGCCACTCGGTAAAATCCCACGTTTACGATCCCCAGGGATCTTACTCATGGATATGGATTCCACCGCGATCCAAATCGAGTGTATCGATGAAATCGCCCGTCTGGCAGGAGTCGGCGATCAAGTCTCTGAAGTGACCGAACGCGCCATGCAAGGGGAGCTCGATTTCACAGAAAGTCTACGTGCTCGTGTGGCACTGCTCGAAGGTGCCGACGCGGCTATTCTCGACCAAGTGCTCGAAACCTTACCGTTAATGCCGGGGTTAACCAGCTTAGTTCGTAAGTTACAAGCGATGGACTGGCATATTGCTATTGCTTCCGGCGGATTTACGTTCTTTGCCGATAACCTACGCCAGCGATTAAAACTGGTCGCGGCAGTTGCCAATCACCTCGAAGTCAAAAATGGCAAACTGACAGGTAAAGTTAAAGGGGCGATTGTCGATGCAAAATACAAAGCGCAAACCCTCGTTAAACTGGCAGAAAAACTGAATATCCCAATGGAGCAAACCGTCGCCATCGGTGACGGAGCAAACGACTTGAAAATGCTCAGAAAAGCAGGACTGGGGATAGCGTATCATGCAAAACCAAAAGTGTTTGCAAGGGCGAAAGTGGGGATTAAGCATGCGGATCTGATGGGAGTGTTATGTGTCCTTAGCGGAGGCCTCAAGCACGAAGAACGCTAAAATCTTCTTCATTCTTAGCGTGACAACGTTGTTGGCTGCTCTTAGCCACCCTAGTCACATACTTGTGTATGCTCCTAGGGCTGTCTGCGTTTGCCGCCTAGTTGTCACGCGAATAATTTTGAAGATTAGAACTTGTGTCAGTTAAAGATTTAAAGATTTAAAGATAAAGCGTTAAACATTTTTTTGGGTGATTAAGGAGTGGCTGTGGCGAAAGGTGCGAAAAGGGCATTTGTGTGTAATGAGTGTGGGGCGGATTATCCGCGCTGGCAGGGGCAGTGTAGTGCCTGTAATGCATGGAATACCATTACGGAAGTGCGTTTGGCATCGACGACTGCGGCACGTACGGATAGGCTGACGGGCTATGCCGGTAATGCGGCGGGCGTCAGTAAAGTCCAAAAACTCTCTGAGATTAGCCTCGAAGAACTGCCACGCTTTACCACTGGATTTAAAGAATTTGACCGCGTGCTAGGTGGTGGGGTTGTGCCAGGCAGTGCCATCCTTATCGGGGGGAACCCCGGAGCGGGGAAAAGTACCTTACTGCTGCAAACCATGTGCTTACTATCGCGGGAGATGAAAACCCTGTATGTCACGGGGGAAGAATCCTTACAGCAAGTTGCCATGCGTGCCCACCGATTAGGACTACCGACTGATTCACTCAATATGCTGTCGGAAACCAGTATTGAACAAATCTGCCTGACCGCAGAGCAAGAACAACCCAAGCTGATGGTCATCGACTCCATCCAAGTGATGCACATGGCGGATATTCAATCCTCGCCGGGCAGTGTGGCGCAAGTGCGTGAAACCGCGGCATATCTAACTCGCTTCGCAAAAACTCGCGGCGTGGCGATTATTATGGTGGGTCACGTCACTAAAGATGGCTCGCTGGCAGGACCCAAAGTGCTTGAACACTGTATCGACTGCTCCATTATGCTCGATGGTGATGCCGACAACCGTTTTCGCACTTTACGCAGCCACAAAAACCGCTTTGGTGCCGTCAACGAGCTGGGCGTATTTGCCATGACGGAACAAGGCTTAAAAGAAGTCAGTAACCCGTCCGCCATCTTCTTAAGTCGTGGAGATGAAATTACCTCGGGCAGTTCTGTGATGGTCGTGTGGGAAGGTACGCGACCATTGCTGGTGGAGATCCAAGCCCTTGTCGATCATTCTATGATGTCGAATCCGCGCCGTGTTGCGGTGGGGCTGGAACAGAACCGTTTAGCGATTTTGCTGGCGGTATTGCATCGCCACGGTGGATTACAAATGTCCGACCAAGACGTGTTTGTGAACGTCGTGGGCGGGGTAAAAGTGACGGAAACCAGTGCTGACCTCGCGCTGCTATTATCGTTAGTTTCAAGTTTTCGTGATCGCCCATTACCTCGCGACCTTGTGGTATTTGGTGAAGTGGGGCTGGCTGGGGAAATTCGCCCAGTCCCAAGTGGACAAGAACGTATTTCCGAAGCCGCAAAACATGGCTTCAAGCGGGCCATTGTGCCTCACGCCAATATGCCGAAAAAGTTACCTGCCGATATGAAGGTTTATGGGGTGAAGAAGTTGGCGGATGCGCTTAGTATTCTCGATGAATTCTAAATTATCGTCATGCTCCGCGCTGTTGCTTGCGCTTGCTAACCCTAGTCACATACTTTGTGTATGCTCCTAGGGATTAGCGCCACTTAGCGCCTAGCGACAGCGACAACACGGATCATTTAGATAATTATGAGTAGAAATGGTTGTAAGGCGCTCAAAACGAAAGGATAAATAATATGGCTGAATTTGACTATCTAAAGAGTGCCATCAAAGGTGCGGGTTACACATTGCAGCAAGTAGCGGATGCGACCGAGATGACCAAAGGCTATCTCAGCCAGTTAATTAACGACAAAATTAAAAGCCCCAGCGCGCACAAAATCGCGGCACTTCATCGCTTTTTAGGCTTAGAGTATCCGCTTCAACAAAAAACGATTGGTGTTGTTTTCGGTAAGTTTTATCCGCTCCATACAGGGCATATCTATTTGATTCAACGGGCTTGTAGCCAAGTGGATGAGTTGCACGTGATCCTCTGTCATGATGAGCCTCGTGATAAAGAACTGTTTGTGAATAGCTCCATGTCACAACAGCCTACTGTCAGTGACCGCCTGCGTTGGTTATTACAAACCTTTAAGTATCAGAAAAATATTCATATTCACTCTTTTGATGAGCAAGGGATAGAGCCATACCCTCACGGTTGGGAAGTATGGAGCGACGGGATGAAAGGCTTTATGAAAAAGCACAACATAAACCCGAGCTTTATCTATTCCGGCGAGCCTCACGATGTGCATCGCTATAAAAAATACCTTGGGATCGAAACTATTCTTATCGATCCTGAACGCACATTTATGAACATTAGCGGCAACCAAATTCGCCAAGCGCCATTCCGCTATTGGGAATATATTCCAACCGAAGTGAAGCCATTCTTTGTGCGTAAAGTGGCGGTGCTAGGCGGTGAATCAAGCGGTAAATCCACCCTCGTCAATAAATTAGCCAATATCTTTAATACTACCAGTGCGTGGGAATATGGGCGCGATTATGTGTTTAGCCACCTTGGCGGTGACGAGATGGCGCTGCAATATTCTGATTACGATAAAATTGCGTTGGGTCACGCTCAATATATTGATTTTGCAATTAAATATGCGAATAAAGTGGCGTTTATTGATACGGATTTTGTCACCACGCAAGCATTCTGTTTGCGCTATGAAGGGAAAGAACACCCATTTGTGCAGGCGCTGATCGATGAATACCGTTTTGACCTTGTTATCTTGCTGGAAAATAATACTCCGTGGGTAGCAGATGGTCTACGCAGCTTAGGCAGTGATAAAGACAGAATGGAATTTCAAACATTACTGATTGAAATGCTGAAGAAAAATAATATTGAATTTGTGCATGTGGAGTCGTCAGACTACGATTCACGCTTCTTAGAGTGCGTTTCTTTGGTTCAGCAATTATTGATGCTGGATGATTCACTTTCCGCATAAAAAAATGGCACCCAAGGGTGCCATTTTTGATCGTAATAGACGAATTATTTAGTCATCTTTTTGTACTTGATGCGGTGTGGCTGCAGTGCATCCGCACCTAAAGTACGTTTCTTGTAATCTTCGTACTCAGAGAAGTTACCTTCGAAGAAGGTGATATTGCCTTCATCTTGGTAGTCGATGATGTGCGTTGCGATACGGTCAAGGAACCAACGGTCATGGGAAATAACCATTGCACAGCCCGGGAATTCTAACAGGGCGTTTTCCAGCGCACGTAAGGTTTCAACGTCGAGGTCGTTGGTTGGTTCATCGAGCAGCAATACGTTACCGCCAACTTGCAGCAGTTTTGCCAGATGCAAACGACCACGCTCACCACCAGACAGCTCGCCCACGCGTTTACCTTGGTCAACGCCTTTAAAGTTAAAGCGGCCGACGTAAGCACGGCTTGGGATCTCAAAGTTGCCGATACGCATGATGTCTTGACCGTTGGAAATCTCTTCCCATACAGTTTTGCTGTCATCCATTGCATCACGGAACTGATCCACAGAAGCAATTTTCACGGTATCACCCAAGGTAATTGAACCAGAATCTGGCTGCTCTTGACCGGAAATCATACGGAACAGGGTAGATTTACCTGCACCGTTTGGACCGATGATCCCGACAATCGCTCCTTTCGGGATCGAGAAATTCAGGTTGTCGATCAGAACGCGATCACCATAAGACTTGCTCAGGTTTTCCACTTCGATAACTTTGTCACCTAAACGCGGTCCAGGTGGGATAAACAGTTCGCTGGTTTCATTACGTTTTTGGTATTCCACGCTGTTAAGCTCTTCAAAGCGAGCCAGACGCGCTTTACCTTTGGATTGGCGACCTTTCGGGTTTTGACGGATCCACTCAAGTTCTTTCTCAATGGATTTACGACGAGCCGCTTCTGTTGACGCTTCTTGCGCCAGACGCTCATCTTTTTGTTCCAACCAAGAAGAGTAGTTACCTTCCCATGGAATACCTTCACCACGGTCAAGTTCAAGGATCCAACCTGCAACGTTATCGAGGAAGTAACGGTCATGGGTGATCGCCACAACGGTGCCTTCGTAGTCGTGCAGGAAGCGCTCTAACCAAGCAACGGATTCAGCATCCAAGTGGTTGGTTGGTTCGTCGAGCAGCAGCATGTCTGGTTTTTCCAGCAGCAGGCGGCAGATAGCCACACGGCGGCGTTCACCCCCAGACAAGTTGCCGATAACCGCATCCCAAGCTGGCAGGCGCAGTGCGTCAGCAGCACGTTCCAGTTGGTTGTCTAAATTATGACCGTCTTGTGCGGCAATAATCGCTTCCAGCTCGCCTTGGATTTTCGCAAGCTTGTCAAAGTCAGCGTCTGGATCGGCATATTGTGCATACACTTCGTCTAAGCGAGTTAAAGCATTTTTAACTTCACTGACCGCTTCTTCAACGGCTTCACGAACGGTATGTTCCAGATTCAGTTTCGGTTCTTGTGGCAGGTAACCAATTTTAATACCTGGTTGAGGGCGTGCTTCCCCTTCAATCTCAGTATCAATGCCAGCCATGATGCGCAGTAATGTTGATTTACCCGCGCCGTTGAGACCTAAAACACCAATTTTCGCCCCAGGGAAGAAGCTCAGAGAGATGTTTTTTAAAATATGACGTTTCGGGGGAACTACTTTTCCCACTCGATACATACTGTAAACGTATTGAGCCAATTTATTTACCTTTTGTTTTATAACATAATTTTTAATCGCATCGCTCGGTTATTCACTTTGTAAGAACTCATAAATTCAAGGCGAATAGTGAGATTCCAAAAGCGAAAGTGTGTAAAACGAGCCACTCAAAAGTAATTGCGTCTAACTGTAATTGTTCCTGCCTTTATGTCAATAACTTCCCATGCAAGTGATGACAATTCAGGGGGCTATCACCTCATCATGCAATCAATATTAATTCATTATTGATGTCGATTATTACATATAACAAAAGGCTCGAAATAGGTGTTGAGTAGGGTTGGGATGATAATTGATGGGATCTGAACTGCAAACGGCTAGACCCCAATATATGAAGTAATGGTATTAAAGATAAGTGAAGTAAACCTCAGACATTTCACATTCGATACCATTTATAATAGCTGTAGAACGTTCGCCAATAAGGTTACTATTTTCATCAATAAAATCAACAATGTCGAAATCTGTATTAATTCGCTCAACACCTAATTCTTGTAACGTATATATTTCACCTGCATGAGATATGCCGTCCATTTGATGATTTACCCATATGCGCAATGAAGCGTAAATTTCATCATTTTTGTCGATATATCCTTTTTTGTCTTTGTCCAAATCAACAAGTTTAAAGAAACCTTCCATGCGCTCAGAGCCACCAAACAGATCATTAACGCTAGTTACGTTGTCAATACCTTGTTTGTTGTAAACTAAAAAACCAGAAGTTGGCATAATCCACGCGGAGGTAACGTTATGGCCAATTCCTAATAAATCAAACTGAACGGATTGATCAAAAATTGAGGTCGTTTTTATGCCACAGCCGTCTAGATTAATAACAATCGGTGAAGCAACAGTGAGGTTCTTAACCACAAATTCCTGAACTTCTAGTTCGCAAGTTCCCTGTTCCATAGTAAAATGCTTGGCAACATCCCATGCATCCGTTGATTTAGTGTCAAGCCATTTCCCCCCTGAAATTGTAGTTGGCACAACAGCATCTATACACGGTTGAGCCCAATTAGGTAATTGTTCAGGTCTCCATCTATTAGGGGTTAATACCACTTTGCGTGCTTCTTTAATTTGATAATTATCGCCAGAGCAAAGAGCATTACTTAGGTTTGCATAAATACTCACTGCAGTATTTGGTTGTAAATAATTAGGCAATTGACTACGCCCTAAAGTAGTTTGATTAAATACTTGCATTCCAAAGTCAACACAATTGCCACAAGCCAGCGCATATTTCATATTACCAATACTAGATTCATGATGTGCTTTTTGGGCATATTTTAACGCGTTCGTAAAATCATTAGATGACAACTTTGCGTAACTGAAATGATGCGGTGATTTTGCATCGATTTTACGTCGATTATCACTTTCTTCATTAGATACACCAGATGGGCGATCTTTATTTTTTAGATTTGCACCAAAAGTTCCTTTATTAACACCATTACCATCGATAAAAGTAAAATTAACATGCCCTGTTGCAGATTTAACGCCTACATCAGAGTAATTAGCCTCAAACTGATTAATACGGATATATGGTTGAGCCATAAAAAAAATCCTTATTTTTTATTGCGAATAAGTAATATTGATTGCATCTTTTCATCTACAATCGACGAGTAAGTTTCTGGATTTTTTGTATCACAATCTAGAATGTAACGTGCCTCACCTCCTGTTCTGCCTAAGTATGAAATGTATGGATATTTTAAGTTGGTAAATTTTTTTGCATCTTCAACAGAGGTTAAAAATGCACAAGGGTTTTCCATGGCATTAATGACTAGTTCTCTTTGTTGTAAATTATCAAAAATAAAAGGTGCTATTTTGAAAACAAAACAAGAGGTTGGTGTGTCATTGATGCGATAGTCATTACAACTGTTTTGCCGAATTAGAGGATTTGGTTCAGTGATATATTTGACTGTTACTCTCATTGTGGGAGTTATAATTGTATTAGGATCATGAACATCAATTTCTACCATCTCACCGTTTTTATTTATGAAATGCTTAGTCTCTAATAAAGTAAATGAATCGGATTCAACTAACGAACACCCTCCAATTAAGGCAGTATTTACAACTTCATCCTTTCCATTACATAAGTGTTGAGATACTTTTTTGTTTTTATTATTTTTTATTAAGCCAGTTGCATAAGCTGCGTAGATGTTTTTACCAGTAATATTTTCCATTAATGCAGATGTAGCGGCATCCTGTACCGCAATAGAAGGGATAAATCCAAACGAATCTCCTTTATGCATCGAGTATGCATTTGTAAAGAAAGGAATTAGCACAATACTGAACATTAATACATTAGGCTTACAACTAAAATTCATATACAAATCCACTTTTAGTTTGTCAAAAAAGCATAAAAAAATATTACATATAACACCCTTAAATGGAAATGATTATCATTACAAAATTTAATTTTGTTCAATAAAAATGAAAAGATAATAAATAACTCTATCTCCCTACTTTAATTGAGACATTTCGACTTGGAACTTTCTAACATGCCAAACTCAACAAATTTTAAATATTCACTATCTGAGTTTCTGTCAAACCTGCTTCTTGAATATGACCTTTGCAATAGTAGGGCAGAAAATCTAATTATAATTATCTTATTTTAGGGAAAGTCGGCAGAGGCCTATACCCGATTGCCCCTAGGCTGATCTAGGTTATCCGTGTTGTCAGGGTTAACGAATCGAATAAGTAAAAGATTGTAAACCCAACCATTTCAAGAAATCTCCTCTGTCGCTGGCTGAAAACTTTAGGTAGCATTAACATTATTGATATATCTAATGAATGCTTTGAGTATGTTTGAGAGCAATCTCTAACAAGATTTAAGCGATGGAGCGAATAAACATGAAAGGTTGGTTAGCGGCAGTTCCGGTCACCATGCTGTTGGTATCCACAACAGTCTGGGCAGATTCTTTACAGGCACAACGTGAACGTTATCAAGCAATTAAAGTCGCTTGGGATGCCAATAAGATGGATGAAGTCGAGCGTTTATTACCAACCTTACGTGATTACCCGCTGTATCCGTATTTGGAATACCGCGAGCTGTCGCAAGATTTAGATATTATCTCGCCAAAACAAGCGCAAGAATTTATCGATGCATACCCAACGTTGCCTGTGGCGAAAACCCTCAAAAGTCGGTTTGTGAATGAGCTGGCGCGTCGCCAAGAGTGGACATCGTTATTGGCATTTAGCCCTGAGCCGCCACAACCTGCGGAAGCGCAATGTAATTTCTATTTTGCGAATTGGGCGACAGGAAATAAACAGGTCGCGTGGCAGGGCGCTGAAAAAATGTGGCTCAATGGTAATTCCATGCCAGCTGCATGTGACAAACTGTTTACTGAATGGGAAAAAGCCGGATACCTTTCAACGGATATGATTTTGGCGCGTATTCACCTTGCGATTAAAGACGGTAACACCTCAACGGCAACTTACCTCGCGAAACGCTTACCAAGCAGCTACAAAACTATCTCTGATGCGTTGGTTAAACTACAAAATGACCCCGCTTCGGTTGTCTCGTTTGCGAAAACATTGACGCCGACGGATTTTACGCGTCAAGCCACATTAGCTGGATTTAGCCGCTATGCGCGTCAATCCCCTGATGCAGCCCGTACTGCATTAGCAGGGATCAGCTCTGCCCAGAAAATGAATATGGCAGAAAACCAGCAAATGAAAGACAGCATTGCGTGGCAATATATGGGAGTTGATGTCACTCCTGAGCAGGCAATGTGGCGTGATGAAGTGATCCGTGAAACTAATTCTGCCGCCTTAAAAGAGCGCCGTGTACGTTTAGCGCTGGGAGAAGGGGATAAAACGGGATTAGCGTCATGGTTGCGACAACTACCGAACGACGTAAAAAATAAGGAAGAGTGGCAATATTGGCAGGCTATCACCTTGATTGATCAAGGTAAAACGGCTGAAGGTGAAAGTATACTGCGAGAGTTAACGTCGAAGCGTGGATTCTACCCAATGGTTGCCGCTCAGCAGTTAAAAATGGATTACCCAGTCATGGTGAATAAAGCCGTGAAACCTGATTCCAGTATTCACAGCATGCCGCAGATTCAGCGCATCCGTGAGTTAATGTATTGGGAGATGGATAATCTGGCTCGCTCCGAGTGGATCAATTTGGTCTCTTCCATGTCACCTAATCAACAAGAGCAGCTCGCCCGTTATGCCTTCGATAATAAATGGGCAGATCTGAGCGTTCAAGCCACGATAACCGCAAAACTGTGGAATCATCTTGAAGAGCGTTTCCCGCTGGCATGGGAAAAACAGTTTGATAATTACACTCGCAGTAAAATGATCCAAAAAAGCTATGCGATGGCCATTGCTCGTCAAGAAAGTGCATGGAACCCGCAAGCACAATCTCCAGTTGGCGCGACAGGCTTAATGCAGTTAATGCCAGCGACAGCAAAACATACGGCGCAAAAGCAAGGCATCACTGGTTATGTGAATGCAGGGCAACTGACTAACCCTGTGATGAACATTGAGTTAGGTACCGCGTATCTTGACGATGTTTATCAGCAATTTGGTAATAACCGTATTTTAGCCAGTGCGGCGTATAATGCCGGCCCATCACGAGTGACTCGCTGGTTAGGTAACAGCGCAGGGCGTATCGATGCGGTGGCTTTTGTGGAAAGTATTCCGTTTGCAGAAACCCGTAGTTATGTAAAAAATGTTCTCTCTTATGATTTGTTTTATAAACATTTCTTAGGTGAAAAAGGCAATGTGTTATCCGTGAACGAATGGAATATGAAGTATTAATTTGTATGGCGTTTCATCTTGTTGGTCGGTTTGGTTTACCTCCAACAAGATGAGCGCTGTATTTTTAACTATACGAAATAGTGTTCTGTGCTATTATTTGTACTAGTTTAATAGTATGGAAGGGTAGAATGATGACTGTAGAATATAAACCAGACCCGGCGTTAACCGCCGATGAAAATGCGGATTGGCAACGTTTTGTGGAACTGCTACAAATGGCCTTTGAGCAAAATATACAGGATTCGATTCTTCAGCTATTACTCACACCGGATGAACGGACGGCTTTAGGGACTCGCGTTAGGATTGTTCAAGAATTAATGCGCGGTGAAATGAGCCAGCGTGAATTAAAAAATGAGCTCGGTGTAGGCATTGCCACCATTACTCGTGGTTCAAACAGTTTGAAATCAGCCCCTATTCCGGTAAAAGAGTGGCTGGAATCTAAGCTACTGTAGTTTTTGATTATCTTTTATAGCAGCCAATGATTATTCTCTAAAAATAAATGTGGGGCTCTTATTGCTAAGAGCCCCACATGCATTTTAAATCGTTTTGAGTATAATTAGTCTTCTATGTGATTTAGCTCTTTATAAATTTCGTGTTTAATAGGAACTAAAGCCAGTATGAGTGCTTGTTGATAAACGCTGGTGCGCGTCAATACGCCATTGGTGAAGAAGCCAATCGCACCGCCTTGTTGTTTGATATTATCAATACCAGTAAGGTCAGCCATTTCATCACCCAGCTCACGACCTTCACGGATCCCCGCAAGCACTTTTTCTGGGATCATAATACTGGCAGAGCGTGATTCTCCACGGATTTGATGGTGCTCAATCACAATCCATGCAAATGTCATGTCATCTTCAACACCCGCCTCAATACCTACCCAAAAGTCAGCTTCTGGGCGTACTTGGCGTGATGCCATCACACGTTGTCTTGCTCCTGTACGGGTTTCATTATTACCGATAGGTTGCTGTGGAACACTGCTATCGACATTAATATCTTCAATTTGATAACTGCCAGGCCCAAAAACGGCATCGAAAGCAAGATGAATCGCTTTAATTTTGGCAGGATTCGTCGTTGCAGCTATAACTTGGTACATTAATTATTTTCCTTTGAACACATACTTTGTACAGTAATAACGGAACACATCTATGTTACAGGTTTATCTTGTTCGCCATGGCGAAACTGAATGGAACGTTGCACGTCGCATACAGGGACAATCTGATAGCCCGCTGACCTCACTTGGTCGTCAACAGGCCATGCAGGTTGCTCAACGGGTTAAATCCGAAGGTATTACCCATATTATCACTAGTGATATGGGACGCACACTTGAAACTGCACAAATTATTGCACAAGTGTGCGGGTGTGAAATTATCACAGAACCGCGTCTGCGTGAATTAAATATGGGTGTCTTGGAGCAACGAGAAATTGGCTCGTTGTCTGAGCAAGAAGAACAGTGGCGTCAAAGCCTGATAAATGGTGTCGAAGGTGGTCGTATTCCTGAAGGGGAATCGATGGATGAACTTTTCACGCGTATGTTTGCGGCGTTAAATAATTGCCTTGAACTACCAGAAGGAAGCCGTCCATTATTGGTTAGTCATGGCTTGGCGCTCAGTACATTATTAAGTCGTATCTTAGGTGTACCTGCAAACTCTCCACGACGTTTACGTCTGCGTAACTGCTCGTTATCTCGCGTTGATTACCAAAATAGCCCATGGTTAGCCAATGGCTGGATTGTGGAAACCGCGGGGGAGGTGACACATCTTTCTCAGCCTGCTCTTGATGAACAGCAAGGTTAAGAAATAAATCAGCGAAAAAGAAAAAGGCGTTTCAGTGTATGAAGCGCCTTTATTTTGGGTGCTTAGTTATGACGGCTTAATTAGCTTCAGGCTTTTTGATGGGAACATAATAGCTGAATGCTTCAATGTGAGTTCTTGGATCCGTATCCGTTATCTCATTGTGCGTCACATCCTTGATTTTGTAGTGTTCTACATCATAGCCTGGTCGGCGAGTGAGATTCAGTTTTGGCAAGTAGACCCCATAAACATGGTAAAGGAACTCCTGCATTCTTTCTCTCGTCGTCTCACCGCGATAATTAAATTTCACATATTCGCCTGCGGGGATCGTAACATGGCTATATTCGGTGTTACTAAAGCTCGCATCTTCGGGTTTCACTGCGGTGGTGTAAAACACAGTTTGCTCATCATCTTTCTCGGCACTATGAATCGCATGATGTAAGCCAAAGACTTCAGAAGCCACTTTGGTGGTGTGCTCTAAATAATAGCGCCAGAAAGACTGACGCATTTGCGAGCAGGCAGTTGACCACTCTTCAAGCACATAGGAACAACTTTGCTCCAAACCAACCAATGGCTGCTCGACCATCGTGACAAATTCATAATCCAATGGAGAGTGTTCATCTAACACGATCGGTGGACAAATACCGGTTGCGCACCATTCTTCAGTGCGGCGATAAAATGCAGGCGTCAAATTGAACTGTTTTTTAAAAGCGCGAGTGAAAGTTTGTTGTGAATCAAATCGATACTGTAATGCAATATCAAGAATGGGACGGCTCGTTAAGCGCAGTGCAACCGCGGCACGAGATAGGCGTCTAGCGCGAATATAAGCACCAATTGCTTGGTCGGTCACATCCTTGAACATTCTCTGTAAATGCCACTTTGAATAACCCGCTCTCGCGGCAACATTATCTAATGACAATGGTTTATCAAGGTTATCATCTATCCAACGAAGAAGGTCGCGAATAATATTTGTTTGATCCATGGATATCCCCAGGCAATACGACTCACAGAACAGATATGAGTAATCAATGAGTGGCTATTCTATAACAACTTACCTTTTTCGTTTATAGTAAATGAGTTGTATTTAAGAATTAGTTAATAAACAGAATTATTGCCGTTTAGGTTATTTAAAATTCAGATGTTAAGCTGAAAAGGGAATACTGTATGGGTTCTTCCAAATTTAAAAAAGGTATTGCGAAAGGTAATACACTGAAAAACCTCATTTTGGGATCAATGTTGTCTGCACTATCTTTTATGGCAGTCGCAGAGGAAATCGGCTCAGTTGATACTGTATTCAAGGTGCTAGGACCTGACCATAAGATAGTGGTTGAAGCCTTTGATGATCCGGATGTGGACAATGTGACTTGCTACCTAAGCCGTTCAAAAACGGGCGGGATTAAAGGTGGGCTTGGATTAGCGGAAGATACCTCGGATGCTGCCATTTCTTGCCAACAAGTGGGTCCTATTGAGCTAAATGACCGAGTGAAACGTAACCCGAAAAAAGGGCAGGTAGTTTTCCAAAAGAGAACGTCACTGGTGTTTAAAAAGCTCCAAGTGGTTCGTTTTTACGATCCAAAACGTAACGCGCTCGTCTATTTGACCTATTCTGATAAGATGATCGACGGCTCGCCTAAAAATGCGTTAAGCGCCGTGCCAATTATGCCGTGGTGATAGTGCTTTAATATAAAAATCGCCACTGATTATGTTTAAAATGAGTGGCGATTTTTGAATGATTCTCAGAAAATATAATTCACTAGATTTCTGAATCTGGATTATTAAACCCAACCTTGAAAAATGGTTGAGCGTAATTTCTATCGCGTATTATTTTTTTACCCACATAAAGCGAACGGATTTTATCATTGGCTTTTCTACCAATAAATTCCCAACGCCCACTTCCTTTATTGATATTTCGAGTAAAGTATTGCTGAGTACCTGCTTCTACCCAAGAGTGAATTTCATAGACTTCTTTAATTATGTTGTTATAGGTAGCATAAGCATATTTTATATCTTCGTTTTTACGAGGAGGGTTATGCCATACTCCACGAGTTGCTTCGAATAATTCAAGTTCACTCATATTAAATCTATAAAGTTTATTTAAAATAAACCCTATACCTTGGTGCTTAATATCTGATACATGCATAACCTCAGGTGAATAAAGTGAGGCTGTTTCTTCTAATGTTAGCCGCCCTTGTTTGAGAATATCAATATCGTTACTAGTGCTTTGACCGTTAATCTTATTAGTTAAGCCCTCTAGTCCGTGCAAATCTATACACGTTGTTTCTATCATCAAAGCAGTGTCTGAATCTAAACCATGACAAAGAATATCAATACCCAGTAAGTTTTTTTTATGTAATTCATAGATTCGTTTAAGTTTTTTGTCTTCTTTTCTTGATGCACTATCACTCGCTAATGCATCTTTAATGTGCGTTAAGCAGCGAGAACCAGTACCTTTCCCGATATAAAAAGGAATTCGGGTATTACCTTTAACTTCACATAGGGCATACACATAAGATTTTAGTTGGCTTAATGTGTTTTTATATTGGCTAAAATCGTTCATTGAATTCTACCTATTAATCATTTAGTTATAGATAGATATATATCGGCTAGTAATTCTAATTTTTTAACTCTGAAATAATGTCTTTGATATTTTATATCTAAATAAAAAAAACCGGCTTGCGCCGGCTTTTTATTAATCAGAATGAAATCACTCGTCTAAATCACCACAGAAACGATAGCCTTCACCGTGGATGGTGGCAATGATTTCTGGGGTATCTGGCGTAGACTCGAAGTGTTTACGAATGCGACGGATAGTCACATCGACTGTTCTGTCATGAGGTTTTAACTCACGGCCAGTCATTTTCTTCAGTAAGTCTGCACGAGTTTGGATTTTGCCTGGGTTTTCACAGAAGTGAAGCATTGCACGGAATTCACTACGTGGTAATTTGTAGTGCTCACCAGCAGGGCTCACTAAAGAACGGCTATTAATGTCTAATTCCCAGCCATTGAACTTATAGCTCTCAACCAGACGGCGTTCTTCTGTACCACCCGCTAAATTCATAGTACGGGACAGTAAGTTACGTGCACGGATAGTCAATTCGCGTGGGTTGAATGGTTTGGTGATATAGTCATCAGCGCCGATTTCAAGACCAAGAATCTTATCAACTTCGTTATCACGGCCAGTTAAGAACATTAATGCGATACTTTCTTGCTCACGTAGTTCACGAGCCAGCAGTAAGCCGTTTTTGCCTGGTAAGTTAATATCCATGATCACTAAGTTGATGTCATGTTCAGAAAGAACATTGTTCATTTCTTCACCATCGGTGGCTTCATGAACAACATAACCTTCCGCTTCAAAGATACTTTTCAGCGTATTACGTGTGACAATCTCGTCTTCAACGATCAAAATGTGTGGGGTCTGCATATTTGCTACCTAAAGTATTAAAATAAAAATACTGAACCCATAGGCCGTTTCCAGTTAGGTGGTTGTTGGTATGATTATCTGGAAAAACACGTCTATGAGTATAAATTTGTCTTTACATTTTTCAGTGACTTAGCGTTGCCTATCCATTAGGCTGAAGGTCATAAAACTCACCAAAACTTAAGCACTTTCCCAATATTGGGCTGTTAACAGCAATATAACAGCTAATACTGCATTTACCACCTAAAAAACTAACTTTTGTTGATACATATCAAAATCAATTGTAGCACGTTAACAATGATTGTTAGGCAGATAATTATACCAAAATTATTTGTTATAGAGATATCGAATAGACGATAAAAATAAGAGAAAAAAAGAGAGATAATGCACGTTTTTCATCGTGATACCGTACAGAAAGGTCGATATGAATAGGGATGAAGATATTTTGATTTAACTTAAGCTAAGTCACGTAAGTGATTTTTGTGTCTTTAGAACACCTTAAAATTGTCAGAGAGTAAAATTTCGTTTAGCACATCAAAATCGCGTAAAAAAAGTATTTTTGGTTTTTTATAAGAAAAACTAGGTGATTACACTTACTTGCTTTGCGTGAATCTATTTTGTTTTACAAAAAAATAACAAGACTCCTCAGAACTATCTGAATTAATGTTTGCATGCTTATAATTAACTAAATGACTATTTGGTTTCTTATGTGCAATTTTGATCTGAAACTAAGTAGGTTTCTTTAAGGTTGGTGCAAATCTTGATCAAGATTAATCGAAGAGAGAAAGATAGGACATCAGTGGCAATTTATTTCAAATTTACTGTTGAGAAATACGGTTAAAATACCGTCATCAAATTTGGTGTTTGATTGTTTTTTGTACATGTGAGGCGCTAATTTTTTAAATAAAATTAAAATCTATTAATTTTAGAATTAATGAATTTTACAACTGGAATATCTAGGCTAGCTCTCTTTTTATGAAGATGTTTTTGATGAATACAGTGGATCTCCGCGCTGAATTACCGCTTCTTTTGAGGTCATAAATACAAATAAATTTGACATTATTGTGTGATTACTTTAACCGTATAGGGAGAAACCGAAATGTTCCCTACGAGACAAACAAATTTTATGCGTAACATCAGCCTGACTACGATTATTACCACCACCACCGTGACCACAGGAAACGGGGCGGGCTGACGCATCCAAAAAATAAAAATGAAAAAGCCCGCATCCTAAAAAGATGTGGGCTTTTTTTTGGCGCTAATTCAGGAGAGAAATACCATGCGTGTGCTTAAATTTGGCGGTACTTCAGTCGCAAATGACGAACGGGTACTTAATGTTGCTGATATCGCGGAAAGCAAATTGGCAGATGGACAAGTCGCGTTGGTGCTATCTGCACCCGCGAAAATCACTAACCATTTGGTGGCGATGATTGAAAAAACGGCAGCAGGTCAGGATGTCATCACGCATGTGAGTGATGCAGAAATGATTTTTGCTAATCTCTTAAAAGGATTGAAAGAAAAGCAGCCCGGGTTTGAATATGACAAGCTGAAAAAGCTGACTGAACACGAATTCGCGCAAATCAAACAAGTACTGCATGGTATTACTCTTCTAGGACAATGTCCTGATAGCATCAACGCCTCTATTATCTGCCGTGGTGAGAAGCTCTCTATCGCCATCATGGAATCTGTATTAAAAGCTCGCGGTCACAAAGTCACCGTGATTGATCCGGTGAAAAGCTTGCTAGCAAAAGGTCACTATCTTGAATCCACCGTTGATATCAATGAATCCACTAAACGTATTGCAGAGTTGAACATCCCTAAAGATCATTTCGTGTTGATGGCAGGCTTTACGGCTGGAAATGAGAAGGGTGAACTGGTGGTGTTAGGACGTAATGGTTCCGACTATTCGGCTGCGGTATTAGCGGCATGTTTACGTGCAGATTGCTGTGAAATTTGGACAGATGTTGATGGGGTTTATACTTGTGACCCACGTTTAGTGCCTGATGCCCGTTTACTCAAAGGGATGTCATACCAAGAAGCGATGGAGCTTTCTTATTTTGGCGCGAAAGTCTTACACCCTCGTACTATCGCCCCAATTGCACAATTCCAAATCCCTTGCCTGATCAAAAACACCACTAATCCAAGTGCACCGGGTACGCTGATTGGTGATGGTCAAACGGATGTTAGTACACCAGTGAAAGGGATCACTAACCTGAATAATATGGCGATGATCAACGTCTCAGGTCCGGGTATGAAAGGCATGGTTGGTATGGCAGCACGTATTTTCTCGGTCATGTCCCGTAAAGGGATCTCCGTGGTGCTGATCACGCAATCATCGTCGGAATACAGTATCAGCTTCTGCGTGCCGCAAAATGAGCTACAGCGCGCTCGTGGCGCATTAGAAGAAGAGTTTTATTTAGAGCTTAAAGACGGGGTATTAGACCCGTTAGATGTGATGGAGCAACTGTCCATCATCTCCGTTGTTGGGGATGGTATGCGTACATTAAAAGGCATCTCCGCACGTTTCTTCTCAGCATTAACCCGCGGCAATATCAACATCGTTGCTATCGCGCAAGGCTCGTCCGAGCGTTCAATCTCTGCGGTGATCGCCAATGAGTCTGCCACTTCAGCGGTGCGTTTATGTCACCAAATGCTGTTCAATGCTGAGCAAGTGATTGAAGCCTTTATTGTCGGAGTGGGCGGCGTCGGTAATGCGTTGATCGAACAGATCCACCGTCAACAACAGTGGCTGAAACAAAAACATATTGATCTACGTGTCTGTGGGATAGCGAACTCAAGAGCGATGCTGATCAATATGCAAGGAATTGACTTAGATAATTGGAAAGCTGAATTAGCTGAAGCCAAAGAAGCGTTTAGCCTCAGCCGTCTGATCCGTTTAGAGCGTGAGTACCATTTTTTAAACCCGGTGATCATCGACTGTACGTCTAACCAAGAGATCGCAGAGCAATATGCTAGCTTCTTAAAAGATGGCTTTAACGTCGTCACGCCGAACAAAAAAGCCAACACATTGTCGATGGATTATTATCATCAACTTCGTGCTGCCGCCGAGAGCTCAAAACGTAAATTCCTTTATGATACCAACGTAGGGGCGGGTTTACCGGTTATCGAAAACCTACAAAACTTACTGAACGCAGGGGATGAATTAGTTCATTTCAGTGGAATCTTGTCAGGATCCTTGTCATTTATTTTCGGTAAATTGGATGAAGGAATGTCCTTATCAGAAGCGACAACGTTAGCGAAGGAAAAAGGCTTCACCGAGCCAGATCCACGCGACGATTTATCCGGTATGGATGTGGCGCGTAAATTACTGATTTTAGCCCGTGAAGCGGGTTATGAATTAGAACTTAGCGACATCAATATTGAATCTGTACTTCCTGCTGATTTCGACAGTTCAGGCAGTGTTGCCGAGTTTATGGCGCGTTTACCACAACTTGACGCCCAGTTTGCTGCGCGGATAAAAGCGGCAGAAGCAGAGGAAAAAGTGTTACGCTATGTGGGTCTTATCGAAGAAGGTCGCTGTCAGGTGAAAATGGTTGCCGTTGATGGAAATGACCCACTGTTTAAAGTAAAAAATGGCGAAAACGCACTGGCATTCTACACACGCTACTATCAACCAATTCCTTTAGTTCTCAGAGGTTACGGTGCTGGTAATGATGTAACTGCAGCGGGTGTATTTGCGGATATGCTGCGTACCCTATCATGGAAATTGGGAGTTTAAGAAGTGATCAAAGTTTATGCACCCGCTTCAATTGGTAATGTGAGCGTTGGATTTGATGTGCTAGGCGCAGCAGTCTCTCCGATTGATGGCTCACTGCTCGGTGACTGTGTCAGCATTGAAGCGGCAGAGACATTTTCATTAGAAAACCAAGGTCGATTTGTTTCTAAGCTACCGAAAAAAATGGAACACAACATTGTTTACCAATGCTGGGAACTGTTTTGCGAGCGTCTTGGTAAAAAACTGAACGTGGCAATGACCCTTGAAAAGAATATGCCAATTGGTTCGGGTTTAGGTTCAAGTGCTTGCTCCGTCGTCGCTGCACTGATGGCACTCAATGAGTTTGCAGATAAGCCATTTGACCAAACCGCACTGCTTGGCATGATGGGCGAGCTAGAAGGGCGTATTTCAGGCAGTATTCACTATGACAACGTCGCGCCATGCTACTTGGGGGGCTTACAGCTGATCATCGAGCAAAATGGCATTATTTCTCAGCCCGTCCCTGCGTTTGAAAACTGGTATTGGGTGATGGCCTATCCGGGTATTAAAGTCTCTACCGCAGAAGCGCGAGCCATTTTACCCGATAGCTATTCTCGCCATGATATTGTAAATCATGGGCGCTATTTATCAGGCTTTATCCATGCATGTCATACTCATCAGCCTGAGCTAGCGGTCACGATGATCAAAGACGTCGTCGCAGAGCCATACCGTACTCAGTTGCTGCCAGGTTTTGCGAAGGCACGAGAACATGCGAAGCAAATTGGTGCTCTGGCATGTGGTATTTCGGGATCAGGACCAACAATTTTTACCATTTGTGATGATAAAAAAATCGCAGAAGAGATGGTGCAGTACCTACAACAACATTACATTCAAAATGATGAGGGCTTTGTGCATATCTGTCGTTTAGATATGGCGGGTGCAAGGACAATAGGGTAAACGATGAAACTGTATAATTTAAAAGATAACAACGAACAAGTCAGCTTCGCGCAAGCCGTGAAACAAGGGTTAGGTAAGCAACAAGGGCTATTTTTCCCTCAAGACTTACCTGAGTTTAGCGCCAGTGAAATTGATGAATTACTGAAGTTGGATTTTGTCACTCGTAGTAGCCGTATCTTAAACGCGTTTATTGGAGATGAAATTCCAGCTGAGCAGCTCGCTGAGCGTGTTAAAACGGCTTTTGCATTTCCTGCACCTGTTTCCAAAGTTGAAGATGATGTGGCTACGTTAGAGCTGTATCACGGACCAACACTGGCATTTAAAGACTTTGGCGGTCGCTTCATGGCGCAAGCGTTAGGTCAAGTAGCTGGTGGTGCGCCAGTCACTATCTTAACCGCGACATCTGGTGATACCGGCGCTGCTGTTGCCCATGCATTCTATGGTTTGGATAATGTTCAAGTGGTTATCTTATACCCAGAAGGCAAAATCAGCCCACTGCAAGAAAAACTATTCTGTACGCTGGGTAAAAACATCCATACTGTGGCTATCAAAGATGATTTTGATGCGTGTCAGGCGATGGTCAAACACGCTTTTGATGATGAAGAACTGAAAAAAGCCCTGTATTTGAACTCTGCGAACTCCATCAATATTAGCCGTCTGTTAGCGCAGATTTGTTATTATTTTGAAGCGGTTGCTCAGATCCCAGCAGAAAAACGCGATCAACTAGTGATCTCTGTGCCAAGTGGTAACTTTGGGGATTTAACGGCAGGCTTGCTGGCGAAATCTATGGGATTACCAGTGAAACGTTTTATCGCTGCCACTAACGTTAATGACACGGTTCCGCGTTATTTAGTTGATGGTAAATGGGCGCCACATCAAACCGTTGCGACTTTATCTAACGCAATGGATGTCAGCCAGCCAAATAACTGGCCGCGTATTGAAGAGTTATTCCGTCGCAAAGGTTGGTCATTGAAAGAGTTAGGTTACGGTGCAGTGAGTGATGAAGTGACTCAAGAAACCGTACGTGAGTTAGATAAGAAAGGGTATTTATCGGAGCCTCATGCAGCGGTTGCTTATCGAGTCCTGCGTGATCAGCTGCAAGATGGTGAATATGGCCTGTTCTTAGGAACTGCTCATCCTGCGAAATTTAAGGAGAGCGTGGAAGCTATCTTAAATAAACAAATTTCGCTGCCAAAAGAGCTGGCGGAACGTGCAGATTTACCTCTGCTTTCTCACTTCTTACCGTCAAATTTTGCTCAATTACGCGAATTCTTAATGAAGTTAGCACCGAAACAATAATTGAAACCTGCGATTGACGGGGATCTTAATAACGGAAGCTGTATTGGCTTCCGTTTTTTTGAGGAAAAGCTAATAATTAGAGCCGTCCGTGCCATTTTGACCGCCATCGGGTCCTCCTTTACCACCTTTGCCCGCTTGTCCTCCAATACCTGCATTTCCTCCATTGCCGCCATCGCCACTACCAGAGCCATCCCCTCCATTACCGCCATGACCGCCATTGCTTCCTCCGTGTCCGCCATTGCCGCCATTGCCGTTGACGGAACCATTTCCACCGTTCCCCCCGTTACCTAGACCATCTCCGTTACCGCCGTGTCCGCCGTCTCCACCATTCACGCCACCATTTCCGCCGTTGCCACCATTTCCATTACTGCCGGGCGTCGCGTGACCTCCGTGGTTGCCATGACCATGACTGCCACCGTTGCCACCATTTCCACCATGTTGACCATTACCTCCGCTGCCGCCATTACCACCGATTCCGCCATTACCGCCGTTTCCTCCACTGCCATTTTGTCCATGAGTTCCATTTATGCCATTTTCGGAAAAATGGAAATAATAATTTCGGTAATAAAAAGGAATGCAGGAATTAGACTGAGAAATATTATCGATAAAAATGGTTTTATTTAAATGGAATAAAGTGTTTTTATTTGATTGAATATAATTGGAATGACTTAATGTTGGTATTGCAGTGAGAAATAAAATAGAGAAAAATTGAAATAGAGATTGATTAACCATTGTATCCTCCATCCCCCTTCGTATGTGAAGGGGGAAATAATTAAATAATCGGGTTTATTTAATTTCCATTACCACTGTTACCACCATTGCCTCCATGCCCGCCACTACCACCGCTTCCACCGTTACCACCATTGCCCCCATGCCCACCGTTACCGCCATTTCCTCCGTTGCTCCACAGATATTCGGTATCCGTTTGTTGGGCGTTGGTCGATATAGTCATGGAAAGTGCGGATAAAGGGAATAATAAGGTGATTAAGACAGTAGAGATTTTACGCATATAAATTCCTCGTTATAAAGTGAATTAATTAAACTGCAAATAAAGCTTAAATGACTCACTTAAATAATTAAAGAATGTTATCGATTAATTAATGACTCAAATTTGTTTTGTATGAATATAAAATAATAAACCAGAATGTTATTCGTTCGTTTGTATTTAAATTAAAGATAATAAATAGAAAGCTATCCCTTAAATATATTTTAAGAGATAGCGATAGGAAGGGCTTAGATTGAGTCTTCGAGGATCAGCTCAATGGCTTTTAACTCATTTTGGCTAAAATCACGATTTTCCATCATGCCGAGAGCGTCATCGATTTGGCTGATACGGCTTGCGCCGATAAGCACGGAAGTAATGCGGTCGTGGCGCAGTAACCACGCTAAAGACATTTGGCTCAATTTTTGTCCTCGACTTAAGGCTAACTCATTGAGTTTTTTCACTTTTGCTAAAATGGCGGATGTAAGCCTCTCTGGCGGCAGTGATGGATTACCTGCTGCGCGAGAATCAGCGGGAATACCATTGAGATAGCGATCCGTTAAAATACCTCCGGCCAGTGGTGAGTAGGCAATCGAGCCGACACCTTCCTCTTCGAGCAAATCGAGGAGACCTTCTTCTGGGGTACGTTCTAGCATGGAGTATTTAGGTTGATGAATAAGGCAGGGGGTGCCCAGTTGATTGAGAATACGGATAGCTTCTTGCGCTGTTTCTGCTGGGTAATTCGAAATTCCCACATAAAGCGCTTTACCTTGTCGAACGATCAAATCAAGGGCTGCCATGGTCTCTTCTAATGGAGTTTGAGGATCGGGTCTATGGTGATAGAAAATATCCACATAATCGACGCCAATTCTTTTTAAACTTTGGTTAAGACTGGCAACTAAATATTTTTTACTGCCCCAATCACCATAAGGACCTTCCCACATGGTGTAACCTGCTTTGGAGGAGATCACCATTTCATCGCGATAAGGACGAAAATCTTGTTGTAGAATGCGACCAAATTGTTGTTCTGCGGAGCCAGGAGGTGGCCCGTAATTGTTGGCGAGATCAAAATGGGTGATCCCATGATCAAACGCATGTCTTAACATGGCTCGGCAGTTCTCAATTGGCTTGTTGTCACCAAAATTATGCCAGAGTCCTAAAGAGACAAGGGGGAGCTTTAATCCACTCCGACCGCACTGACGATATTCCATATCTGTGTAACGATGTGACGCAGCAGAATATGGCATGGCTCACCTCCAAAATAAATGGCAAAGATTTACTCGAATTTTGGCATAACTCTGTCGAGCTCACTGGTGAAAGAATGCTATACAGCTTAAGAGGTGATTGTTTTATCGCCAGATTGTGACGGGGATTTGAAATAAGATATCGTATGTTGAGTATGAGGCTTATAGGGTGTGATGCATTCCCCATAAGCCAACGTAGTGAGTCTATGATTAGGCTTGCTCAGGTCGTGTAAAGACTAATTCATTACCTTTCGACTGCGCTTGATCAAATTGGTAGCCTTCTAGATTAAAGTCAGATAGCTGTTCGGATTTAGTCAGTTTATTTTGAATGATAAAACGGCTCATTAATCCGCGAGCTTTTTTTGCATAAAAACTGATGACTTTATATTTGCCATTTTTCTCATCTAAGAAAACGGGTTTAATAATTTCAGCATCTAATTTTTTGGTATTCACAGACTTAAAATATTCATCAGAAGCTAAATTAACAAGGATATTATCTCCTTGCGCTGCCAGTGCTTTATTTAAATGCTGAGTGATGATATCTCCCCAGAATTCATATAAGTCTTTACCACGGCTGTTTTTAAGGCGAATTCCCATTTCCAAGCGATAAGGCTGCATTAAGTCTAATGGACGCAGCACACCATATAGGCCGGACAACATACGTAAATGTTGCTGAGCAAATTCAAAATCAGCGGGAGAAAACGTTTCGGCTTGCATGCCGGTATACACGTCCCCTTTGAAGGCGAGGATGGCTTGGCGTGCATTATCAGGGGTAAAGTTTGGCTGCCATTCACCGAAACGCGCCGCATTCAGCCCTGCAAGTTTATCACTAATTTTCATTAAGCTGGCGATATCCGCTGGCGTGAGTTTTCGGCATGTTTTAATTAGTTTTTCAGACTCAGCGAGGAGCTCGGGTTGAGTAAACGTGTCGATAGCGAGCGGGCTTTCGTAGTCTAATGTCTTGGCAGGTGAAATAGTAATCAGCATAACTTAACCCTTGTGATAGTAAATTTATCCATTACTTTAACAAAAAATCAGATGAAATGGCGAATCGCTGTAATAAGTCGCGCTTATGGTGGTTATCTGGTTTACTGATGAGATTACTCTACCTAGCTAAATGCATTCAGTTCCTAGGGATACCGCGAAAACGATTGCTGATCAAATAGTTGCTTTCAAGGATATTTCCTCGCTTGCAGCAACGTAGATGCGTGATATTATCATGGGACGGTGCGGCGCTAGCCTCAATTCCTTAATAATACACAAAGTAGTTTAAGTTGCGGGTAGATGGCAAGGGTGAGTGAATGTAGCCAACACCCCTACAACTTGAAGTATGACGGGTATAACAACGAGATTAAAGAAATGACCGACAAACTAACCTCCTTACGTAGTCTGACAACTGTTGTTGCCGATACTGGCGACATCGAAGCGATGAAGCTGTACAAACCACAAGATGCGACGACAAACCCATCGCTGATTTTAAATGCTGCACAAATTCCTGAGTACCGTAAATTAATTGATGAAGCGGTAGAGTGGGCGCGTAAGCAAAGCAATAACCGTGAACAACAAGTTGTCGATGCATGTGACAAACTGGCTGTTAATATCGGTTTAGAAATTCTGAAATTAGTCCCAGGTCGTATTTCAACAGAAGTTGATGCGCGTCTTTCTTATGATGAAGAAGCGTGTATTACTAAAGCTCGCCGTCTGATGAAAATGTATAACGAAGCGGGTATCAGCAATGATCGCATTTTGATCAAATTAGCCTCTACTTGGCAGGGTATCCGCGCGGCGGAAAAACTGGAAAAAGAAGGCATCAACTGTAACTTAACTTTATTATTCTCTTTTGCTCAAGCGCGTGCTTGTGCGGAAGCTGGTGTTTACCTGATCTCTCCATTCGTAGGTCGTATCCTTGACTGGTACAAAGCAAACACCGATAAAAAAGAGTTTGCTGCACATGAAGATCCAGGCGTGGTTTCTGTGACTGAAATCTACAACTTCTATAAAGCACATGGTTATAAAACCGTCGTGATGGGCGCAAGCTTCCGTAACGTAGGTGAAATCATTGAGCTGGCAGGTTGTGACCGCCTGACTATCTCTCCAGCGCTGCTGAAAGAGCTGTCTGAATCACAAGGCGAATTAGTGTGTAAACTGAAAGATGAAGGTAAAACTCAAGAGCCAGGCGCTAAACTGACTGAAGCTGAGTTCTACTGGCAGCATAATCAAGATCCAATGGCGGTTGATAAACTGTCTGACGGTATCCGTAAGTTTGCTGTAGACCAAGAAAAACTGGAAAAAATGATCGCAGCTCTGCTGTAATTTCCTTTTTCTTAGAAAACCCAGTCAGTTGGCTGGGTTTTTTTATGCTGCGTTTTCATTGATTAAACTCTCAATTCCACATTTCGACACAAACACGACGCTGTCAGGCATTCGACCTCATGGTATGATGCACCATGTTTATCATTATTGGCTTGGTATGAATTAAGTTAGTATTTTCTCGCCAAATGAACGAATTTAAATGATTAATTTTTGAGGTTTGTATGAATGAGTTGCGCATAGGTCTGGTGTCGGTTTCTGATCGTGCTTCAGGCGGTATCTACGAAGATAAAGGGATCCCAGCACTGGAGGAGTGGCTAACGAAAACCATCACCACGCCTTTTCGTTTAGAAACTCGTTTGATCCCTGATGAGCAAGTCATGATAGAGCAAACGTTGTGTGAGCTGGTGGATGAATTTTCCTGTCATTTAGTCCTGACCACAGGCGGCACAGGTCCTGCTCGTCGAGATGTCACCCCAGATGCAACGCTTGCAGTTGCCGATCGCGAAATGCCTGGCTTTGGTGAGCAGATGCGCCAAATTAGCCTGAAGTTCGTGCCGACGGCGATTTTATCTCGCCAAGTTGGCGTGATCCGCAATCAGTCACTGATTTTAAACTTACCGGGGCAGCCAAAGGCGATTGCTGAAACCCTAGAAGGGCTGAAAGATAAAGAAGGAAATGTGCTGGTATCAGGCATTTTTGCGAGTGTGCCATACTGCATTCAACTACTTGATGGCCCATACATTGAAACAGACGAAAGCATCGTTAAAGCTTTCCGACCAAAGTCGGCTATTCGCACAGCCGAGTAATCCCTTCTAAAAAATCAGGCAGAACGTGATGTCTGCCTGATAATTCTTGTTACAGTTTTCTTTCTGTCTATTTAGCTTAACAGGCTATCGACTCAGCTGCGTTGGCCAATTGGCAGGATGGTTTTGCCATACTGCTCATTTAAGATCTCAGCGACAGCCAGATAGAATGCGCTCGCTCCACAGATAATTCCTTCATAGCCCGCATATTGAAGCAGAGTGGAATCGTTGGTCAAATTACCCACCGCTAACATTGCAAACAGTACGGTTAGGCTGCCAAAGATAAATTGCAGCACAAAATTTGCTTTGAAGGTGCCTAAGAACATAAAGAAAGTAAAGATCCCCCATAAGAGAAGGAACATCCCTAAAAATGTAGGGTCAGTTGCTTCAGCTAATCCCATGGTCGGTAAAAACAGCAGACCAACTAACGCAAGCCAAAAGAAGCCGTAAGAGGTAAATGCAGTCGCACCGAACGTATTACCTTTCTTATATTCAATAAGCCCAGCAATCACTTGCGCGATACCACCATAGAAAATCCCCATACTTAAAATCACAGATGAGAGAGGGAAAAAGCCTGCATTATGAATATTCAGCAGGATTGTTGTCATACCAAAGCCCAATAAACCGAGTGGGCCTGGATTGGCAAGCGAACTAGATTGCATATAACCTCTGGTAAAGTATTTAAAAATCAAATAGATACAATAAACTTTTGTAGCCCCATAGGACGGGGAGGCGCATAATACGCAGTTTTAATTGTCGAAACAATGATCAAGAGACGGGTTTTTTTGCATTAAATGTAAAACTTTTTTAGTTTTGCCCCTTGATGAATGAATTTGTGACCCCATCTTTAAGACATCAACAGTTATCAATCTAAATTATTGCGAATTGCAAAAAGAATTAAGGTTGCAAAAAAAATCAAGGTTGAAGTAAAAACTCCCTTGAAAATGAAATATTGAGCCTTATATAGATTGATATCGAAATTAAATGAAAAGAATTCCTTTGGAGGCGTTTTAAATGGGTAAAATTATTGGTATCGATTTAGGTGTAACTAACTCATGCGTTGCAATTATGGATGGCACTACTGCGCGTGTTCTTGAGAACAGCGAGGGTGATAGAACTACTCCTTCCATCATTGCATATACACAAGATGGTGAAATTTTAGTTGGTCAGCCAGCAAAACGTCAGGCTGTCACTAACCCAGAAAATACATTATTTGCGATCAAACGTTTGATCGGTCGTCGTTTCCAAGACGAAGAAGTTCAGCGCGACGTGTCTATCATGCCATACAAAATTGTAGCGGCTGATAACGGTGATGCGTGGTTAGATGTGAAAGGCCAAAAAATGGCACCGCCACAAGTTTCTGCTGAAGTGCTGAAAAAAATGAAGAAAACAGCGGAAGACTATCTGGGTGAACCAGTAACTGAAGCGGTTATCACTGTTCCAGCTTACTTTAACGATGCTCAGCGTCAAGCAACCAAAGATGCGGGTCGTATCGCTGGTTTAGAAGTAAAACGTATCATCAACGAACCAACAGCAGCAGCGCTGGCTTACGGTTTAGATAGAGAAGTTGGCAACCGTACTATCGCGGTTTACGACTTAGGTGGTGGTACATTCGACTTATCAATCATCGAAATCGATGAAGTTGATGGCGAAAAAACCTATGAAGTTCTGGCAACTAACGGTGACACTCACTTAGGTGGTGAAGACTTCGATACTCGTTTAATCAACTATTTAGTTGACGAGTTTAAGAAAGAACAAGGTGTTGATCTGCGTAACGATCCACTGGCAATGCAACGTCTGAAAGAGTCTGCTGAAAAAGCAAAAATTGAGCTGTCTTCTGCTCAACAAACTGACGTTAACCTGCCATACATCACAGCAGATGCGACAGGTCCAAAACACATGAACATCAAAGTGACTCGTGCAAAACTGGAGTCACTGGTAGAAGATTTAGTTAAACGTTCTATGGAGCCAGTTAAAGTTGCTCTGCAAGACGCTGGTTTAAGTGTAGGTGACATCAACGACGTTATCTTAGTTGGTGGTCAGACTCGTATGCCAATGGTTCAGAAAGTTGTTGCTGATTTCTTTGGTAAAGAACCACGTAAAGACGTTAACCCAGACGAAGCCGTTGCAATGGGTGCAGCAGTACAAGGTGGTGTATTAGCGGGTGATGTTAAAGACGTTCTGTTACTTGACGTAACTCCACTGTCTTTAGGTATCGAAACCATGGGTGGCGTGATGACTTCGTTAATTTCGAAGAACACCACAATCCCAACTAAACACAGCCAAGTGTTCTCTACTGCAGAAGATAACCAAGCAGCCGTGACCATTCACGTACTGCAAGGTGAGCGTAAACGTGCGAGTGATAACAAATCACTGGGTCAGTTTAACTTAGATGGTATTCAAGCAGCGCCACGCGGTATGCCGCAAATCGAAGTGACTTTTGACATCGATGCGGACGGTATCCTGCATGTTTCTGCGAAAGACAAAAACAGCGGTCGCGAGCAAAACATCACCATTAAGGCATCTTCTGGTCTGAATGACGAGGAAATCGAAAAAATGGTACGTGACGCGGAAGCTAACGCTGAAGCAGACCGTAAATTTGAAGAGTTAGTGCAGGTTCGCAACCAAGCAGACCAACTGATTCACGGTACTCGTAAACAAATCGAAGAAGCAGGCGACAAATTACCAGCTGAAGATAAAGCGAACATCGAAAAAGCAACTTCAGAATTAGAAGTCGCTTCTAAAGGTGAAGATAAAGCTGAAATCGAAGCGAAAATCCAAGCGCTGGTAACGGCATCTGCGAAACTTCTGGAAATTGCACAGCAACAAGCTCAAGCGGGCGCTGCGGGTGCAGGTGCAGAAGCGAAGAAAGATGACGATGTTGTTGACGCTGAATTCGAAGAAGTTAACGACAAAGACAAAAAATAAGGCCCTTAGCGGGCGCAGTGACTATCGCAATAATGTTAAATAGTGACTGATACCGGACACGGGCGTTGAGGGAACTCTGCGCCCGTGTCTGCATGTTAAGGGAAAAATAAATGGCGAAAAGAGATTTTTATGAGGTTTTAGGCCTCGAAAAAAATGCTTCAGAAAAAGACATTAAGCGAGCGTATAAGCGCTTAGCAATGAAATACCATCCTGACCGCAATCAGGAAAACAAAGATGAATCTGAAGAGAAATTCAAAGAGATAAAAGAAGCTTACGAAGTCCTGTCCGATGAGCAAAAACGTGCCGCTTACGATCAATATGGCCATGCCGCGTTTGAACAAGGCGGTATGGGTGGCGGAGGTGGATTCGGCGGCTTTGGTGGCGGCGATTTCAACAGTGATATTTTTGGTGACATCTTCGGTGACATTTTTGGTGGCGGTCGTCGTCAACAGCGCCCAAGCCGTGGTTCTGATCTGCAATACAACATGGAACTGACTCTTGAAGAAGCAGTCCGTGGAGTGACCAAAGAGATCCGTATTCCAACGCTCGAAAGCTGTGACGTGTGCCACGGTAGCGGTGCAAAACCAGGCACTAGCGCAGATACATGCCAAACCTGTCACGGTATGGGCCAAGTACACATGCGCCAAGGTTTCTTCTCAGTACAACAACCTTGCCCAACCTGTCACGGTCGCGGGAAAGTTATCAAAGACCCATGCAACAAATGTCATGGCCAAGGTCGCGTTGAAAAATACAAAACCTTATCCGTTAAGATCCCTGCAGGGGTTGATACGGGTGACCGTGTTCGTTTATCCGGTGAAGGTGAAGCCGGTGCGAATGGTGCACCAGCAGGGGATTTATTCGTTCAAATGCATGTTTTACCTCACGATATTTTTGAGCGTGATGGTAATAACTTACATTGTGAAGTGCCAATCAACTTTGCAGCAGCAGCGCTGGGCGGCGAAATTGAAGTCCCAACCCTTGATGGTCGCGTTAAACTGAAAATTCCTGCGGAAACCCAAACGGGCAAAACGTTCCGTATGAAAGGTAAGGGCGTGAAGTCAGTACGTGGTGGTATGCAAGGTGATTTAATGTGTCACATTGTTGTCGAAACCCCAGTCAAACTGAATGAGAAACAAAAAGAGTTACTCAGAGAGTTTGGTGAGTCGTTAGGCGGTACGGGTGGCGAGAAAAATAGCCCACGTTCAAAACGCTTCTTAGATGGCGTGAAAAAATTCTTTGATGATTTAACCAATAAATAAGGGTTAATCGCTAAGTTAAGAATCATGGCTGATCCAGTGAAAAACTGAATCAGCCATTTTTTTATTTCACAGTTTCACCGCTGGCAACCACGGTTTTACGAACTTGATCGGCAAATTGTAGAGCCTCTTTCACAATCGCATTTTCATCAACTGTGAGTACTTTGCGGTCTTCCATTAATAGGTTTCCATCCACAATGGTATGGCGTACATTGGAAGCATTCGCGCCATAAACCAGTGCGGCATAAGGGCTATACATCGGAACCATATTCGGTGATTTTGTATCGACAACGATAATATCTGCCAATTTCCCCGCTTCTAGAGAGCCTAATTTATCTTCCATGTGAATGGCTTTTGCGGAGCCTTTGGTCGCTAATTCAACCACGGTAATGGGCGGCATTGCAGCTCTATCTTTATTTTCGAGCTTATGAATTTTACCTACTAAATTTAGTTCATTCATGGTTGTTAAGGTATTGCTGGACATCGGACCATCGGTTCCTAAGCCTACACGAACTCCTTTTGCTAACATCGCGGTCACTGGTGCAACACCTTTGGCTGATTTGGTATTCGCACTGACATTATGAGCCACTCCAACATCATACTGTTTGAGTAGGTTGATATCGTTTTCATCAACCATAATGGCATGAGCCGCAATGACTTTGTTATTCAATGCACCGATATCAGCCATATATTGAACCGGGCTTTTTCCGCCAGTACGCTTGGCAACTTCTTCTTGTTCTCGATCGGTTTCCGCTAAGTGGATCATCACGGGAACATTAAGTTCTTGAGAAAGTTTAGCAATTTTCTGTAGATGCTCAGTGGTATTGGTATAAGGTGCGTGAGGAGCAAAAGCTGGCGTAATGCGCGGGTGGTCTTTGTATTGGTTGATAAAATTCACCGCATAAGCGATACCTTCATCAGCATTTTTAGCATCGGCAACAGGGAATTTGATCACAGATTCCCCAAGGATCGCTCGCATACCAATTTTATCGACAGTTTTCGCAACTTCATCTTCAAAATAGTACATATCCACGTAAGTTGTAACGCCACCTTTGACCATTTCGACGTTGGCTAAGTTAGCGCCTACTCGCACCATTTCACGGGAAACCATCTTGCTCTCTAATGGGAAGATATAGCGGTGCAAACGGTCGGGGACATCGTCGGCAAGGGAACGAAATACAGTCATTGATGCGTGAGTATGGGTATTGATTAACCCTGGCATGACTATATCGCCATCAACATTTAGCCGTTTTTTGGCGGTATATTGTGTGGCAAGCTCAGGGCCGCCAACAGCGATAATTTTATTTTTATCAATAACAACAGTCCCATTCTCAATAACTTGATTATTGGCATCCATTGTCAAAACAGTACCATCAACAATGATTAAATCCGCTGGAGTGGTGGCAAGTGCCGCGATAGGTGCTGCCATCATCGATATGGCAACGAGAGATCGGAGTAATGTCATTTTTACCTCATGACTCAATGAAAAATAGGGCTAAAAATTATTTGTATCAAATATTATGGGCATCAAATATAGGATGTAAAACTTATCTTCTAAGCACCGCTATCTTAACTGGATAGTTTCGCCAGTAACACCCCAAGTAAGATGACAATACAGGCGAGGACTCGCATTCCATTAAATTTCTCTTTAAGAAATACAATGGAAAGAAACATAGCAAAAAGGACACTAGTTTCACGAATAGCAGCAACGAGTACGATGGGGGCTTGGCTCATTGCCCAGATTGCGATGCCGTAGCTAATTAGCTGCATTAACCCGCCAAGCAACCCTGAGCGCCAATATTGCCTAAACCCGTGTAGTAATGAACTTTTGTATTTCATCACTCCGGGGATGGCGAGTACCGCACCATTTAATAAAAACAGCCATAGGGTATAAACAACGGGATCTTGGCTGGCTCTAGCGCCATATCCATCCGAGAGGGTATAACAAGCCGTAAAAAAGGCAGTGCACAATGCAAAGCTAAGCGCTTTACCTTTGATATTCAACGTAAATTTTCGACCTGCAAACGCGATGGCTACCACGCCTGAAATGATGAAAATAATCCCTACAAAACTCATAAATGGTAAGGATTCATTGAATAAAACAATACTTAATAACGCGGTGATTAAAGGGGCTGAGCCGCGAGAAATAGGGTAAATTTGGCTGAGGTCACCATGGTTATAAGCTTGGCTGAGAAAATAGATATAACCGATGTGAAATAATACTGACAAAGCTAGCCACGGGACGGCATCGGGAGATGGCAGCCCAAACCAAAAGAGAGCTGGAATAGTTAAAATTCCAGAAAAAACGGCAATCATTATCAAACCAAAGAAGCGGTCATTACCAAATTTAACCAGAGCATTCCAACTGGCATGGCAAAACGCAGCAAACAGCACAGAAAGCAGTACGTATAGGGACATAATATAGAGAGATAGTGATTGCTTAAGAGTGGCTCGAGTATCACATAAAGCGTCTTTTTTATGAAGAGGCACGCAAGGAAGAGAGGGCAGGTACTTTTATTTTTGCGAAGGGCTTCGAAAATAAAAAAATAAACGATTTTTTGGACTATCGATAATGGTCATTTTTCATTAGTCTCTAAAAAAGTTGAATATTTAAAGCGCTTTACTCAGTAAATTTATTGTTGGTTTTTAGAATAGTTGCCTATAGTTAAATTAACGATTTATTATCATTCGTCGTGATCTCGATTGTTAAATACTCGGAAATTACGATCATTAATGGATAAATAAACGATTTTTTACGAATTAATGATTATCATAATATTAACATTCAAAAGTATTTTTTGGGGTTATTCATATGACAGCAATTATTCGTAAATTTTTAAAGTTAGAAGCAGCAGGAGGGCTACTCCTAATTATTGCTGCCATTGTCGCTTTAATAATGGCTAATACGCCATTACAAGGAGCTTATCAGCAATTTTTAGATATTCCGGTAGCCATTAAAATCTCAACATTTGAATTAGATAAACCTCTGATTCTATGGATTAATGATTTCTTAATGGCTGTGTTTTTCCTGGTTGTTGGTTTAGAGGTAAAGCGCGAGTTATTGGAAGGATCCCTGGCGGGACGTGATAAAGCGATATTTCCGGCAATTGCGGCTGTGGGTGGAATGATTGCACCAGCGTTAGTTTACTTAGCGTTCAATGGTGCTGACGATATTACTCGTCAAGGTTGGGCTATCCCTGCAGCAACAGATATTGCATTCGCGTTGGGTGTGATGGCGTTATTGGGTAAGCGTGTTCCTACAGAGCTCAAAGTATTTTTATTGGCATTAGCTATCATTGATGACCTTGGTGTCATTGTGATCATTGCCTTTTTCTATACCAGCTCAGTTTCTGTCGTCGCATTGAGTTTAGCTGCACTGTGTGTGGCAATACTGTGTCTAATGAACTGGCGACGAGTTGAAAATACGGCAGCTTATTTGGTGATAGGCCTAATCTTGTGGGTTTGTATTCTGAAATCAGGTGTTCATGCCACTCTGGCGGGAGTGATTGTTGGTTTCTTAATTCCATTAAGAGGGACTAATAATACAAAACCGTCGGAAGAATTAGAGCATGTGCTGCACCCTTGGGTTGTTTATCTCATATTGCCTATCTTTGCATTTGCAAATTCAGGCGTACAGCTCAATGGCGTCACCTTTGATGGTTTAATGAGCCCATTACCACTTGGTGTCGCAGCGGGTTTGATACTGGGCAAACCAGTCGGTATTTTCTTATTTAGTTGGATTTCGGTAAAAGTAGGGTTGGCTAAATTGCCAGCATCGATTAACTTGAAGCAAGTGTTTGCTGTTTCTGTGCTTTGTGGAATCGGTTTTACTATGTCTATTTTTATCACCGGGCTCGCTTTTGAAGGGCTTGATGAAGTGTATAGTACCTACTCGAGACTGGGCATTTTAATCGGTTCAACAACAGCTGCATTGTTAGGGTACTTTATGTTAAGGGTAGTGTTACCGAAACCAAAAGTTTCGCACAGTGATGCAAAATAAACATAATAGACGTAATTATTAGTAAGAATTTTCGAGTTAATCTTCTATGATATGCCCGCGGTATGAGTTGCATACTGCGGGTATTTTAACTTATAACTCCCGATTACGGGGTACGGGTAAAGCGTATGGTCATTATGCACTGCGGTCATTATTGGCGATACAAAAGGAATCGATATGCGGGTTTCACATCTTAATTTTAACCACCTTTACTATTTCTGGCATGTTTGCAAAGAAGGCTCTGTTGTCGGTGCTGCCGAGGCTCTTTACCTGACTCCACAGACAATTACTGGGCAAATTAAAGCACTCGAAGAACGGTTAGGTGGAAAATTATTTAAACGCCAAGGTCGGGGGCTAGTGCCTTCAGAGCTGGGACAACTGATTTTTCGTTATGCTGACAAAATGTTTATGCTCAGCCAAGAAATGCTGGATATCGTCAACTACAGCCGAGAATCTAACCTACTGTTTGATGTGGGCGTGGCTGACGCATTATCGAAACGTTTAGTCAGCCGTGTACTAGAAACAGCAGTTGTAGAACATGAGCAAATTCATTTACGTTGCTTTGAATCAACTCATGAGCTGTTACTGGAGCAATTAAGCCAGCACAAGCTGGATATGATTTTATCGGATTGCCCTGTGGACTCTTCACAACAAGAGGGGCTGTTCTCTGTTAAATTAGGCGAATGCAGCGTCAGTTTTTTCTGCCGTCAGCCAGTACCGAAGAAACCATTCCCTGAATGTCTAGAAGAGCGCAGGTTATTAATTCCAGGGCGTCGTTCGATGCTTGGTCGCCATTTATTAACATGGATCCGCAATAAAAACCTACAAGTTGAAGTACTTGGTGAATTTGATGATGCTGCATTAATGAAAGCATTCGGAATGTATCACAATGCCATTTTCGTGGCGCCATCTTTGTATGCGAAAGATATTTTTGCTGATAATGAAGTGCAGGAAATTGGCCGCTTAGATAGTGTTAAAGAAGAGTATTACGTGATTTTTGCGGAAAGAATGATCCAGCACCCAGCAGTACAACGTGTCTGTAACAAAGATTTTTCTGAGTTATTTTCTGCGCCGTTCGATAATTTAGAACAGAAAGTTTAGAACACGAAAGTGTGAGGCAAGAAATTAGCAGACAAAAAAACCGGCCTAAGCCGGTTTTTTATAATCAAGAAGCGAAATTACATTGCTTTGATTTGAGCAACTAAGTTAGCTTTATGACGTGCTGCTTTGTTTTTGTGGATCAGGCCTTTGCTAGCGTGGCGATCAACAAGAGGTTGCATGTCATTGAATGCTTTCTGAGCTGCTTCTTTATCGCCTGCAGCGATAGCAAGGTAAACTTTCTTAATAAAAGTACGTACCATAGAGCGACGGCTAGCGTTGTGCTGGCGACGTTTCTCTGATTGAACGGCACGTTTCTTAGCTGATTTGATATTAGCCAAGGTCCAACTCCCAAATGTATTCTATTGAGGACAATTTAAAGGTCAAGGAATATGCCCTTTCGCCCTTCATTTGTCAATGGATTTGTGCAAATAAACATCGTGTACTTCGATGTCAATGCGTTGTGAATGGTGCAAGATTCTACCAGCAAATATCAGAAGAATACAGATCTGCGCGTGAAAAAAAGCATAATTGATAGAAGATATTTTAAATCATTTTTCAGAAAAAATTTTTTTAGTGATATCAAACGTTCATTAAGATGAAATTGAATGATAACTAGAGTGTTTTTTGTACACTTGAGTTTGTTATACAAAATGGATGATAAGAAAACTATAAAAATTAAATATTTTTAGAGATCTCCGCGTCAATTTGTTGTATTGATAATCTATTGGTTATCCAAACTTTTTTGATTTGCCTATGGACAATGATCAGATTCAGCAGCGCGGTGTCGTGCAGAAAGATGCTTAGCAGTGTAAAATCATCTGATTAAATAGTGTAGTGATCAAAAAAATAGGGTTTAATGAAAGCTTTTACGAACTTAGGTTAACCTTATGCGTCGTACAAGGTATAATCCTGCAATTTCCTCGGTATTGAGCCAGTTATGGAGCTAATTCGCGGTATACAAAATATCCGGTCGTACCATCATGGTTGCGTACTGACTATTGGTAATTTTGATGGTGTTCATCGTGGGCACCAAGTATTACTTCAAAATTTGAAGCTCAAGGGTAAACAGTTAGGTTTACCAACTGTTGTGATGATATTTGAACCACAACCCCTTGAATTTTTTACGGGTGATAAGGCTCCTGCGCGTTTGACACGCCTAAGAGATAAAGTGAAGTACCTTGCTGATAGCGGGGTCGATTATCTATTATGTGTGGAATTTAACCAGCATTTTGCCTCATTAACGCCAGACGCTTTTGTGTCTGACTTATTAGTCGACAAACTCGGTGTGAAATATCTCGCCATTGGTGATGATTTCCGATTCGGAAAAAATCGGATGGGGGATTTTTCTTTTTTACAGCAAGCCGGTCAAAAGTTTGGTTTTGAAGTCGCAGACACCGAAAGCTTTTGTGATTCAGGTGTGCGCGTCAGCAGCACTGCGATCCGTAAAGCGATACAAAACAACGATCTGGCATTAGCTGAAAATTTATTAGGTCACACATATCGCATTAGTGGGCGTGTGGTTCACGGTAATCAGCTAGGTCGTACGATAGGTTTTCCGACAGCAAACCTACCGTTAAAACGTTTAGTCACACCGGTGACTGGCGTGTATGCTGTAGAAGTTCATGGTCTGGGCGATAAGCCTGTACCGGGCGTGGCAAACATTGGCACACGTCCAACGGTATCTGGAAAAGGTACCCAGTTAGAAGTCCATCTGATTGATGCACATATGGATTTATATGGGCGTCATATTGATGTTGTGTTACGTAAAAAATTACGTGACGAACAGCGGTTTGCTTCGTTGGACGCGCTGAAGGAGCAAATTGCTAATGATGTAGTTGCAGCCAGAGAATATCTCGCAGCAATTGGAATCAGATAATTTAGCGGAAAATTGGAACTGAGAATCGATGAGTGACTATAAAAATACCCTGAATCTACCAGAAACAGGGTTCCCAATGCGTGGCGATCTCGCTAAACGCGAACCACAGATGTTAGAGCGCTGGTACAAAGAAGGTTTGTATCAGGCAATCCGTAAAGCAAAATCGGGCAAGAAAACCTTTATTCTGCACGATGGTCCTCCGTATGCTAACGGCAGTATTCATATTGGTCACTCAGTAAACAAAATTCTCAAAGATATTATTATTAAATCCAAAGGGCTGGCGGGCTTTGATTCCCCATACATCCCTGGTTGGGATTGCCATGGCTTACCTATTGAACACAAAGTTGAACAAATCGTAGGTAAACCAGGGGAAAAAGTTTCCGCCGCTGAATTTCGTGCAAAATGCCGTGAATATGCCAAAGAGCAAATTGAAGGGCAAAAAGCTGATTTTATCCGCTTAGGTGTGTTGGGTGAGTGGGACAAACCTTACCTGACCATGGATTTTAAAACCGAAGCGAACATCATCCGTGCTCTGGCGAAAACCGTTGCAAATGGTCATTTAGTGAAAGGGGCAAAACCCGTTCACTGGTGTACAGCATGTGGTTCCTCATTGGCTGAAGCGGAAGTCGAGTATTACGACAAAACATCCCCATCTATCTACGTTCGCTTCCCTGCGGTAGATAGCAAAGCCGTTTGCGAAAAATTTGGTGTTTCTAGCGATAAAACGCCATCTTTAGTGATCTGGACGACAACGCCTTGGACGTTACCAGCTAACCGTGCAATCTCTCTGAACCCAGAGTTCAAATACTCTCTGGTGGATGCGAATGGTGATTTAGTCATTCTAGCAACTGACTTAGTTGAAGAAGTCATGAAGACTGTCGGTGTTGAGTCATGGACAGTATTAGGCGAGTGCGAAGGTAGTGCATTAGAGTTACTTCGTTTTGCTCATCCATTTATGGGCTTTGATGTGCCTGCAATTTTAGGTGACCACGTTACGCTAGATGCGGGTACAGGTGCGGTACATACAGCGCCAGGTCATGGTCCTGAAGACTATGTTGTTGGACAAAAATATGGTTTAGAAACAGCGAACCCAGTGGGTCCAGATGGCTGCTTCTTGCCAAATACTTACCCAGGTTTAGATGGTTTATTTATTTTCAAAGCTAATGATGTGGTGCTGGAAATTCTGAACGAGAAAGGCTTATTGATGTACAAGAAAGCTATCTCTCACAGCTATCCATGTTGCTGGCGCCATAAAACCCCAGTTATTTTCCGTGCGACACCACAATGGTTTATCGGCATGGATAAAAACGGTCTGCGTGAACAATCTCTGAAAGAGATCGACATTGTTCAGTGGATCCCAGGTTGGGGGCGTGCACGTATCGAGTCAATGGTTGAAAACCGCCCTGACTGGTGTATCTCACGTCAACGTACTTGGGGTACCCCAATGTCGTTATTCGTGCACAAAGAGACTGAAGAACTACATCCACGTACTTTAGAGCTGATGGAAGAAGTCGCTAAGCGCGTTGAAGTTGATGGTATCCAAGCATGGTGGGATTTAGACCCTGCTGAATTGCTGGGCGCTGATGCTGAAACTTATCGTAAAGTACCAGACACTTTAGACGTTTGGTTCGATTCAGGATCCACCCACTTTGCTGTGGTTGATGCTCGTCCTGAATTCCATGGTAACTCCGCAGATATGTATCTGGAAGGTTCTGACCAACATCGTGGTTGGTTCATGTCTTCTCTGATGCTGTCTACTGCGATGAAAGGCAAAGCACCTTACCGCCAAGTTCTGACCCACGGTTTTACCGTTGATGGTCAAGGTCGTAAGATGTCTAAATCTTTAGGTAATACAGTGAGTCCGCAAGATGTGATGAACAAGCTGGGCGCTGATATCCTGCGTCTGTGGGTGGCATCAACTGACTATACGGGCGAAATCGCTGTATCTGATGAAATTTTAAAACGTGCAGCAGACTCTTATCGCCGTATCCGTAATACCGCGCGCTTCTTACTGGCAAACTTAAATGGTTTCAACCCAGAAACCGATATGGTGAAACCAGAAGATATGGTGGTGTTAGATCGCTGGGCGGTTGGTCGTGCATTAGAAGCACAGAAAGAGATTACGAAAGCGTACGATGAGTATGATTTCTTAGGTGTTATCCAACGCTTAATGCATTTCTGCTCTATCGAGATGGGCTCGTTCTATCTGGATATTATCAAAGACCGCCAGTACACCGCGAAAAGTGATAGCGTTGCGCGTCGTAGCTGCCAAACTGCACTGTTCCATATTGTGGAAGCGTTGGTTCGTTGGATTGCACCGGTTCTGTCCTTCACATCTGATGAAATCTGGAACGAATTACCGGGCAAACGCGCTCAATTCGTTCTCACTGAAGAGTGGTATAACGGCTTATTTGGTTTAGACGAATCTGAAGCGATGAATGATGGTTTCTGGTCTGAACTGTTAGCCGTACGTGGCGAAGTGAACAAAGTTCTGGAACAAGCGCGTACAGACAAGCACATTGGTGGTTCGTTAGAAGCTTCGGTAACGTTATATGCGGATAGCACATTAGCTGCTAAGTTAAATAGCTTAGGCGATGAACTGCGTTTTGCGCTGTTAACATCTCAAGCGAATGTGGCTGATATTGCAACGGCGCCTGCGGATGCACAAGACAGTGAACTGAAAGGCCTGAAAATTGCCTTCAGTAAAGCGGCTGGGGAAAAATGTCCTCGTTGCTGGCATTATGCAAGTGATATTGGTGCAGCGGCAGAACAACCTGAAATCTGTGGTCGCTGTGTGACTAACGTAGCCGGAAACGGTGAATTACGTAAGTTTGCTTAATGAAGACACCTATTTGTTCTACTGGTTTGCGTTGGCTGTGGCTGACGGTTGTGATTATCGTTGCAGATTTAGCAATTAAGCAATTGGTCTTAAAAGAGCTGACTCTGTACGATCCACACCCTTTAATTCCGTACTTTAACCTTATGTACGCTCAAAACTTTGGTGCGGCATTTAGTTTCCTGGCGGATAAAGGCGGCTGGCAGCGCTGGTTCTTTGCTGGAATAGCTATTGCCATCTCCATTACGTTAATGGTGATGATGTATCGCCAAAGTGTGAAAAAACGCCTGAGCAATATTGCTTATGCGTTAATTATTGGTGGTGCGATCGGTAATTTATTTGACCGTTTAGTGCATGGCTTTGTGGTTGACTACATTGATTTTTATGTTGGCAACTGGCACTGGCCGACCTTTAACTTGGCGGATATGGCCATTTGTATTGGTGCGGCATTGGTGATTTTTGAAGGCTTTTTGCCGGATAAACCCAAACAGCAAGATGCTAAATAGAACAGATAGTGCGATAGGTTGATAAAACCCAATATTGCATATTAATCATCTCAGCCCGACGATAGTCGGGCTGAACTTTATGATAAAAAACAGGTTTAGATTATGTCTACTCAAATACAGGCGCAGAGTTCTGTTTTACTGCATTTCACTCTGAAATTAGAAGATGGCTCCACGGCAGATTCTTCTCACGCACAAGGAAAGCCTGCGTTGTTTGCTCTTGGAAATGATTCACTGTCGCCAGAAATAGAAGCGCAACTGATTGGGCTATCTGAAGGTGAAAAGAAAACATTTTCCTTAGCTGGGGATACGGTATTCGGGAAACATAATCCAGACTTAGTGCAATACTTTTCATTGCGTGATTTTATGGAAACGGGGATCCCTGAAATTGGTACCATCATGCTGTTTACGGGCATGAATGGAAGCGAAATACCGGGTGTCGTGAAGGCAATCGAAGGGGAATCAATTACTGTTGATTTTAATCATCCTCTTGCTGAGCAACAAATTACCTTTGAAATTGAAGTGCTAGAAATAGACCCACAATTGGAGAGTCACCATGCAAATATTAATGGCTAATCCTCGTGGATTTTGTGCGGGTGTTGACCGTGCAATCAGTATTGTTGAACGCGCCTTAGAAATTTATGGCGCACCGATTTACGTTCGCCATGAAGTGGTGCATAACCGCTATGTGGTTGACGATTTACGCCAGCGTGGCGCTATCTTCATTGAAGAAATCTCTGAAGTTCCGGATGGCTCTATTCTAATTTTCTCAGCTCATGGCGTTTCACAAGCCATTCGCCAAGAAGCCCGTTCCCGCGATTTAACCATGTTATTTGATGCGACCTGCCCATTAGTGACTAAAGTGCATATGGAAGTGGCTCGTGCAAGTCGTAAAGGCAAAGAAGCGATTTTAATCGGTCACGCAGGACACCCTGAAGTGGAAGGGACAATGGGGCAATACAATAACCCTGAAGGGGGAATGTATCTTGTTGAAAGCCCTGAAGACGTTTGGAAGCTACAGGTAAAAGATGAAAACAACCTGAGCTTTATGACGCAAACGACGCTTTCAGTGGATGATACCTCCGATGTGATTGATGCGCTCACCCGTCGATTCCCTAATATCGTTGGACCGCGTAAAGACGATATTTGCTATGCGACCACGAACCGCCAAGAAGCGGCGCGTGAGCTCGCGGAAAAAGCCGATATCGTGCTAGTTGTTGGTTCGAAAAACTCGTCCAACTCAAACCGTTTAGCTGAATTAGCGTCTCGAATGGGGAAGGCCGCATTTCTGATTGATGGTGCTGAAGATATTCAAACTGAGTGGTTAAAAGATAAGAAAATTATCGGATTAACAGCGGGGGCATCCGCACCAGATATTTTAGTCCGTCAAGTGATTGATAGACTGAAAGAGCTGGGTGCAGACTCCGTAGTTGAGCTGCAAGGGCGAGAAGAAAATATCGTTTTTGAAGTACCAAAAGAGCTGCGTGTGGACGTTAAAGAAATTAACTAATACATTGATTTTATTATAGTAGCGGCTGATTTGGTCGCTGCTATTTTCTATTTTTTTAGCATCCCATTCCATATCAATACAATTTTTTCTGATAATCATCCCCCTCTCTACGGTTTTATTAATATCTCCAGATTAGTGCTGGCGTCCCGATTCAAGTTTCTTTAAGGTATAACCAAGATTTTATTTTGGTTTTCGCCTCAATATTTACGAAAGGATCAAAAATGGCAGATTCAACTGTACGCGTTGCGATTGTCGGTGCGGGTGGGCGCATGGGGCGCCAATTAATTCAAGCAGCACAAGAACAAGACGGAATTCAACTTGGCGCAGCCATTGAGCGTGAAGGCTCTTCACTTATAGGCACTGATGCGGGTGAATTGGCGGGAATTGGGCAAATTGGTGTGAAAGTCGTTGGTCACTTAGATTCTGTCGTTAATGATTTTGATGTACTGATTGATTTCACCCGTCCTGAAGGTACCTTACAATATTTAGCGTTCTGTCAATCTCACCAAAAAGGCATGGTCATTGGGACCACAGGATTTGATGAACAAGGAAAATTGGCTATTGCTGAAGCCGCAAAATCTATCCCAATTGTCTTCGCTGCCAACTTTAGCGTTGGTGTGAATCTGGTGCTGAAATTACTGGAAAAAGCGGCGAAAGTGATGGGAGATTACACTGATATTGAAATTATTGAAGCCCATCATCGTCATAAAGTTGATGCCCCTTCAGGCACTGCGCTGGCGATGGGGGAATCTATCGCGGATGCATTAGGAAAAGATCTGAAAGAGTGTGCGGTGTATGCACGTGAAGGCTATACCGGAGAGCGTGAGCCGGGCACGATTGGTTTTGCTACTGTACGTGCTGGCGATATTGTTGGTGAGCACACTGCAATGTTTGCTGATATTGGCGAGCGTGTAGAGATAAGCCACAAGGCTTCCAGTCGTATGACCTTTGCTAAAGGCGCGATAAGAGCATCATCTTGGGTTAATGCCAAGAAAGATGGGTTGTACAATATGAAAGATGTCCTTAATCTTGATGATTTGTAGTTTTTTATAAAATAAATTTCCATTTAAAATCAGATGGCTTCGGTTGAAGTCTCTGATTTATCGTAATCTATTTATTTGATTTAATTAAATCCGTTGTTTTCTATTATCTTTGTGTCATTTTTTCTCTTTTTTACTCAAAAATTGCACTTTAGATCCTTCCTTGTCTGCGCTATTATCCATTTTGCACTTTTCTTCGCTATTAACCGTTTGCGTTTTTACCCATGAATAGTTATTTCATTAGCCTTCTATAGAAAAAATAGGTAAGAATGCAAAAAAAGTAAGCTAAAAGTGAAAAAAATGCATTTTTTTCTAGACAAGACTCTATCCCATCATTAGAATGCGCGCAATTTGCCAAAAATTTGCTTAAAAACTCATTTTGGCATTGATTTAGATCGCAAAATCTGAATTAATATGCAAAAAATATGATTGATTATTCTCCGGAGGATGTTTTGATTAAGTCAGCTATATTGGTTCTGGAAGACGGAACCCAATTCCACGGGCGCGCCATTGGTGCTGAAGGGGCCGCTATTGGAGAAGTCGTTTTCAATACTTCAATGACCGGATATCAAGAAATAATTACTGACCCTTCCTATTCCCGCCAAATTGTTACTCTCACTTATCCCCATATTGGTAATGTCGGCACTAATGCTGATGACGAAGAATCTCCTAACGTACACGCTCAAGGCCTTATCATTCGCGACTTACCATTAATTTACAGTAACTTTCGTGGTCAGGAAGGCTTGTCTGAATATCTGAAACGCCACAATGTGGTGGCTATCGCGGATATCGACACGCGCAAATTAACCCGCCTGTTAAGAGAAAAAGGCGCACAAAACGGTTGTATCATCGCAGGGGATAACCCAGATGCGGCGTTGGCTTTAGAAAAAGCACGCAGCTTCTCAGGTTTAAATGGCTTAGATTTAGCAAAAGAAGTTTGCACCAAAGAGATTTACAGCTGGACTCAACGCTCTTGGAACTTAGAAGAAGGGCAACCAGCAGCAAGCAAAGAAGATGAGCTGCCATTACACGTTGTTGCTTACGATTTTGGTGCAAAGCGCAATATTCTGCGTATGTTAGTTGACCGTGGGTGCCGCTTAACCGTCGTTCCGGCAACAACACCAGCAGAAACGGTGTTAGCGATGAACCCAGATGGGATTTTCTTATCAAACGGCCCTGGCGACCCAGCCCCTTGTGACTACGCTATCAACGCTATCCAAGAATTCTTAAAAACTGAAATCCCCGTATTTGGCATTTGCTTGGGTCACCAATTGCTAGCATTAGCAAGTGGTGCCAATACCGTGAAGATGAAGTTTGGTCACCACGGTGCTAACCACCCAGTTAAAGATTTAGATAAAGATGTGGTGATGATCACGGCTCAAAACCACGGTTTTGCGGTTGATGAATCCACACTACCCGACACATTGCGTGTGACGCACAAATCGCTGTTTGATGGCACTTTGCAAGGTATCCATCGCACAGATAAACCTGCATTTAGTTTCCAAGGTCACCCAGAAGCCAGTTCTGGTCCTCATGATGCCGCAGGTCTTTTTGACCACTTCATTGATTTAATCAACGAATACCGTCAAAACACACCACGTTCAAACGCAAAATAATCGGGAGAAAGAAAATGGCAAAACGTACAGATATTAAAAGCATTCTGATCCTCGGTGCGGGCCCGATTGTTATCGGCCAAGCGTGTGAGTTTGACTATTCAGGTGCGCAAGCGTGTAAAGCTCTTAGAGAAGAAGGCTACCGCGTTATTCTAGTGAACTCGAACCCAGCGACTATCATGACAGACCCAGAAATGGCGGATGCAACTTACATCGAGCCAATTCACTGGGAAGTGGTACGCAAAATCATTGAAAAAGAGCGCCCAGATGCAGTATTACCAACCATGGGTGGACAAACCGCGCTGAACTGTGCCCTTGAGCTTGAACGCCAAGGTGTATTGGCTGAATTTGGCGTGACCATGATTGGTGCGACTGCGGACGCGATTGATAAAGCAGAAGACCGCCAGCGCTTTGATAAAGCGATGAAAAAAATCGGTTTAGGCACAGCGCGTTCAGGTATCGCACACACAATGGAAGAAGCTAATGCCGTCGCTGATGACGTTGGTTTCCCGTGTATCATTCGCCCATCTTTCACCATGGGGGGGTCCGGTGGTGGTATCGCGTATAACCGCGAAGAATTTGAAGAAATCTGTACTCGTGGTTTAGATTTATCTCCAACTAACGAATTATTAATCGATGAATCGTTAATTGGTTGGAAAGAGTATGAAATGGAAGTAGTTCGCGATAAGAAAGATAACTGCATTATCGTCTGCTCCATTGAAAACTTCGACGCAATGGGAATTCACACTGGTGACTCCATCACCGTCGCACCTGCGCAAACACTGACAGATAAAGAATACCAAATCATGCGTGATGCCTCGATGGCAGTACTGCGTGAAATCGGCGTTGAAACAGGCGGTTCTAACGTTCAGTTCGCCGTTAACCCGAAAGATGGTCGCTTAATTGTTATCGAGATGAACCCGCGTGTTTCTCGTTCATCCGCACTAGCGTCAAAAGCAACAGGCTTCCCAATTGCTAAGATCGCTGCAAAATTAGCGGTTGGTTACACTCTCGATGAGCTGATGAATGACATCACAGGCGGTCGTACTCCTGCGTCATTTGAACCGTCTATCGACTACGTTGTGACCAAAATCCCTCGTTTTAACTTCGAAAAATTCGCAGGAAGCAATGACCGTCTGACCACCCAAATGAAATCCGTGGGTGAGGTGATGGCTATCGGCCGCACATTCCAAGAATCTATGCAAAAAGCGCTGCGTGGTCTGGAAGTGGGCGCAACAGGCTTCGACCCGAAAGTGAGCCAGGACGACCCAGAATCGTTAACTCGCATTCGCCGTGAGCTGAAAGATGCGGGCTCCGACCGTATTTGGTACATCGCTGATGCATTCCGCGCAGGCTTATCTATCGATGGTATCTTCAATCTGACCAATATCGACCGCTGGTTCTTAGTGCAAATTGAAGAGCTGGTGCGTTTAGAAAACGAAGTGGCAGAGTTAGGAATCAATGGTCTGACTAAAGATTTCTTACGCCAACTGAAGCGTAAAGGTTTTGCGGATGCGCGTCTGGCAAGTTTAGTGGGTGTGTCTGAAGCTGAATTACGTAAGTTACGTCAAGGTTATGATTTACATCCAGTTTATAAGCGTGTAGATACCTGTGCGGCAGAGTTTGCGACCGACACTGCTTATATGTACTCGACTTATGAAGATGAATGCGAATCCAATCCGAACAACGACAAGCCAAAAATCATGGTATTAGGTGGCGGTCCAAACCGTATCGGACAAGGTATCGAATTCGACTACTGCTGTGTACACGCTTCATTAGCGCTGCGTGAAGATGGTTATGAAACTATCATGGTCAACTGTAACCCAGAAACGGTTTCAACAGACTACGACACTTCTGACCGCCTCTATTTCGAGCCAGTGACACTGGAAGATGTATTAGAAATCGTCCGTATCGAACAGCCGAAAGGGGTGATTGTTCAATATGGTGGTCAAACTCCACTGAAATTAGCGCGTGCATTAGAAGCCGCGGGTGTACCGGTTATTGGTACTAGCCCTGATGCGATTGACCGTGCAGAAGACCGTGAGCGTTTCCAACAAGCGGTTAATCGCTTAAACCTGAAACAGCCACAAAACGCCACTGTTGCAACTATCGAACAAGCTGTTGAAAAAGCAGCGGGTATCGGCTATCCACTGGTGGTTCGTCCATCTTACGTACTGGGCGGTCGTGCGATGGAAATCGTTTATGACGAAGTTGACCTGCGTCGCTACTTCCAAACCGCGGTGAGTGTGTCTAACGATGCGCCAGTCCTATTAGACCGCTTCCTTGATGATGCGATTGAAGTTGACGTGGATGCAATCTGCGACGGTGAAATGGTGCTGATTGGCGGAATTATGGAGCACATTGAGCAAGCGGGTGTTCACTCTGGTGACTCAGCATGTTCACTGCCAGCTTATACATTAAGCCAAGAAATTCAGGATGTGATGCGTGAACAAGTGCGCAGTCTGGCATTCGAGTTACGCGTTCGCGGTCTGATGAACGTCCAGTTTGCGGTGAAGAACAACGAAGTTTACCTGATTGAAGTGAACCCGCGTGCAGCAAGAACGGTGCCATTTGTTTCTAAAGCAACAGGCGTACCACTAGCGAAAGTTGCCGCGCGTGTTATGGCGGGTCAAACACTGACTCAGCAAGGCGTGACTGAAGAAGTCATTCCACCTTACTACTCAGTCAAAGAAGTGGTTCTGCCATTCAACAAGTTCCAAGGTGTTGACCCAATCCTCGGACCAGAAATGCGCTCAACGGGTGAAGTGATGGGTGTTGATCGCACATTTGCTGAAGCATTTGCTAAGGCGATGTTAGGCAGCAACTCAACCATGAAGAAATCCGGTCGCGCACTGCTGTCTGTTCGTGAAGGCGATAAAACGAAAGTTGTTGATTTAGCAGCGAAACTGCTGAAACACGGTTTTGAGTTAGATGCGACTCACGGAACGGCGATTGTCTTGGGTGAAGCGGGTATTAACCCACGTTTAGTGAACAAAGTTCACGAAGGTCGTCCACACATTCAAGACCGTATTAAGAATGGAGAGTACAACTACATCGTGAATACAACGGCAGGTCGTCAAGCGATTGAAGATTCAAAACTCATTCGCGGTAGCGCACTGCGTTACAAAGTTCACTATGATACAACCCTCAACGGTGGCTTTGCGACGGCATTATCCCTGAGCGCAGACCCAACGGATAAAGTGATTTCTGTACAAGAGATGCACGCATTAATTAAATAATCACTGATTCGCTGATTATTAACCCCAGTGGTGTTATCGCCTCTGGGGTTTTTTTATGGGTAGCGAAAAAGTGGAATAAATTAATATAAATGAAAAATAGTGCACAATAGTGATTGACCCTCACGTAACGTGAGGCACTAACCTGCATTTCAGGACAGGAGGCTAAGATGCTATTTCAAGTGGGTGAGATTGCAGAGAAAACAGGATTAACCATTCGTACCCTTCATCATTATGAAGAGATTGGTTTATTACTGCCGACTGCCAGAACCGATGCAGGTTATCGACTCTATAATATGCAATGTATTGAACGTTTGACGCAAATTCAGATGCTGCGTCAGGTGGGAGTCAAACTGAAAGACATCGGTGAGTTACTTAATGGTCACAGTGGCGATATCTCTCTTTTGCTGCAAGAGCGTATTAGTCTGTTAACCGAGCAGATGAAGCAGATTGAAAAACTGCGTTCACGCCTCGAGCGGTTACAGCAGCAAATGCAACAGGGAGATAACCCCACTCAGGCTGATTGGTTTTCATTATTGGAGATGATGTCGATGTTTGATAAATATTTTACCCCTCAAGAGCTTGAGCAATTGCCACTATACACGGCGAACACATTGAAAAATCAAGAGTGGCAACAGCGGGTCGCCACAGTAAAATCGTTAATGGAAAAAGGTGAATCACCGAAATCAGCTGAAGTACAAGCGGTTGGTGTTGAGTGGATGACTGCCTTGGAAAGAGATACGGGCGGAAACCCTGATTTCTTTGCGCGTTTAAATCAAATTCACTTAACCGACAACGAGCTAATGTTTTCGACAGGGATCACCGAAGCGATGATTGATTTTGTAGCTCGGGGTTTCAGTGAGTACCAACTGTCGCGTTTTAAACCCCATTTAACCGCAGAGCAATTTACTGTTGTCAGCCAGCATTATTTTGAATCCGGCAAAGTGTGGCCTGAATTTATTTCAGGAATTTATAATGCATTGAAAGCGGGGGATGCCCCAGATTCGCCGAATGTGCAGAAGCTAGCGGGAATGTGGTTAACCATGTTTAACCAATTTACTGGGGGCGATCCGCTATTACAGGAAAAAATCCGCACGATTTATCGCGAAGATCCGGTTATTTCTCAAGGAACATGGATGACGCCAGAAATTGGGCAGTATCTGTTTTCCGCCATTAGTTTCTTATTGGCGAAGCAATAACAGCGTAAGTTAGCAATCCATTCTTGATATCAAAGTCGCGACAGAATATGCCGCGACTTTTTTGTTTTAGGTGTGTTAAGAGATTAAAAATGGACGGTTTGGACACCCATTGTTGCGGCTTGTCCACCCACATAAACTCGACTGATAGCCTGATCTTGATGAGAGATTTCCACTTGAATTTGCGAGGAACACCCCATTGCTCGCCCTTGCTCTAACAGAAAATGGGTTTCTGTGGGGAAGACATGTTTCACAAGATAGCAGCCAAGAGCACCACTGGCGCTACCGGTTGCGGACTCTTCATTAATTCCGTAGAGCGGAGCAAAATTTCGGCAATGAGCAGTAAAAGAAGGTGACTGGTTTAACTCAAAAACATGAAAACCAATCGAGTCAAATTCACGGCTCAGCTGCGCGATAGCATCATAATTAGGTTTTAAATTATCCAATTGATTGGATTGCACGGGGACTAAAATATCAGGTAATCCAGTGGAGATAATTTCAATAGGTAAGCCTGTTTCTGTGATTGTCTCAGCTGGGATACCTAATGCGGCAGCGACGGTATTCACATCAGGCCCTTGGCGAGTAGCGGGGAGTGTTTGTTGCATAGTGACCCCATCAGCACTGACCGTAACATTTAAAATACCTGCTTTGGTTTTTTGGGAGTAGGTGCCAGCGGCTAATTGATTCAGTGAAAATAGGGTAAAAAAGACAGCCAATGTTGCATGTCCACAAAAGTCGACTTCACTTTCAGGGGTGAAAAAATCCACTTTAAAATCCGTTTCTTCACCCGCACTTTCTCCGGAATAGACAAACGCCGTTTCGGAAAATCCCACTTGGCGAGCAATCGTAATTTTTTGTGCATCACTGAGTTTCGGGGGATTGAGCACGACTCCGGCAGGATTTCCGCCTGTGTTATTTCGAGTAAATGAGTTTACAAGATGAACGTTAAGCGTGTGTTCATTCGTAGGTATTGCTGTGTTGTGCATAGTGGCTCCAGGGAAATTAAGCGCGTTTATTGAGTTATTTATTAGTACGAAGTGAGCGCATATTGAGAGGTAGATATGGTTTTGTAGCGGCGACCAAACACTGAAACTTGTGTTGGTCGCGTGAGATGATTTAGGCGTGCAATTTAGCTTTCTTTGCTGCCTTTCAAAGCTTTACGGTGCTTCCAGTAGACGATAATGGAGCCAATCAAACCACTAACCAACAGCACAACAGGGATGATCATCAGTGCGGTGATCACGACTTGTTCATGCTCTTTAACGAAAGGAATTTGGTTAACGGCATAGCCCAAAGTCACAATAATACCGACCCACAATAACCCGCTAAGCCAGTTGAATAATTGGAAACGGCGGTGGCTTAAATCGGATAATCCCGCTAACAATGGCAGTAGCGTTCTCACGAATGCCAGAAAGCGTCCGATCAATAATGCATACAAACCTTGTCGGTTAAACATATCATTGGCTTTTTTATGATATTCCTCAGGGAGTTGAGAAAGCCAGCGTTTAACTATCTTCGTTTCGCTTAACCAACGCCCTTGAACAAATCCAAGCCAGCAGCCTAAACTCGCAGCCGTCGCTAGCAGCAAGATTGTGGGGACAAAGTGCAAAACACCTTTGGCAATCAATGCACCAGAAAGCAGTAAAAGGGTATCACCTGGTAAAAATGCGGCGGGGAGCACGCCATTTTCTAATACAATCACCACAAAGGGTACGGTGTAAATTACCCAGAGAACTTCTGGGTTGGCGAGCTTCATAAAATCGTGTTGCCAAAGTGCCAGTACGATTTCGCGTATGACTTCCATAATCGTTCCTGTATCTGCATAAAGCGAATCATTGGGCTCTATATTACAGGAAAAATTTCAGCCTAGTTTGATTTGTTTGGGTAATTATCTAAAAGGCAGTGATTAACTGCCTAATAATTAAGGACAGAATGTTGATGTTTAAATGCGCGCGAAAGCACGTTGTAAATCATCAATGAGATCTTGCGGGTGTTCTAAGCCGACATGCAGACGGAAAAACGACCCACTATCCGGTTGATAATTGTATTGGCGCATACTGAGTAAATCTTCGGTTTGATAACCAAGAATCAGTGATTCAAACCCGCCCCATGAATACCCCATTTTAAAATGGCTAAAGTGGTCGAGAAAATCGCTGAACTGTTTAGGGGATAACCGCGAATTTAATTGAAATGAAAATAACCCGTTGCAGCCACTAAAATCCCGTTTAAAGAATTCATGCCCAGGGTGGCCTGGAAGTGCAGGATGAAAAACATGTGCCACAGCGGGATGCTCTACTAACCAGTTTGCGACGGCTAAACTGTTCGCTTCATGCTGCTTGAGGCGGGTTGGTAAGGTGTGAAGACCTCTACCAGCCATGTAAACAGTATCAGGATCGGCAGTTTGCCCCAATAAATATGAATTTTCTCGCAAAGTTTCGATGCAGCGCTGGTTGGCAACAGCGACCCCTAACATGCCATCTGAATGACCATTAATGTACTTTGTCGCGGATTGAATAGAGATATCTACATCAAATAAAAGAGGTTTAAGTAAGACACCCGCAGCCCATGTATTATCGAGCATGATAATGATTTCTGGGGATTTTTGACGAATGGCTTTTACAATAGCAGGAAGGTCATGGACTTCCATAGTGATAGAACCTGGCGATTCCAAAAAAACAATTTTGGTATTTGGACGGATTAAATCGGCAATTTTTGCGCCAGTTAATGGGTCGAAATAATTCGTTTCAACATTCAAATTAGTGAGGATTTTGTCGCAGAAGTTTTGTGTCGGGTCATAGGCTGACCCCGTGACCAGAATATGATCCCCCGCGCTGATAAATGACATAATGGCATTGGTGATCGCTGCTGCACCTGAAGGGTAAAGAACACAGCCAGCACCACATTCCAATTCGGTCATCGCTTCTTGGAAAGCAAAATGGGTCTGTGTACCTCGGCGACCATACATTAATACGCCATTTGCGCGATTGCGTACAGCATGCTTTTTATCTTCTACCGAATCAAAAATCACGGAAGAGGTACGTTGAATGACAGGGTTTACCCCTTTTTGAGTGAATTTAGGGTTTCTACCAAGATGCACGAGCTGGGTTTCTGGTCTTATGTTTGCCATTGAGTTATCCCTTATTTACCAATAGAAAATCAAATGATTGGCCAAGTTATCACCTGACGTTAAATGATTTTGGTCTACCAGAGCAAGAACAAAAGTGGTTAGCTGAATTTTCTTCATTATCAAGCAGCAAATCGAGTCGTCTCTCGAAGGGTTATGTTGATAAGCGACAAAAAATTGCGAATACTAATGATAATTACTATCAATTCGTGGTGTGTTTGATATTATCTGACATCTTGACGAAAAGAGATGAATGCGTGAATCAAATTTCGCTTTTAATGGTTAGTCGATGAATGGCACAATCATCGATATAAATTTTTTTATACAACACAAAATAAGAGAGTAAAGGCCAACTGATGCGTAAATTAACAGCTTCTATTCTATTGGCGATCGGCTTAATGGGCACGGCATCCGCAGAAACAACACCCGCTGTCACACCTACTACACCAGTAGCTAACCAAGGTTCAACAGCCGCTCCTGCAAATACTCCTTCCACAACGGAAGTGACTGCAACTCAAGCAACGACAACTCCAGCAGCAACACCGGAATCTGTCGTGACAAATACGGTAGTGACTGAAAATGTTGAGATTGCGACTGAAGCTCACGGTGGCGGTTTTGATCAGGATTTATCGGTTTGGGGTATGTACCAAAACGCAGATGTTGTTGTAAAAACGGTGATGATTGGTCTGTTACTCGCATCCGTGATTACATGGGCGCTATTCTTATCCAAAGGAAGTGAGATTTTAATTGCACGTCGTCGTTTAAAAGATGAAGCAAAAGCAATTGCAGAAGTAAAATCTCTTGATGAAGCGGTATCTATCGCGGAAGGGTTTAAAGCAGGTAGCATTACGCGCATGTTATTAGCTGAAGCGACAACGGAAAGAGCGCTTTCGGCAAACAGTCAAGATCTTGCGGGTATTAAAGACCGTACAGGTTTCCGTTTAGAAAGAGCGGTTGCTGCAATCAGCCGTTATATGGGGCGTGGAAATGGCTATTTAGCAACAATTGGAGCGATTTCTCCATTTGTCGGTCTATTTGGCACAGTGTGGGGGATCATGAATAGCTTCATAGGTATTGCTCACTCACAAACCACAAACTTAGCGGTTGTTGCTCCAGGGATTGCAGAAGCGCTGCTGGCAACGGCAATCGGTCTTATTGCCGCGATTCCTGCGGTGGTTATCTATAATATTTTTGCTCGTATGATCAACAACTATCGTGGTCAAGTGGGTGATGTTGCTGCACAAGCAGCGTTGTTACTGGGGCGTGACCTCGATCTGGCAAACAGCAAAGCAAGGTAATTATTATGGCAATGCGTTTAGGTGACGAACAAGACGATAGCGGTGAAATGCATGAAATCAACGTAACACCGTTTATCGATGTTATGTTGGTTCTGCTGATTATCTTTATGGTTGCAGCGCCACTGGCTACCGTTGATATTAAAGTCGACTTACCTGCTTCCACTGCGAAGCCTCAGCCTCGACCAGAAAAGCCAGTATTCTTAACTGTGAAATCAGATAGTCAGCTGTTTATCGGCGAGCAAGCGGTTAGTAAAGAGCAGTTAGGTTCAACTCTTGATCAAGCCACAAACACCAATAAAGAAACCACAATTTTCTTCCAAGCGGACAAAAGTGTGGATTATGAAACGATGATGGATGTAATGAATGCATTGCGTCAATCGGGGTATCTCAAGATTGGTTTAGTCGGTATGGAAGCAACAGCGGCTAATGCTAAATAGCTAAGTTGTTTTACGTAGTAATGCGTTTTATCTTTGCATCGCGGATGTCATTCTCACGTTGATGCTTTGAGATAAAACGCATTTTTTTATGCCTATCAATTTTCATCCATCATATCTTTTGCATATTCTTGCAACATTTCTGATAAAAAAATGCTCTCTCTTTATAGTTTCGCAAACAAATGGTTTAATTTTATTCGGAATTTCTTCTAATTTTATTTAAGTTAGAGTAATTTTAAATTCTGCTCACATAAAACCACGTTTAAAAAAGGCTTGATAAGGTTAATTGAAAATAAACCATCCATATTGTGCGGGATTATTCACATACAGAGTAATTTCTCTGAATACCCAAATTAAGAGTATCGATTTTAGAGTGTTTTGTGTGAATTACCATGGAACTTACTGATTGTTAGAATAATCATGAATAAAGGCGATATCATCGTTCAAAATAACAACAGGGCTAACCCGTTAGATGAAGTTCAGACAAAAAAAGAGAATAATAAAAATTATTAATACATTTAACTCTAATTGAAATGATAAAAAAAGCGAGTAAATAAGCTGGATAATTTTATTAATATAAGTGTTATTAATAAAATTATTTTAAATGTACTTGAACAATGAAATATAAATATGTAATTACTGTTATAAATGCAAAGCTGACACGTTTATTAGTGTTTTTTGGGTTCAATGTATTGTTATTTATTGTTTTTTTGACTTCTTGCTAATGCTTCTTAAATAAAATAAAAAAACACTTGCGCAACATTTCATGAGCGCTATAATGCAGCCAATAACATTTAGAAATACTTTTTAATAACTTTTCATCTCGAGTTTTTTATTTTTCAATTTACTAATGCTAGGGAATAAATAAAGTACTAGTCGCTGTTTGATTAGGCTTTATATTAAAAATAAATATAATCAATCATACTCGAGTGTACGATGTTCAGTTGTTAGATGTAAGTTCGGATGTTATTACTGAAGTCAAATGGGCTGACTTTAGACGACACACAGCAAAATGATGTAATAAAAATATTTCATATTATACTCCTCTATAAATAAGATAAGACTATACTTCCATGCGCCATCATTAAGATGGCGTTTTTTTTATGCATGTTTATTTATCTTTCAAGCATCAACTGTACCCTCAGAATTTATGTGAAGAATCGGTGATATGCGGTGTGATTAAGCATGTGGTTAAATCAATCTTTCTGAGAGTATTCATAATTTATTATTTAATGATAAAAAGTATCAGAGTATGATGTGCACCTCTTCGCTGTGGGGCATTTAGCTATACATCATGTAGCAATACATCATGTAGCAACACATCATACAACAGCGAAATTCTTTGCCAGGTACTGGCTTGAAACATTCTGGAAGTAAAAATGACTTGGTCTGAGTTTAAATCTCACTATCTCATCGGTTTTTGGAAACCGTTACCTGCGGTGATTGCGGCAGGTATCTTATCGACTTATTATTTTGGTTTAACAGGCACTTTTTGGGCTGTAACCGGTGAATTTACTCGCTGGGGCGGGCATATCATGCAGCTATTTGGTGCGCATCCAGAAGAATGGGGCTATTTCAAAGTTATTGGTTTTCAAGGTTCGCCACTTGATCGAATTGATGGCGTGATGATTATCGGTATGTTTGCTGGCTGTTTTGCCGCGGCACTTTGGGCAAATAATGTCAAAATTCGCATGCCGCAGCATCGGGTTCGAATTTTTCAAGCCATCCTCGGTGGGATCATTGCTGGATTCGGCGCTCGTCTAGCCATGGGATGTAACTTAGCGGCATTCTTTACGGGGATTCCACAATTCTCGTTACACGCTTGGTTCTTTGCTGTAGCGACTGCCGTCGGCTCTTACTTTGGTGCCAAATTCACCCTGCTGCCAATGTTCCGTATTGCGGTAAAATTGAAAAAAGTCTCAACAGCATCGCCATTAACTCAAAATCCGAATACAGCTAAAAAACGCTTTAAATTAGGCATGGCTATTTTTGCTGTCGCACTTGCGTGGGGCTTTTATACACTGCTAGATGCACCAGTCATGGGCTTTGCTATCTTATGTGGGATTGGTTTTGGTTTGCTGATTGAACGTGCTCAAATCTGTTTTACCTCCGCGTTTCGTGATTTATGGATCACTGGTCGTACTCATATGGCGAAAGCGATTATCATTGGTATGGCGGTCAGTGCGATTGGTATTTTCAGTTATGTGCAATTGGGCGCGACACCTAAGATTATGTGGGCTGGTCCAAATGCTGTGATTGGTGGATTACTATTCGGGTTTGGTATTGTCTTAGCGGGTGGTTGTGAAACTGGCTGGATGTACCGTGCCGTTGAAGGTCAAGTTCATTACTGGTGGGTTGGTTTCGGTAACATTATCGGTGCGACTATCTTAGCGTATTACTGGGATGATTTAGGCCCATGGTTGGCTACAGACTTTGACAAAGTGAACTTGCTAGAGACATTTGGTCCGGAAGGCGGCTTGCTCGTTACATACGCTTTATTAGCCATTGCATTTATTTTGATGCTGGTATGGGAAAAATATTTCTTCCGTAAACGTGCCCAAAAACTGGCGAATACTTCCATGGAGGCCGCATGAGCCATAAAGAAATAGTACCGGATTATCGATTAGATATGGTGGGCGAACCTTGCCCATACCCTGCGGTTGCGACGTTAGAAGCGATGCCATCGTTAAAACCTGGAGAGATATTAGAAGTGGTAAGTGATTGCCCACAATCTATCAATAATATCCCTTTAGATGCAAAAAATTATGGTTATAAGGTGTTGGATATTCAGCAAGATGGGCCGACTATTCGTTATCTTATCCAAAAATAACAAATACGCGTCATATTTTGCACTGTCGCGGTGTTGGCTTCATTCGTTAGCCCTAGTCACATACTTGTGTATGCTCCTAGGGTCTAACGCATTTACCGCCTTGCGACAGCACAAACTATTTAGCGTATTGGTATTAGTCATATTTTGCACTGTCGCGGTGTTGGCTTCATTCGTTAGCCCTAGTCACATACTTGTGTATGCTCCTAGGGTCTAATGCATTTGCCGCCTAGCGACAGCACAAACTATTTAGCGTATTGGTATTAGTCATATTTTGCACTGTCGCGGTGTTGGCTTCATTCGTTAGCCCTAGTCACATACTTGTGTATGCTCCTAGGGTCTAACGCATTTACCGCCTTGCGACAGCACAAACTATTTAGCGTATTGGTATTAGTCATATTTTGCACTGTCGCGGTGTTGGCTTCATTCGTTAGCCCTAGTCACATACTTGTGTATGCTCCTAGGGTCTAACGCATTTACCGCCTTGCGACAGCACAAACTATTTAGCGTATTGGTATTAGTCATATTTTGCACTGTCGCGGTGTTGGCTTCATTCGTTAGCCCTAGTCACATACTTGTGTATGCTCCTAGGGTCTAACGCATTTGCCGTCTTGCGATAGCACAAACTATTTAGCGTATTTCAGTGATACCCTAAAATATTAAAGCTACCTATCAGTCGTGAAATTACAACTGATTGTTATAGGTGATAGTTCGGTTACTCATCCTGCCAGCTCGCAATATCCAGCACAAGCTCGCACTCATCATCGATATAGCCACCTGTCGGAATAAAGCCAAGTTTCTGATAAAACTCAAATGGGCTCTCTTCTCCTTCACCGCAACTATTATACAGCCGTGGGTAACCTTTCTTTTTCAAGTAACGGATCACTTGAATTAACGCCTCACGACCAAATCCTAATTTTTGGTAAGGCTCGGCTATCATAAATCGCCATAGCATAATGCCATCGTATTCAAGCTCATCATCATCTAGCCCAGAATGCAGCATAATGAATCCTACAGGGATATCATCCGCATAAATGCCTCGATACCAAGCACAGTCAGAGAATTGCGCCTCAACCATGGAATAGGCATTATCTGCCACCATGCTACGCTGTGCTTCACTGAGTGTATGGCTCAGCAAACAGATTTCCGAAAAGTTTTCAGCTGTTACCTTCTGCAAGGAGACAACGGAATTTTCATCCACTTCTGGCTCGATGAACTCTATCATAACCATTCCTTCGCTCGAATATTGACCAAAGCTTCACGAGGAAGCTGCTTGTGTTGTTATTATTGAATAATCAAAATTGCTACTGATTTGTTACATGGATGTAATTTAATCAACCAGAGATCGAGGAGGCAGTCAATGACTTAATTGTGGCTATGCAAGCGGGGTCTAAAAAGAAAATGGCAACTTGCGTAAATGCCCGTTGCCATCGTGAAGTCAGGATAAAAAGCTAAATAATATTAATGTTCGGCTTCACCGCCCAGAACATCAATTAGGCGAGCGATTAAGGCGCTGAGTTCGCCTGTCATCAGAATATAGTCAGCATCAAATTTCTGAGCAAAATCTTCTCTAGGAATATCGTCATTTTGTTCTTTTAGTTTTTCACTGAATTTCAGTTTCTTCAGAGAGCCATCATCAGATAGCATAAACTGAACGCGCTCTTCCCAATCTAACGATAATTTAGTGACTAATTTGCCAGCTTCAATATGGGTGGCAATTTCGTCAGAAATTAGGTCTTGTTTCTTGCAACGGATGATCCCGCCTTCTTCTAAAATCGCTTTTAATTCCGCTTCATCCATAGCGGCAAAACCTTGAGGTAATGCACCAGAACGCACCCATTCAGTCAGGGTTAACTCAATTGGGTCTTTAAAGGTCAGGGGAACAACAGGAAGCGAGCCTAAGCTTTTACGTAATAACGCTAAATTATCTTCGGCACGCTTAGCACTAGCGGCATCAACAATAATTAGCTGATTAACGGTATCAATCCAAATGTAGGTTTTGCTGAATTTACTGAATGCGCGCGGAAGTAAGTCATGAACCACTTCGTCTTTTAGCGAGGCTTTTTCAGTTTTTTTCAGTTGGCGACCTTGGTCCGCTTCTAATTTTTCAATTTTCTCTTGTAATGCTTGCTTGATCACGGGGGATGGCAGCATCTTATCTTCTTTTTTGGCACAAATAAGAATTTGGTTATTTGCAGCATGGGTGAGTGCATCTGCGCCACGCATTGGTGGCACCCAGCCCGTTTTCATCATGTCTTGGCTTCCACAAGGGGTATAAGCTAGCGGCGCAAGTTGTCTTTCCAGATCATCCGCGGAGAGTGCCAAATCCCGATTCAGGCGATAGACCAATATATTCTTGAACCACATGAAAAACCTACCTTTGTCATTAAAAACATGTTTAGCAAGGCGGACATGATAGCGAATTGTCCGTTATTAAGCGAAAAAAAATGCCCGCCATTTTGCGGTGTTTTACTTTCTATAAAGGTCGTCTAATAATGTAAGCAGGCAATTAAATGAAAAATAGATAATAAGTGAGTGCCATTATGAGAATAGGGATTGATTTAGGCGGTACAAAAATTGAAGTGGTCGCGCTGGATGATGGTGGCAATATTCTATTTCGTCAGCGTATGCCAACGCCACGAGGTGATTATCAAGGCACTCTCGATGCAATTAAGCATTTAGTTGATGAGGCGGAAGCGGCAACGGGGCAAGTTGGAAGTGTGGGTTTAGGGATCCCTGGAACACTTTCTCCAGTGACGGGAAAAGTGAAAAATGCCAATTCTACGTGGCTAAACGGACAACCATTCGATAAAGACCTTGCTCAATGTTTAGGTCGCCCAGTGAAAATGGCCAATGATGCTAATTGCCTTGCTGTTTCAGAAGCCGTAGATGGTGCAGGGGCAGGCGCTAAAGTGGTATTTGCGGTTATCATCGGAACGGGCTGTGGCGCAGGGATCGCCATTAATGGGCAAGTTCATTCTGGTGGAAATGGCGTCGCAGGCGAATGGGGACACAACCCTTTGCCATGGCAAGATGACCAAGACCGACTATTTCTGGCTGACGAGAAATGTTATTGCGGGCTGAGTGGCTGTACAGAGCAATTTGTCTCCGGTACGGGATTTATGGCGGATTACAAAAAACTGGCCGGAGAATCCAAAACAGGCACCGAAATTATTCAATTGGCGCGAAACGGCAATAAACACGCGATAAAAGCCTTTGAACATTACCAAAATCGTCTAGCAAAAGCGTTAGCACAAGCCGTCAACATGCTAGATCCAGACGTCATAGTGTTAGGGGGCGGAATGAGCAACGTCGATGAGCTCTATGAAAATTTGCCAGAAAAAATTCGTCAATGGGTGTTTGGTAGGGAGTTTGATACGCCAATCAGGAAGGCGGAGCATGGGGATTCGAGTGGGGTGCGGGGGCGGCCTGGCTCTGCTCTGAGGGTTAATGCTCGTCATACTTCACTCCGTAGCTGCGTTGGCTACGCTCGCTAACCCTAGTCACATACTTGTGTATGCTCCTAGGGACTAGTTTCACTTGCCGCCTTGCTCGTCATACTTCACGCCGTAGCTGTGTTGGCTACGCTCGCTAACCCTAGTCACATACTTGTGTATGCTCCTAGGGATTAGCCTCTCTTGCCGCCTTGCTACAACGCGAATTATTTAGAGCAATGGGTGAGGGGAAGGGCGAAAAAGATAAAAGAATAAAAGGAAAAAGAAAGGCAAAAGCAAAAGAAGGGCAAAAGTGAAAATGAGCTGGTGGGTTTGACTACTGATAAAGTGAGTGTCGGTGAGTTATTCGGGGAATAGCGGGTTTTATCGATAACTCAAATAATAGCGGTGATTTTTATCGGATAAATCTATTTTTGTGAGCTATATAAAAGTCGGGATTCATAAATGGACTAAAACCGTGATTTAGTCACAAAAAATGGTTACTGTTTGCAGGCATTATCATTAAAACTTGATATCCAACACACAGTGACAGGCTCAATTTCGGGTATGGTTGGGTTTTTGACCAATAACCATGAAATGAATCTGGACTTTATGAGAGGCATTCTCTCAAAAGGCAACAAAGGGGATTTAACGTGAAAAAGGCTCTAAAACTTTCATCTTTGGCACTGCTGGTGGCATTTAACGCCAACGCTGCCACGGTTGACTTGCGTGTCATGGAAACATCCGATGTACACAGCAACCTCATTGACTTCGACTACTACAAAGACAAATCTACTGAACAATTTGGCCTAGTACGTACTGCGACATTAATCAAAGCCGCGAAAAATGAAGCCACCAACGCTATCCTCGTGGATAACGGGGATTTAATCCAAGGCAGCCCACTGGCTGACTATATGGCGAACAAAGGCTTAAAAGAGGGAGAATCTCACCCTGCTCATAGCTTAATGAACACCATGGGCTACACCGTCGGTAACTTTGGTAACCACGAATTCAACTTTGGTTTAGATTACCTGAAACAAGCTATTGCAGGCGCGAAATTCCCTTACGTCAACGCCAATATCGTTGATGCTAAAACCGGTGAAAACTACTTCAAACCGTACATTATTGTTGATACGCCGGTAAAAGACCGTGATGGTAAAACACATACCATTAAAGTCGGTTATATCGGCTTTGTTCCGCCACAAATCATGATTTGGGATAAACCAAACTTAGAAGGCAAAGTGAAGGTGAATGACATCACTGAAACTGCTAAAAAGTTTGTGCCGCAAATGAAGAAAGAGGGCGCTGACCTGATTGTGGCAATTCCTCATTCAGGATTCTCACAAGAGCCATACAAAGCGATGGCAGAAAACTCTGTGTACTATCTCAGCGAAGTGCCGGGCATTAACGCTATCATGTTTGGTCACTCTCACGGTGTGTTCCCAAGTAAAGAATTTGCTGATATTAAAGGTGTCGATGTTGCCAAAGGCACAGTCAACGGCATTCCAGCAGTTATGCCAGGACAGTGGGGTGATCATTTAGGCGTGGTTGATTTGGTGGTTAACAATGACAGCGGCGATTGGAAAGTGGTTGAAGCTCAAGCCCATGCCCGCCCTGTTTATGATAAAGCCAATAAGAAAGCATTGGTTGAGCGCGATGAATCACTTGTGAAAATCATCCAAGAGCAGCATCAAGGTACCCGTGATTTCGTGGGTAAACTGATTGGTAAAGCCTCTGAAAACATGTACAGCTACTTGGCATTAGTTCAAAGCGATCCAACGGTTCAGATTGTGAATGATGCTCAGATGGATTACACCCGTAACTTTATCCAAGGCGACCCAGACTTAGCAGACTTACCAGTATTAGCGGCAGCGGCACCATTCAAAGCCGGTGGACGTAAAAATGCGCCTTCTGAGTTTGTTGAAGTGGAGAAAGGGGATTTAACTTTCCGTAATGCGGCGGACTTATATCTCTATCCAAATACTTTAGTGGTAGTAAAAGCAACAGGTGCGGATGTGGTTGAATGGTTAGAGTGCTCTGCGGGCATGTTCAACCAAATCGATGCTCAATCAACTAAACCGCAAAGTCTGATCAACTGGGATGGTTTTAGAACCTATAACTTTGACACCATTAGCGGTGTGAATTACCAGATTGACCTAACTCAGCCAGCTAAATATGACACTGACTGCCAAGTGGTCAATAAAGATGCGAATCGTATCAAAAATGTGACTTACCAAGGCAAACCAATCGATCCTAAAGCGGCATTCTTAATCGCGACTAATAACTATCGTGGTTACGGCGGTAAATTTGCAGGTACTGGTGATGCGCATATTGCATTTGCTTCACCAGATGAAAACCGTGCAATTTTAGCGGCTTATATCGCTAAAGTGTCTAAAGAAAAAGGCGAAGTGGTTTCGAAGGCGGATAATAACTGGTCCTTCACGCCAATTAAAACCGATAAAAAACTCGATGTACGCTTTGAAACTTCACCAAGTGAAAAAGCTGCCGAGTTTATTCAGCAACATGCTCAATATCCAATGAAAAAAGTAGGTACTGACGATATCGGTTTTGCTATTTACCAAGTTGATTTAACCGCTAAGTAATAGCAGTCATAAAATATTGATAACCGAAAGCCTGTCACTTGTGTCAGGCTTTTTTTCATAGAAATGTATGTTCGATGACATTCGTATGAAAAAAAAGATTAGGGAAAGCATCATGGCGGAAAGGTGCATAGAAGAACAGAAAAATAGCTGACGGGCTATGTGCTAACAAAAGCGGATTAATATAGAAATAAAGTTCGGGGAGTTTAAACTTAAGAGTAAATGGCAGCTCCCCGAAATATTATGCTTATTAGATCTTCAATTAACTTATTCATAAGTCACGTTTAACATAGGTAATTTACTGTGTTTGTCATATTCAACTTTGACATACTCGGATTCGATTTTTTTACCATTTTTCAATGAACCTGATGCAGTGACTGTTTTACCATTACGATAACAATCCACATTTGCATGGGTTTGATTCACGATATTGACTTCACACTGAGGCTCATAGATATAACCACCAAATGAAACTGTACCTCCTGAAGATGGGTTGATATTATTTGCAAAAGAACAACTCGAAATGAAGATTGCCACTACAGTAGTTAATAAAGATAAACGTTTCATAGTCCACCCCCTTAATAACACTGACCACCATCCAATACTGCTTCTGTGCTCTTATTTTTAGTGTAGTTCAAATGCCGATAATGCAAAAATAAAAGTTTAGTCTATAAGTAAATACTATTACCCTGAGGATATAACATATTGATGTCAATCAAATTAAGGTTGTTTTTCAGTTTCATGTAAGTGATTAAAAATGCTATTTTTTATAAAATTGCGACCAATATATAAAAATGAAATATTATTTTTGAATAAGTGTGATTGATTTTGATTAATATTCCGAGGGTGTTTTTCTATTGGGATAATTTGTGATAGTTGAGGGTTTTATATTGTTAATAATTTAATGAAATTCAAATGTATTATATAAATAAATATATAATGGTTTGGGTGAATAAATAAAATAAAGCCTCTGCAAATATTTGCAGAGGCAATAAAGATAATAACGATCAGTGATGAATTATTTGAATACTTTGAAACGAACGTCGTCGTCCATAAAGTCTTTATCACCAGCTGGTTGCTCAATTGAACCAAATACCATTTGAGCGCGTAAGATCCAATTTGCTGGGATATCCCACTCTTGTTGAACTTGATTGTCAATTAATGGGTTGTAGTGCTGTAATGATGCGCCCACATTTTCCTGAGATAATGTTGTCCATACTGCCAGCTGTGCCATGCCGCTCGCTTGTTCTGACCAGATAGGGAAGTTATCTGCATAGAGCGGGAATTGTTCTTGTAAGCCAGTGACGACATTTTTATCTTCAAAGAAAAGAACGGTACCGGCACCTGCTGCAAAGCTATTAATTTTTTGCTCAGTTCCCGCAAATGCTGCTTCTGGTACGATAGCGCGTAACGCTTCTTTGGTGATATTCCACAGTTTTTTATGTTCTGCACCAAATAGCACCACAATACGTGACGTTTGTGAGTTAAATGCTGATGGGGAGTGCTTAACCGCTTCTTTGATAAGCCCAGCCACTTTCTCTTCCGAGATTGGTAATGAATCGCCTAAGTTATAGATAGTGCGACGATTTTTAATCATTTCGATAAATGCGTTAGACATGTGTGTCCCCTTGCTTTTGTTTAGAGCACGGCAATTTATTGAACAACCTCAGAAGCCGTAACTTGTTTCGAAGTAAATTGTTTCGATGTGAACAACTATAAAGGTATCCCAACCAAATCATAGAAAAAAAATTTAACCTTAATGTTCAAATTTTTGCATGTTGTTATAAAAATTAAATAAATTCATTTGGTTATCTTTATTTTCTAGCCTATTGTATTAACTAACACGATAGTGACTTGGAAGTTCACTAAAGCCGAGTCCGTTAGTTTTTTTCACTGCAATTTGTACAGGAATTCGTTCTTTCATCGCTTCTACATGGCTAATCACACCAATGGTTTTTCCTGATGCATTTAGGCTCTCTAATGCATCTAGGGCGATGTCTAAAGTTTCAGCGTCTAGCGTACCGAAACCTTCATCTAAAAAGAGTGACTCTAATTGTGTTCGATGGCTCACCATGTCAGAGAGTGCAAGGGCTAGGGCGAGACTGACTAAGAAACTTTCCCCCCCTGAAAGGGTCTTCGTATCGCGAATGCTATCCCCTTGCCAACCATCAATAACCTGCAACTCGAGGTTGGCTAAATGGCTACGCTGTAGCAAATAACGACCATGTAATTTATCGAGTTGTTGGTTAGCGAGCGAGACTAAACAGTCTAGAGTTAGCCCTTGAGCATAGCGACGGAATTTATCCCCTTCGGCGGAGCCGATTAAGGTATTGAGATAACTCCAATCATCGTAGCTTAATTGGCTCTGTTCAATTTTATTCAATAACTCACGCTGCTGGTGACGTTGCTGCTGATCACGCTCAAGCTGGTTAATGATTTGCCCTTGTTGCTGGTTCAATATCTTGATTTGGCTCTCTAGTTGTTCGAGAGCTTGCTGAATTTTTTCCACAGAGAACTCAGTGAATTCCACTAAACGCTGTTGCTCATGATTTGCTATGGCTGACTGGCTTTCTTGGTAGCGAGTTTCCGCCTCCAGCCGCTGTTGAGTGACTCGCTGTTTAAGCTGCTCCAGCTCAATTTTCTCTTCAGTCGGCAGTAAGGCATTAAGGAACTGCTCTTGAGTATCGAAAGGGCTGCTACTGAGTGCAGCAACAAACTGAGTGTGAGCGGCTAACTGTCGTTGGCTTAGTTGCTTCAATTGGTGATCAAGTTCTTGGGCACTTCCGTTGAGTACAGCAATATTTTTATCTATTTCGCTAATTTTCTCTGAAAGTGAATCAACTTGATGTGTGTATTGAGCTTGTTTTTCTTGCATTTTTTGGACAAAAACAGCAACTGTTTGACCATCTAACAGATTCTGGCGTTGCATATTTTTTTGTTCAATTTGCTGATTTAATTGCTCTAATTGCTGCTGTTGAGCAGAAAGTTGCTGAGTTAATTGCTGAGCATTAGCTGTTTCAGCTGCAAGCGTAGCCGTATCAACGTCAATATTTTTGGTGATTTGCAGAAAGGTGTTTTTTTGTGCTTCATAATATTGCCCGCGTTGCTCAATCTCTTGTAGCCAAGTATTAAATTGTGCTTGGCTTGGAAGAATGAGATTAAATGGCGCCAGTGAGGCCGTAAGCTGCTGTACTTGTTGTTCTAAGCGTTGTTGCAGAGATTGCTGCTCAGCTTGGTTTTCTTCTAATTGCTGGGAGTGATGCTTAAGTTTCTCATCAAGGAGAGATAACTCAGAAAACAGCTGTTTAGCTTGGGTTTGCTGTTCATAATATTGGTTTTTAGCATCTTGGTACTGACGCTCTAATTGTGCAAATTCATTGATGATGGTTTGCTGAGCGGTAAGCTTTTCTTGTAATTCAATGAGAAATTGTTCTACTGCAGATGCGTTTTTGGCTAGTTCAGGTGTAAGTGCTTGCTCACATGCTTTCAGCCATTGACGATTCAGGTTGTTGAACTGCTCTTGTAGCTGTTTTTGAGCCAATTCGTTATCTTGCTGGTGGCGCTTGTCTGCTTGCAATAAGGCTTGCAGCTCAGTAAATTTTTGTTTTTCAGTTTCAATTTGAGTGACCAGCATAGCCAGTTGTTGCTGAGTCTCATTGGGTATAACGGCTTGATATGATGCTAAAGCAGGGTGGCCCAATGAGCCACAAAGAGGGCATGGAGTCCCTTTAATGAGCTGTTGGCGTTCATGTTCTAAGCTGACAATCTTTTGTTCTAGCTGAAGTTTTTGCTCCAAAATTTGCCGTTGCGGCTGGAGCTGAGTCAGTCTATCTTGCGTAATGGTAATCTGTTGCGACAATTGGTTGATAGATTCGCTAAGTTGGTTTTGCAACTGCGTTTGTGACTGTAACTGTAGCTGTTTTTCCTCATGTTGAGTCAGTAAAACAGGTAGTATTTTCGCATGCTGCAAAGGTTCTTGCTGCTGTGAAATTGCTGCTTTAATTTCCTCGATATTGTGCTTTTCTTTATATTCCTGAAACTGCTTTTCGAGCTGATTAAAGCGAGAATGCTGCTCTTCTAAATGGCTTTGAGCCTGTTGAGACTCTTTGGCTTTTTGCTGCTGAACCTGTTGTAGGGTTTGCCATTCTTGGTGGATAGCTTTCTGCTTTTGCTGATTTTGGGTTAGGCGTTCTGTGAGTTCATAAATAAATTTCCCTTGCTGTTGCCAGCTTCCGAGTTGCGCGACAATCTGGGCGTCATTTTGGTGTTCTTGCAGAAATAACTGGGTTTTATTCAACTCATTATTGGCATGAAGAATTTTCTGCTGAATATTTTCTACACTCGATTTTTTCTGTAAATATTCTCCATTTAGTTGATTTAATTGCAGGTCCAATTGGACTTTTTGCTGGTTAAGCTGCGTAAGTAAATTGTCGAGTGGTCGCACTTCGTTATCAATCATCGCCGTGGTTTTTTGTACCCAATCTTTATATTGATTTTGCTCCGACTGAGCGTGAGTGTATTGGGCGACCAATGGTAAGCGCTGCTTTTGAGCGGTTTCTAAAAGTAATGTGGTGCGCTGCTGTTTTTGGGTCTGTTCATCGAGTTGAGTTTGCAAGCTTTGTACTGCCAACCAATCGGGGCGTAAGGCTTCTGCTGGGGCGCTTTGTGCCAGCTTATGTAAGCGGGGTTCGGCGGTTTGATATTGTTGTAGAGCTTGCTGCTGTGCAATCTGTAATCGCTGGGTATTTTGTAACAATTGTTGATGTTGCTGGTGCCATGTTAGCGCTTGTTGATGGCGGTTTTTATTCTGATTCAGTTGCTGTTCTTGCGCTGAATATTGTTGCTGTTTTTCAACGAGTTCTTGATGTTCAGCTTCAGTGAGTAAGTTAATGCTACCGGCTTGCGCCCGCAGAATATCGAGATCGGTTTTAGCTTGTTTATGTTGGTTAAAAATATACACCGAAATCTGGCTGTAAATTTCGGTGCCAGTGATTTCTTCCAGTAAATCGGCTCGCTCTTTTTCGGTCGCATTTAAAAAGGCGGCAAAATCCCCTTGAGAGAGCAAAATGGATTTAGTGAAACGCCCAAAATCTAGCCCGGTGATTTGCACAATTTTTTCACGCACTTCACTGATTTTTTCTGCAATGATTTGCCCATCAGCGACGGTTGCTAGCTCAGCTTTTGCGTCTTGCAGGTTACCATTGGGTTTATTGTTTGCCCTGCGTTGGCTCCAAAATGCGCGATAAGCGACGCCTTTAACTTCAAATTCCACTTCAGCTAAACATTCACTCGTGTGGCGGGTCATTAACTCATTTTTGCTTTTTGATATCGCGCCTAACCGTGGAGTTTGGTGGTACAGTGCAAGGCAGATGGCATCCAATAACGTGGTTTTTCCCGCGCCAGTTGCGCCTGTGATGGCAAATAACCCATTGCTGGCAAAAGGCTCTTCTGTGAAATCAATCTTCCATTCACCTTTTAGGGAGTTAATGTTTTTCAGGCGTAAGCTTAAGATTTTCACAGTTATTCCCCCTGTTCATTGCGCAAGTTGGCGTAGGATTGCTTGAACAGCTGCAATAAACGCTGTTCTAACGCTTTGTCTTCCAATGACTCTTCTGTAAGTCGTCGAGTAAAGACTTCCTCGGCGGTCAGTTCATTTAATGTTTCATTCTGTGGAGTGAGGTTTTGACCAGTCTGCGCCTGCCGCGCTCGGCGTAGGCGAACAACTTCAACAGGGAGTTCTTGAGTAAGAGCTTCAATACGTTGTTGGATATCTCCTAGATAATCTTGAGTGGCGACTTCAATATCTAACCAAATAGGGAGCTCATTTTCTTTGACAGGTAAGGCCATTAATTGTTTTTGTAGTTCTTTCAAAGAGCCTTTTAAACTCAATAGTGGCTGAAAAACGGGTATTGGTAGTAAAGTAACATTGGCAAATTGGTGCTGATTAAATTCCACTAAGCAGACACTTTTTTGTTGTTGTGATTCATCAAAGCTAAGTGCAATCGGAGAACCACTGTAGCGAATATGTGCTTGCCCACCAATCAGTTGAGGGCGATGGATGTGCCCTAGTGCAATATAATCCGCAGGTGGGAATGCGCCGGAAGGAAAAGCATCCAATGTGCCAATATAAATCTCACGCACGGAGTCTGTCAGCTCTGCACCAACAACGGTCAAATGCCCCGTGGCAATAATCGGGATATCTAAGTTCAGTTCAGTACGTTGCTCAACGGCTTTTTGGTAACAGCTTTGGTAGTGTTCATGAATGGCATTTTGTAATGAAAGTTGTTTCTCTTCACTGCTTTGCCCTGCAATGCTGACTTGGATATCTCGTGGTCGTAAAAAGGGGATCGCGCACACCAGCCCATTAGGGTTCCCTTGTTTATCTTTCAATGTGATGACTGGGGACTCGCTGTTTGATGTGATGACGTGAGTATTTAAATAACGTAATAACGCGCTGGATTCATTCAAAACAGAGACAGAATCATGGTTACCGCTCAAAATAACTAATTGGCAGCCTGTTTTTTGCAAATCAACAATAAACTGGTTGTAGAGTTCGCGCGCATAACTTGGCGGAGCGCCAGTATCAAAGACATCACCAGCCACAATCAGGGCATCCACTTGGTACTGTTTGACTTGTTCTATTAACCAACGCAAAAAGTGTTGGTGTTCAGCAGATCGGTTTTTAGTGAAAAAATACTGACCTAAATGCCAGTCTGAAGTGTGGATGATGCGCATGAGCTAGCGGTTCCTGTAATTATGACGCTTTTACTATATTAATATTCTGATGCTTTATACTAATATTCAAACCATTTGGTTTGCTGTGTCACAGTATACTGTATATAGGTTCAGTGAAAGCAAAGGTATGGCAAATTAAACAGTAAAAATAAGAGAGTTGCGAAGCGCTTCGCAATGATAGCCAGATGTGGTGTTAATATTTCACTTACATGACATTAAACTGTTAATCTAATGATAGATCTTGATTGTGGGTTGAGATATTCATAATTCTGTCACAAAACTGACGCATAATGCGGTCACATTAAAAATCTCTTCTTATTTACAGGAACAATCATGGCAAGACGCATTCTAGTCGTTGAAGATGAAGCGCCCATCCGAGAAATGGTTTGTTTTGTATTGGAACAGAATGGTTTTCAGCCCACAGAGGCTGATGATTATGATTCTGCAATAGCGCAATTGGTTGATCCACTTCCTGATTTAGTGTTGTTGGACTGGATGATCCCCGGTGGTTCCGGTATCCAAGTCATTAAACATATGAAGCGTGATAGCGCCACGCGTGATGTCCCCGTGATGATGCTAACTGCAAGGGGCGAAGAAGAAGATCGCGTGAAAGGATTAGAAGTGGGGGCGGATGATTATTTAATCAAACCATTTTCACCAAAAGAATTGATAGCTCGAGTTAAAGCCATTTTACGACGTATCTCTCCAATGGCGACAGAAGACATTATTGAGATGAACGGGTTAGTTCTTGATCCTACTTCTCATCGCGTTACCAGCAAAGAAATTCCCATTGATATGGGGCCTACCGAATACAAGTTACTTCACTTCTTTATGACCCATCCAGAGCGAGTATATAGCCGCGAACAGTTACTCAACTATGTTTGGGGCGCAAACGTGTATGTGGAAGACAGAACGGTGGATGTGCATATTCGTCGTTTAAGAAAAGCGTTAGAGTTAGATGGGCATGATAAGATGGTGCAAACGGTTCGTGGTACTGGCTACCGCTTCTCTGTTCGCTATTGAGAAACCATTAGGGAGAAACATGGGTGCTTGAACGCTTATCCTTAAAACAGCTGATTTGGGGGCTGTTTTTATTTATTTTACCCGCATTGATACTGTCTGTTTTTATTGGGCATCTTCCGTGGCTATTAGTGATTTCACTGCTCGCAGCACTCATTTGGCACGGATATAACCTGCTAAAACTTTCAGATTGGCTCTGGTTGGATAGAAGTATGCTGCCGCCGGATGGCAAGGGGGGATGGGAGCCGATATTTTATGGCATCTATCAGATGCAGCAGCGCAACCGTAAGCGTCGCCGTGAATTAGGTCAGTTGATTAAGCGCTTTCGCAGCGGAGCTGAATCCTTGCCTGATGCAGTGGTAATTATGACCACCGAAGGCAATATTTTCTGGTGTAACCGCCACGCTCAACAGCTTCTAGGCTTTCGCTGGCCTGAGGATAACGGACAGCATATTTTTAACTTGCTACGTTATCCTGATTTTAGTCGTTATTTCACCGTGAAAAACTATGACCAAGCACTGACGATTGAGCTTAATAGTGGCGAAATTGTTGAGTTTCGGATCTTACCATATGCGAGTGATCAGCTTTTGATGGTGGCTCGAGATGTGACTGAAAAACGCCGTCTAGAAAAAGCACGTAGAGACTTTTTTGCTAACGTGAGCCATGAGTTACGTACGCCATTGACCGTTATCCAAGGCTATCTTGAAGTTATGGATGACCAAGAAGGCACTTCACCGATGAATAAAAAAGCGTTGTCGGTGATGCAAGAACAGACTCATCGAATGGATAACCTAGTGAAGCAATTGCTGCAATTATCCCGTATAGAGGTTGCCCCTCAAATTAATCTAGACGAACAGATTAATATGCCGGTCATTCTCAAGATGATTGAACAAGAAGCGATTAGCTTAAGCCAAGGGCGGCACGAGTTTGAATTCAGTATTGATGAAAAACTTCGAGTTCATGGAAATGAAGAACAGCTACGAAGCGCGGTTGCTAACTTAGTGTATAACGCCATAAACCATACGCCAGATGGTACGAAAATTAAGGTGAAATGGCAGCGAACCAGTAATGGTGCCCAGTTTAGTGTGAGTGACAATGGTCCGGGAATTCCAGCCGAGCACCTTCCTCGCTTAACAGAGCGTTTTTATCGTGTGGATAAAGCGCGTTCAAGGCAAGGTGGCGGCGGAACAGGATTGGGCTTAGCGATTGTTAAGCATGCGATTCAGCATCATAGTAGCCAGCTCTCAGTAACCAGTCAGGTTGGTAAGGGCAGTGAGTTTTCATTCACATTACCGCCAGTGTTTATTGTGTCAGACAAGAAAGTGAATACATTAAGCGCGAAATAATCAGAAAACCGAAACCTTGCTAATAAAATCATCATATTAGCAAGGTTTTTTGTTTTGTATTTCATCCTATATTGGTGCTATTTCTAACGCCTACGCTATATTTTCAATTTTATCCTGCAATTTTCTTCATCTTATTCTGTGAACATTTCTTCGGTATGGTTAAAAAATGTTTTATTGGTGATTTTTTAGCCTGAATATATACGGGATATTGCAATTTTACTGACAGTAATCACTGGTTCTTAAATTTAGTTTGGTGCATTGTTCTTGTTTTCGGGTTTGCTCTTGCCTTTTTTCCCTATAAAAGTTTTACTTGTCGCCAGTTATTGGCGATTTTTACTGTTTTTTGATGTTTAGTATTGCAAAGCTAACCAAGACATGCATTTTGTATTGTTAATGTAATGTTGATCAGAACTCTATTTCGTCATATATGTTCCAATAGGTTACGGATGAAGTGACCTATTTTTATTTCATAATTTACTAAAAATTAACATAATATGGCTCATCGTTTATCATCCAGAGATATCCTCGCCTTAGGTTTTATGACCTTTGCGCTGTTTGTTGGGGCTGGAAATATTATTTTCCCGCCAATGGTCGGTTTACAAGCCGGTGAACAAGTTTGGACTGCGGCACTTGGTTTCTTAGTCACAGGTGTCGGTCTTCCTGTTCTTACCGTCGTTGCATTGGCGAAAGTGGGGGGCGGTATTGAAGCGCTCAGCACGCCAATTGGTAAAACTGCCGGTCTGCTATTAGCTATCGTTGCATATCTATCGGTGGGGCCTCTTTTTGCGACCCCAAGAACGGCAACCGTTTCTTATAAAGTGGGTATTGCACCATTGCTGGGCGGTGAATCGGAAATATCACTGCTGATTTATAGCGCCATCTATTTTGTACTGGTAATCGGTATTTCGTTATACCCAGGTAAATTACTAGATAGTGTTGGGCACATTTTGGCGCCAGTCAAAATGTTGGCACTGGCAATTTTAGGCGTTGCTGCGGTTATGTGGCCTGCTGGAGAACCGATCCTGGCAACCCCTGAATACCAAAATATGGCATTTTCCAATGGCTTTATTAATGGCTATTTAACGATGGACACATTAGGTGCCATGGTTTTTGGTATTGTCATTGTGAATGCGGCGCGTTCCCGCGGTATTGAAAACTCATCATTATTAACTCGCTATACCATGTGGGCAGGATTAATTGCTGGTGTGTTATTAACTCTGGTCTATTTATCGTTGTTTAAACTGGGCGAAAATAGTGGATCATTGATTCCAAATCCAGCTGATGGCGCTGATATTCTTCACGAATATGTTCAATACACGTTCGGTAACTACGGTAGCTTCTTCTTAGCGGTATTGATTTTTGTTGCCTGTATGGTAACTGCTGTAGGGCTAACCTGCGCATGTGCTGAGTTCTTCAGCCGCTATGTGCCAATCTCTTACCGTAAATTGGTATTGATTTTAGGCTTGTTTTCTATGGTGATTTCAAACCTAGGACTGAGTAAGCTGATTGCGTTCTCATTGCCGGTATTGGTTTCGATTTATCCACCTTGTATCGTTTTGATTTTAATGAGCTTTACGTTGAAGTGGTGGCGAAACCCAACCATCGTGATTGCTCCAACGATGTTAACAAGCTTTGTGGTCGGTTTGATTGGTGCAGTGAAAGCCTCTGATAACTTGAAGACTTATATCCCAGACTGGATGACGTCTATTCCATTATATCAGCAAGATTTAGCGTGGTTATTACCATCGGTGGTTGTGTTAGTGGTTGCTGCGCTATGTGACAGACTTATCACACCATCAAGTCAGCATCATAAGCACGCATAATATATTGTAAATTCCTAAAAAAATGCCAGTAGATGATAAATCCACTGGCATTTTTCATTTTAGTTATCGACTAACTAATTCACACCCACCGCACTGCCCGCAGGGCGGCGAACATCGTTAGATCCGTAAATAAAGCCTTCACGGACTTTGCCAGAAACGGCAGAGTCGTTGCCGGAAGATTTCGCACTCACACCCGCACCGTCAGGAATACCGATCATAATTAGCTCAGCAGCGCCCCATGGGGTCTGCTCTACCATTTTATAACCCATCTTATCGAGTAACGCTAAACTGTCTTTAGACACGCCGCGTTGCTCATAATAAACCTCATCAGGCAGCCATTGATGGTGAATGCGAGGGGCATTTACCGCCTCTTGTGGTGGCATGCCGTGGTCAATAATGTTTAGTGCAGTTTGTAAGGTAATTGAAATGATCCTTGAGCCTCCTGGAGAGCCGAGTACTAAGAAGACTTTGCCATCTTTAGTGACAATTGTCGGACTCATTGATGATAGTGGGCGCTTACCGGGGGCGATAGAGTTTCTTTCCCCTTGTACTAAGCCATACAGATTTTTCTCACCCACTTTGGTGGTGAAATCATCCATTTCATCATTCAGGAAGAAACCTGTACCTGGCGGAATCACTACAGAGCCAAATCGACCATTGATTGTATAAGTGGTTGAAACGGCATTGCCTTTGTCATCTACGACCGAATAGTGGGTCGTTTCTGGTTTTTCGTGAGGTCCTATTCCCGGTTGAACTTCAGTGGATGGTGTCGCTTTATTTGGCACAATCTCTTTGCGCAGATCAGCGGCGTATTGTTTGCTGAGTAGCTTACCTGTCGGGTTATCTACAAATGCAGGGTCGCCTAAGAATGTATTGCGGTCCATATAGGCGTGGCGCATCGCTTCAGTCAGCGTATGAATGTATTCAGCGGAGTTGAAGCCCATCTCTTTGAGATCATAACCTTCTAAAATATTGAGGGTTTCACAGATAGTTACGCCGCCCGAACTTGGTGGTGGTGCAGAGATAAATTTGTAACCACGGTAGGTGCAGCTAACGGGAGTGGTATCTGAAATGGAGTAATCAGCAAAGTCTTGAGCTGTTAGGATCCCGCCATTTTTCTTCGATGCAGCTTCTACAATTTTAGGAATATCGCCTTCATAGAATGCAACAGGGCCTTTATTGGCGATTTTTTCCAGCGTGTTTGCCAAATCGGTTTGTACCAGCAAGTCTCCCGGTTGGTAAGCACTTCCATCCGGTTTTAAGAAGATCCGAGCTACTTCGGGATCTTGTTTGAAGCGTTCGGTCGTTGTGTCGAGCACATCGGTATCACCACGGGTTAGGACAAAGCCTTCTCGAGCCGGTTTAATCGCGGGCGCCATTACTTGTTGGCGGCTCATGGTGCCATATTTTTCAAGGGCATAATCTAAGCCTTTCACTGTACCCGGTACACCCGATGCGAGGTAGCCATATAGGCTGGCATCTTTGATAAGTTTGCCGTCTTTATCTAAATACATATCAGCGCTGGCGGCTTTTGGGGCTGTTTCTCGGAAGTTAATAAAGATATCTTTACCATCCGCAAGGTGGAGTGTCATAAAACCACCACCACCAATATTGCCACAGCAAGGGTTAACGACTGCTTGGGCATAACCCACTGCAACTGCCGCATCAACCGCATTTCCTCCGGCTTTTAAAATGTCAGCACCAATTTGTGAAGCAAGGTGTTGAGAGGAGACAACCATGCCTTTTGTTGCTTCAACGGCAGGTTCTGAAGCAGCATAAAGTTGACTTGAAGTTAGTAACGAAATCAGTAGTAAAGAAGGGCGCCATGCATTTTTTATCATTGGTATCTCCCGATTAAATGAGGAAGTAACGCGTAGATGTAATACAAATAAATAATTTGTTAAATATTTGTATCATCCAGATATAGCATGAATGGTTTGAGGGATTGAATAACAAAAGTGAAAAAGTGTTAACGCGGTAGGAAAAAATTTTAGATAGGGATAGATGCAAAAATGCCGGCATTAAGCCGGCACTTGAAAACTTAACAGGTCAAATTACAGACCAGTTGCGTTCTTAGTCAGGTAAGCAGCAACGCCTTTTGGAGATGCGTTCATGCCTTCTTTACCTTTTTCCCACTGAGCTGGGCAAACATCACCGTGCTCTTCGTGGAATTGCAGCGCGTCAACCATACGCAGCATTTCGTCGATGTTACGGCCTAATGGCAGGTCGTTAACCACTTGGTGACGAACAACACCGTTTTTGTCAACTAAGAAAGAACCACGCAGAGCAACGCCCGCTTCTGGGTGCTCGATGCCGTAAGCTTTCATGATGTTGCGTTTGATATCAGCAACCATCGGGTATTTAACTTCACCGATACCGCCGTTATCAACAGGAGTTTTACGCCATGCGTTATGAACAAATTCTGAGTCGAAAGAAACACCAACGATTTCTACGCCGCGTTTTTTGAATTCTTCATAGCGATGATCGAATGCAATCAGTTCTGAAGGACATACAAAAGTGAAGTCCATTGGCCAGAAGAAGATCACAGCTGGGCGACCGTTCAGGTGTTTTTTCAGGTTGAAGTTTTCAACGATTTCACCATTACCAAGAACAGCTGCAGCAGTAAAGTCAGGGGCTTGACGTGTAACCAGAACCATAATGTACTCCTATGAGTTTTAAGGGTTTCTATCTCCGCAATCGAAATGGGGCATGCGGATAAATATAACCTAAGGATAAGGTTTTATCTTTGGAGAATAAAGACATTAAAACCAATTGATATGATAGCTTTTACCTATCAATGGTATCAATTTGGCAGATTAATATCAATAAGATAGTTTTATTCCATTAAAGTGCAAGTTTTAATTTATTCGGATGCATGTAATGTGAGCTCTTGGGCAAAAAGTTGCTGTTTTGCTGTCTCAATCATTTGTGGATAAAACTGAAAGAAAATATGTTCAAGCTCTAGATAATTAAGTAGAAAATCATCGAATGAGCCACTTAGAGCCGCGAGTTTTGGACGGCGTCTTGCCATGCCATTCAGTGACTTACCGATGTACGCTTTTTCTGCGTATCGCGTCAGCCATTGTTGAGACCAAAGATACTCATTTAACTCCTGAAATTTTTCAGGAGTATGACACAAATCTGGTTCAATGGTTTGCCTGGCAAAATACACAAAATCAGAGAGTGAATGTGAGGGAACGAGACGCTCCCAATGCCGAGAAAGAAAATGATCCCAGACTAAATCCAAGGTGATAGGTGCGACTCTGCGGTATTCTTCGCGAAATAGCTGACGAGCTTGTTTGACGAGCGGATGGGTATCGGTGGTTCTATCTACGGCTCTGTGCATACGGATCCCTGCAACAATTTCAGGAGAATAAGCTCCCGCAGGATTACCGCGTACGTAGTCTGCCATCATGTTTCCCAATAGGGAGCTTTTGGCAAGATGGGCAAGATGAAGATGAGCAAGATAGTTCATATCGATACTATAAACGAAAAATGTCAGAAACGAAAAATTGAAAGAAAAAAGGCAGCCGACACATTCCGTGCGGTTTCAGAAAATATTTGTACAATATTGATTCTTTTTTATACAAAATGGCGCTTATTTCTTGCGCCAAAGGCAGTGCAGCACTAGACTAGTCGCCTTATTTTTTTAGATTGATGTCAATACAATGCGTGTATCCGATTTTACTTTTGAATTACCAGAAGAACTTATTGCCCACTATCCTCAGGCTGAGCGTAGCTCATGTCGCTTACTTGGTCTTGATGGTACCACGGGACAGCTCACGCATGGTGTGTTTACCGATATTCTTGAAAAATTGGAGCCAGGGGATTTGCTGGTGTTCAACAACACTCGCGTGATCCCTGCGAGATTGTTTGGTCGTAAAGCGAGTGGCGGTAAAATTGAGGTTTTGATTGAGCGTATGCTCGATGAACATCGTGTTTTGGCTCATGTTAGAGCCTCTAAAGCACCAAAAGAAGGCACAGCGCTGCTACTGGGTGAAGATGAAAGTGTGAATGCGACAATGGTCGCTCGTCACGGCGCACTGTTTGAGCTGCGCTTTGATGATGCACGTGATGTATTAAGCATCCTTAACCAAATTGGTCACATGCCATTACCTCCGTATATCGACCGTCCAGATGAAGAGTCTGATAAAGAGTTGTATCAAACCGTGTATAGCCAGCGTCCGGGAGCGGTTGCTGCACCAACAGCGGGTTTACACTTTGATGAGCCTTTATTAGAAGCATTACGCCAAAAAGGCGTTGAGATGGCATTTGTAACACTGCATGTCGGGGCGGGAACGTTCCAACCGGTGCGTGTTGATTCCATCGAAGACCATATTATGCACTCTGAATATGCAGAGGTTCCGCAAGAGGTGGTCGATGCCGTGTTGGCGTGTAAAGCGCGTGGAAATCGTGTGATTGCTGTGGGAACAACGTCAGTTCGTTCACTCGAAAGTGCCGCGAAAGCCAGCGAAAACGCTTTAATTGCTCCATTCTTTGATGATACTCAGATATTTATTTATCCGGGTTATGAATATCAAGTGATTGATGCCTTGATCACTAACTTCCACTTACCAGAATCCACATTAATTATGTTGGTCTCTGCGTTTGCGGGATATCAAAACACCATGCAAGCCTATAAAGAAGCTGTTGAGCAAAAATACCGTTTCTTTAGTTATGGTGATGCCATGTTTATTACGCCAAACGCCAATGCTCGTTTTGAGCAAGTCGGCTCGGCAGAACAAGAATAAGTGGCGGCGTAGCTGCTTGCTTAGATTCAGTAACCAATAGCACCAGACTGTTTTTCTGATGCTAGGAGATAAAACGTGAAATATGAATTACAGACAACCGACGGCAATGCGCGTCGTGGTCGCCTGATTTTTGAACGCGGCGTGGTAGAAACTCCGGCGTTCATGCCAGTAGGAACTTACGGCACGGTTAAGGGAATGACTCCTGAAGAAGTGAAAGAAACCGGAGCTCAAATTTTACTGGGTAATACCTTCCATTTATGGTTGCGTCCAGGTCAAGAAATCATGAAATTACATGGTGACTTGCACGATTTCATGCAATGGCAAGGCCCTATCTTAACAGACTCAGGCGGCTTCCAAGTCTTTAGCCTTGGCGCAATGCGTAAGATTAAAGAAGAAGGCGTTCATTTCCGTAATCCAATTAATGGTGAAAAAGTCTTCTTAAGCCCCGAAAAATCGATGGAAATTCAGTATGACCTCGGTTCCGATATCGTGATGATTTTCGACGAATGTACGCCGTACCCAGCAGATTGGGATTACGCAAAGACATCAATGGAAATGTCATTACGTTGGGCTGCGCGTAGCCGTCAGCGCTTTGATGAATTGAACAATAAAAATGCGTTGTTCGGGATTATCCAAGGCAGTGTTTACGAAGATTTACGCGATATCTCAGTGAAAGGGCTGGTGGAAATTGGCTTTGATGGGTACGCTGTAGGCGGCTTAGCAGTCGGCGAACCAAAAGAAGATATGCACCGTATTTTAGAGCATGTATGCCCGCAAATTCCGGCAGAAAAACCACGTTACCTAATGGGCGTTGGTAAGCCGGAAGATTTAGTGGAAGGTGTACGTCGTGGTATCGATATGTTTGACTGTGTGATGCCGACACGAAATGCACGTAACGGGCATTTATTTGTCACCAGTGGCGTGGTAAAAATCCGTAATGCGAAGTATAAGTCAGACACATCACCTCTCGATGCAGAGTGTGACTGCTATACTTGTCGTCATTACAGCCGCGCGTATTTGCATCATCTTGACCGTTGTAATGAAATTTTGGGTGCACGACTCAATACCATCCATAATTTACGTTACTATCAACGCTTGATGGCGGGTATTCGCCAAGCGATTGAAGCGGGTAATTTTGAGCAGTTTGCTGCGGATTTCTATCAGAAGATTGGCAAAGCCCAGCCTTCATTAAATAGAGAGTGAATTTAAAGTGCGAAGTTAGCCCGAACTGTGTAGCATATCGGGCTGTACCCTTCGTTCTTGCAGCTGATTGTGGTTATTGGCATCAGCCAAAAGAATTATTTAGTGCAAATTATAGTTTTTGGTTCTAGTTACATGATGGTTTGATGTATTTTATGTAACTTGAACTAGTTAAAGTGTAAGTTTGAAATTGCTTTCAATAACAATGAGGAAAGTTGAATGAGTTTTTTTATTTCTGAAGCAGCGGCATCAGCAGGCGCACCCGCTCAAGGTAGCCCGTACTCTCTGATTATTATGCTGGTTGTTTTCGCGCTGATTTTCTATTTCATGATCCTGCGTCCACAGCAAAAACGTGCTAAAGATCACCGTAAACTGATGGAATCAATCGCTAAGGGTGACGAAGTTTTAACCACTGGTGGTTTAATCGGTCGTGTGACTAAAGTGTCTGAAACAGGTTATGTTGTTCTTGAACTGAGTGAGAACACTGAAGTAACTATCAAACGTGATTTCGTTGCTGCTGTTCTACCTAAAGGCACAATGAAAGCAATCTAATTCTGAATTTTCCCGAAGGGAACTGCCGTGCTAAACCGTTATCCTTTATGGAAGTATCTGATGTTGATCACTGCGATCCTCATCGGTTTGCTGTATGCACTTCCAAACCTATATGGTGAGGATCCGGCTGTTCAGATCACTGGCGTGCGGGGAACCGCCGCCAATGAACAAACGCTGATCCAAGTCCAAAAAGCTTTAGAAACAGACAAAATTCAGAGCAAATCTGTTGCTCTCGAAAATGGGGCAATTTTAGCCCGTTTCAACAACTCTGACGTTCAGTTACGTGCTCGTGAAGTCATCATGAATGCACTGGGTGACCAGTATGTTGTTGCATTAAACCTTGCACCTGCTACACCAAAATGGCTTGAAGCTCTCGGTGGTGAACTGATGAAGCTGGGTCTGGACTTACGTGGTGGGGTTCACTTCCTGATGGAAGTTGATATGGACACTGCATTAGGTAAATTGCAGGAACAAAACATGGATGGTTTGCGTAATGACTTGCGCCAAGCAGGTATTGCGTACTCTTCTATTCGTAAAGGCAGTGATTACAGCGTTGAAGTTCGCTTCCGTAACGCTGACGATCGCAGTCTTGCTGAGAAAACACTGGCGCGTAAATACCCAGATTTAGTATTTTCTGACGGCAGCGATAACACCATGATTGCTGTTATGACTGATGAGCGCTTACGTGAAGCGCGTAACTATGCCGTCTCTCAAAACATCACGATCATTCGTAACCGTGTTAACCAATTAGGTGTTGCTGAACCACTTGTTCAACGCCAAGGTGCGGATCGCATTGTTGTTGAATTACCGGGTATCCAAGATACTGCGCGCGCAAAAGAAATCTTAGGCGCAACTGCAACCTTAGAATTCCGCTTAGTGAATACTGGTGTAGATAGCGCAGCGGCAGAAAGTGGACGAATTCCGGGTGACTCAGAGCTTAAGTCTGATCGTAATGGCGTGCCTTATGTTCTGTATAAGCGTGTTGTCTTAACGGGCGACCATATTACTGATTCTACATCTGAAACTGATGAAAATGGTTATCCGCAAGTCAGTATTAGCCTTGATAGTGCCGGTGGCTCAATCATGTCTGACTTTACTCGTGACAACCAAGACAAGCTGATGGCAACCCTGTTTGTTGAATACAAAGACAGTGGTAAAAAAGATGCCGCAGGCCGTGCGATTTTAGTTAAAGATGAAAAAGTGATTAACGCCGCGCGTATTCAAGCTCGTTTCGGTAGCAAATTCCGTATTACGGGAATTGATAACGCGAACGAAGCGCGTCAATTATCTTTACTGTTGCGTGCTGGTGCTCTGATTGCGCCAATCCAAATTGTTGAAGAACGTACTATCGGTCCAACATTGGGTATGCAAAACATCGAGCAAGGTCTGAAAGCGTGTATCGCGGGTCTGTTGGCCTCTATCCTGTTTATGATTATTTACTATCGTAAATTTGGTCTGATCGCGAGTAGTGCTCTGATGGCTAACTTGGTCTTAATCGTGGGTGTGATGTCTCTGTTACCAGGGGCGACACTGACTATGCCAGGTATTGCCGGTATCGTCCTAACCCTTGCGGTTGCCGTCGATGCCAACGTTCTCATAAACGAACGTATTAAAGAAGAACTTCGTAACGGACGCTCAGTGCAACAAGCGATCCACGAAGGGTATAAAGGCGCCTTCTCAAGTATTACCGATGCAAACTTAACGACCTTAATCACCGCAATAATTCTGTATGCAGTGGGTACTGGTTCGATTAAAGGCTTTGCGATTACGACAGCGATTGGTGTCGCAACCTCTATGTTTACAGCTATTGTTGGTACACGTGCAATCGTGAACCTGCTATACGGCGGTAAACGTATTAACAAGCTGTCAATTTAAGGAGCACGTTGTGGCACAGGATTATACTGTTGAACAATTGAACTATGGTCGTAAAGTCTATGACTTTATGCGCTGGGACAACGTTGCCTTTAGCATTTCTATCATTTTACTGATCGCTTCTTGTGTGATTATCGGTGTTAAAGGTTTTAACTGGGGACTCGATTTTACGGGCGGTACCGTCATTGAAATCAACCTTAGTCAGCCTGCTGATTTGGATAAAATTCGTGATAGCCTGTCTAACTCGAACCATAAAGATCCATTAATTCAGAACTTTGGTAGTAGCCGAGACATCATGATCCGTTTACCGCCGGTTGAAGGCATAGCGGGTCAAGAGGTTGGTAAAGAGATCATTACTATCATCAATAAAAACGTTGATGAGCAAGCGACGGTTAAGCGTATTGAATTCGTGGGACCAAGCGTAGGTGCTGAGTTAGCACAAACAGGGGCATTAGCGTTATTAACAGCGCTTATCTGTATCCTGATTTACGTTGGCTTCCGTTTTGAATGGCGTTTAGCGGCAGGTGCCGTATTGGCATTGGCTCATGACGTGGTGATCACTTTAGGTATTCTGTCTCTATTCCACATTGAGATTGATATGACTATCGTGGCGTCATTGATGTCGGTTATCGGTTACTCCCTTAACGATAGTATCGTGGTATCTGACCGTATTCGTGAGAACTTCCGTAAGATCCGTCGCGGTACACCGTACGAAATCATGAACGTCTCTTTGACCCAAACATTGAGCCGTACCATCATGACATCAGCAACGACATTATTAGTGGTTCTGATGCTGTATCTGTTTGGTGGCGCGATGTTAGAAGGCTTCTCACTGGTTATGTTAATCGGTGTGACGATTGGTACGATTTCATCTATCTATGTGGCTTCTGCATTAGCACTGAAGATGGGTATGAAGCGTGAGCACTTAATTCAGGCGAAAGTCGAGAAAGAAGGCGCAGATCAAGAGTCTTTATTACCATAACGAATACAGACACTCGTGTATCATAAACACCCTGCGGATAAATAATCCTCAGGGTGTTTTTCATTTCAGGTCTGAGTTACACTATCTACCCTACAAAAATAGAATCAGGAATTCCTATGCATTGCCCATTTTGCTCAGCTGTAGATACGAAAGTGATTGACTCGCGTCTGGTTGGTGAAGGCTCACAAGTGCGCAGGCGCCGCCAGTGTTTGGTTTGCCATGAACGCTTCACTACATTTGAAGTGGCGGAACTTGTTATGCCTCGGGTAATTAAAAGTGATGACATTCGCGAGCCTTTCGATGAAGAAAAGCTCAACAGAGGCATGTTGAAAGCCCTAGAAAAACGCCCTGTCAGTTCTGATGCTATCGATCAAGCCATAATTTCTATTAAATCCCACCTACGAGCGACTGGCGAACGCGAAGTTCCCTCGAAGTTAATTGGTAATTTGGTGATGGATGAACTCAAAAAACTCGATAAAGTGGCTTACATTCGCTTTGCCTCGGTCTATCGTAGTTTTGAAGATGTACGTGAATTTGGCGAAGAAATTGCCAAGTTACAGGACTAATACCGATGCTTGAACAAGACCGTATCTACATGGCCCGGGCCTTTGAATTGGCAAAAAAAGGGCGTTTTACTACATCGCCGAACCCCAATGTGGGTTGCGTGATTGTGCGCGAAGGTGAAATTGTCGGCGAAGGTTATCATCAAAAAGCAGGAGAGCCGCATGCGGAAGTCCATGCGCTTCGAATGGCGGGTGATAAAGCGAAAGGCGCGACAGCTTACGTGACTCTTGAGCCTTGTAGCCATCACGGTCGCACCCCACCTTGTGCGGAAGCATTAATCAATGCGGGGATCTCCCGCGTAGTCGCTGCAATGCAAGACCCTAACCCTCAAGTGGCTGGCCGCGGCTTATTTATGCTATCCCAAGCGGGAATAGAAACTGCTAGTAATATTTTGTTGGAAGAAGCCGAAGCAATAAACCGTGGCTTTTTAAAACGTATGCGTACCGCATTTCCTTATATTCAATTAAAACTTGCTGCATCATTAGATGGCAAAACCGCATTAGCGAATGGGGAAAGCAAGTGGATTACTAGCCCTGCGTCGCGTAAAGATGTTCAAGTTCTACGTGCTCAAGCCAGCGCTATTTTAAGTACCAGTAATACCGTGCTTGCTGATGACCCTGCATTAACGGTGCGCTGGAACGAATTACCTGCGGATGTTCAAGCTCAATACCCAGAAGAAAAGCTGCGCCAACCTATTCGTATCGTGTTAGATAGACACAATCGCGTGAAACCTGAACACAAAGTGACGCAGTTAGACGGTGAATGCTGGCTAATTCGTCCAACGCCGGATACCACAGAAACATGGCAGGGAAATGTCGAACAGCTTGCTATTCCTGCTGATGATAATGGCATCGACTTAGTGATTTTGATGATGCAATTAGCGAAACGTAATGTGAACAGTATTTGGGTAGAGGCGGGTGCTAAGCTTGCAGGTTCGTTATTAAAACTCGGTTTAGTCGACGAACTGATCGTCTATATCGCCCCTAAATTACTTGGGGATACTGCGCGTGGGTTAGTGAGTCTCCCTGAATTAAGCGCATTATCAGATGCGCTTCAATTTGAATTTACTGACGTTGAGAAAGTCGGAAATGACCTTCGCGTCAGGTTACGGCCTGTATGGTAAATGTGTTTTTTTAGCGGTTTGCTGAAATTCACTCGTACGGTTACCTAAAGAATGTGATAAAATCCGCGCCCCGCGGGTTGTAATTAATATTTGAGGAAGATTATGAACGTAATCAAAGGTGTTGTTGCTGCGCCAAAAGCGCGTGTTGCTATCGCTATCGCTCGTTTTAACAACTTTATTAATGATAGCCTGCTGGACGGTGCTGTTGACGCGTTAGAGCGTATTGGCCAAGTTGCTCAAGATAACATCACCGTTGTTTGGGTGCCAGGTGCTTATGAATTACCACTGACCGTGAAAGCATTGGTTGAAACCAAAAAATATGATGCAGTTATCGCATTAGGTACTGTTATTCGTGGCGGTACTGCCCACTTTGAATTTGTTGCGGGTGAGTGCAGCTCAGGTCTGTCTCATGTTGCATTAAATAGCGAAGTTCCTGTGACTTTCGGTGTATTAACCACTGAAAATATCGAGCAAGCCATTGAGCGTGCTGGTACTAAAGCAGGTAACAAAGGTGCAGAAGCTGCACTGACCGCTCTCGAAATGATTAATGTGATTAAAGCTGTAAAAGGCAAATAATACGCGCCATATCTCGGGCTCTGTGAGTTCGAGATATGCTGTGTAGTTTTTTTTATTTAAGGGGAATCTTGTGAAACCTGCTGCTCGTCGCCGCGCTCGTGAGTGTGCTGTACAGGCCATCTATTCATGGCAATTATCCGGTAATCCTATTGCCGACGTAGAATATGAGTTTATTGCTGAACAGGACATGTCTGACGTTGACGTAACCTATTTCCGTGAGCTGATTTCTGGTATTGCAAACAATGCTACGAAGCTGGATCAATTAATGTCACCTTACTTATCTCGTCAGTTAGAAGAGTTAGGTCAAGTTGAGAAAGCGATTTTACGTGTAGCAATGTATGAACTAAGCTATAGAGAAGATGTACCTTTCAAAGTTGCTATCAACGAAGGTATTGAATTAGCTAAAGTTTTTGGTGCTGAAGATAGCCATAAATTTGTCAACGGTGTGTTAGATAAAGCAGCACCTGCGGTACGTCGTAAGAAATAAACATAATCAGGTTCCCTCCTGTAATACGTAAGTCATAATGGGTAGGCTGGGTTCCAGTCTATCCTAGTACTTATGTCTGGCTTTTCAGTTTATTGACGAGCTAGGCATAGCGAAAATGGAAAATCTACCATGTCATATGGCGAATTTGACCTCATCGCACGTTTTTTTAATCGCCAACCTGTAAACCGACGTGATGTTAACATCGGTATTGGCGATGATTGTGCGCTAATGACTATCCCTGAGAAACAGCAACTTGCTGTGAGTACGGACACCCTAGTTTCCGGTATTCATTTTCTACCCGATATCTCTCCCGCTGACCTTGCCTATAAATCCCTAGCTTCAAATTTAAGTGATCTTGCTGCGATGGGAGCGGATCCAGCTTGGGTCTCTTTAGCTATTACCCTACCGAGCGTAAACCATGAATGGTTGCAATCTTTTAGCGATATGTTGTTTGAACAACTGAATTACTATGGAATGCAGCTGATTGGGGGAGATACGACCCGTGGACCAATGAGTTTAACCTATACCGTTCATGGTCTTGTGCCAATTGGCAAAGCGTTATCTCGCTCTGGTGCACGTAATGGTGATTGGATTTATGTGACGGGTACTTTGGGAGATAGTGCTGCGGGACTTGCGATACTGCAAAACAGGTTACAGCCTGAAAGCCCTGAGCATAAGGAGTGGTTGATTGAGCGTCATTTACGCCCACAACCGCGTATTTTGCAGGGGCAGGCTTTACGCAATTTGGCTTCATCTGCGATAGATATTTCAGATGGGTTAGTTTCTGATCTCAACCATATATTAAAAGCGAGCGGTTGTGGGGCGAGGATCAATCTCGATGCGCTACCACAGTCCGATGCGTTGAAGCAGAACTGTTCTGTGGAGCAAGCAAGAGTTTGGTCGTTAAGTGGTGGTGAAGACTATGAGCTATGCTTTACAGTACCTGAAATGAATCGGGGAGCCTTAGAAGTAGCGCTTGCTCATACGGGGTCAGGTTTTACCTGTATTGGCCAAATCAAGCCTCAATCTGAAGGGATCAGTTATTTTTGTGATAACCAAGCTGTTGAGGTTGACCTCAAGGGCTTCGATCATTTTGTTTAGGAAAATGTCCATGGCAACCGCTCAAGAAAAAGCAGCAGCAAAAAAACGATTGAATATGCGTAATCCGTGGCACCTGCTAGCGACGGGGTTCGGAAGTGGTTTATCGCCAATTGTTCCCGGTACAATGGGCTCATTAGCCGCCATTCCATTTTGGTTGCTAATGGACAAACTCCCTGTATGGAGCCTCTGGGTTATTATCGTCGTTGGATTCTGGTTTGGGTGTTGGATATGCCAACGCACTTCCGATGATATGAGGATCCATGACCATGGCAGTATTGTTTGGGATGAGTTTATTGGAATGTGGATCACGTTAATGGCCATCCCTGTGGTGAGTATCCAGTGGGTTCTCACCGGCTTTTTGATTTTCCGTGTTTACGACATGTGGAAACCTTGGCCTATCCGTATCTTTGACCGCCGAGTCAGTGGCGGGTTTGGCATTATGATTGATGACATTATTGCTGCCATATTTGCCTATGTGACAATTTGGCTATTAGTGCATTATCAGGTGATGCCTTTTTGATTTGAGTTAATTCCCTCCTTCAAAGATAAAATATCTTTTTTAGATAAATAAAGTCCTAGTTAAATACTAGGGCTTTGTTCTTATCCTAAATTACTTTTTATTTTTACTTCTATTTTTTATGAATAAAGTTAAATTTATTTTTATTATGAAAAATAAAAAATTCGTTATTTGTAAAAATTAATTTCACTATAATTATGCTTTCATCATAGTTTCCTATTTATTAAAAAATGTAAAAAACAAAGAATCAATATTAACTCGAAATATGGGTGGTTATTTTATTTTTTATTTTTCTGTTATGAGAAAAAAATAACTTAGTCAAATTAACGTATACGTGATGTTTGGTATATTTATTTTATTATTTAAGTGAGAATGATTTTCATTTATTTAAATGCGAAAATCACAAGTATGATTTATTTAGGTTGTTTTTGTTAATTTAATGTAATCAAAAGTTGATTAAAGTTAAGGTTTTTAATTGAATTTACTAATCATGGGTGTACTTTTGGGGTTTTATTATGAAATGGCAATTTACAGATTGTTACTGATATGACTCTTGAGGTGCGTATACCGAGTAAGAATATTCAAGTAGTATGCTTGGGAAATAACAAGCATGAATTAGTTTTTATAAAACACGCCTTAATTTATTTTTTAGAAAAATTAAATTTTTATTTGGCTTGTTATTTTTTAATAAAGTCATATCGGTTTTGTTTTGATAAAAATATATTTATTTCAATTTTATATTGCCTATTAATAAGGGTTTACTATGTTAATTAATAAAAAAAATCTGATCGTATTATCTATCGCTGCTGGCTTAGGCTTTTCAGGTGCAGCAATGTCAGCAACGAACGCACAAGTGACAGTAACTGGAAATATTGCTGCTGCGACATGTGATTTAAGCGTCACAAATACCAATATCGATTTAGGAACGTTTATCTCTTCAGATATTCAAACGGTTGGAACTATAGCTGGTAGTACTCATAATTTTGATATGAGCTTATCCAACTGCAGCCAAGAGTTTGATGGTGAAAGTGGTAAGTTCGTACAAATGTACGCGAAAGGTACTGCTTTAGCAGCGAATACTTCTTTATTTAACAATGTTGAAAAAGGAACTGTTGGTGTGGCAGTGACTGCTGACGGTAAAGAAGTAAAGCCAAATACAAACGTTCAATTAAGCAGCATTAAGTCTCTGGCTGAAGGCGGTTCTGCTGTGATCCCAATGAATGTGGCATTGAACTCAACTGTGAGCAAACCCGCTTCACAACGTATCGAAGCGCCGATTACTTTCTCTGTAAGCTACGAGTAAGTTTGTTGTGAAATGGCAGGTTTCTGCCATTTCACTTTGTAACGCATCACGAGAAGGTAAAACATGAAATTATTCACTTTACTCCGTACGCTCCCTATTTTTGCAACTCTGTTTTTTATTCAAATAGGAACGACATCTGCGGCTGGAGTCGGTATCAATGCCACTCGAGTTATTTTCAACCAAGGAAATCAGTCAGTCCCTGTCACTCTGCGCAATAGTACAGAGAAGGAAGAATATTTGGTTCAGGTTTATCTGACAAAAACCGCCAAAGGTGCGGCGCAAGACCAAACTTTAGATGTGCTTCCTCCTATGTTCTATCTGGCATCAAGCCAGCAGCGCGATGTTCGTTTAGTGGAAGGCGCAGGAGCATCTGTATTACCGAAAGATAGGGAATCAGTTTTTTATTTTCATGCTAGAGCCATTGCGGCAAGTGAAAAGAATGCTGGGCAGCAGAATGCAGCAATGAAAGGTGAAGTGAAAATTGCATTAGAGAGTGTGATTAAAGTTTTTTATCGCCCTAAAAACCTAACGTTAACGGTAGAGCAAGCTCAAGGTAGCCTGACATTTGAAGAGACAGCGAGCGGAATCAAAGTGATTAATCCATCGCCGTATTACATCACATTGTCATCATTGAGTGTGGGGGAAAAAGCGGTGACGTTAAACCCTGAAATGAATAACACCATGATAGCGCCTTTTAGCAGTATGGATTACCCAACCCCGGTGAAAAAAGGCAAAAAAGTCTGGGCTGTCATCAATGATCTTGGGGGACGAAGTGAGTATTCACAACCTTAAACTGGGACAGTATCGATGGGCGCTTTTCGCTGGGATATTTTCCATTGTGGCGATACCTGAAGTGAATGCAGCGAATACCCTAGAGTTGACCGCAGAAATTGACAATGCAGGAGAGTGCGATATTGCGGTTAGCCCTTCATTGATTGAATTCAAACGACGTCCTTCTGTGGGCGAATTTGCGGCGAATGATGCGGTAGATATCCAGCTATTAAGCTTGTCGTATAAATGTACGGGCTATGAAACCAATGCTCGCCCTGAAATAAAAGTGACAGGGAATACAGCTGCCGATACCAATTTGTTTTTAACAGCTGATCCAAAAGGCGCCAAAGGCGTTGGTTTTATGCTGAAAGATGGCGCGGTGAAGGAGCTTTCTGGTTATTACAATGCAGGAAAAACAGTCGTTAATGGTGATTCTGTGCTTCTACCCGTAGGGGATAATGATGGAGAAAAACCTTTTACGGTAGGGTTTATTCGCCAAGTCGGTAATAACACCGTCACTGCAGGTGCTGTGAAAGCGGCCATTTTATTCACTGTTGTGATGCCATAAATGGAGGTGATATGAACAAGTATTCATATTTTCTTATGGCTTCATTATTCGTTTTTACAGGGGAAATGTTTGCTGCCTCAAATTCGGTGAGTATTAACTTTGATGCGCATTTATATCGCAGAACGTGCGATGTAAACCTCTCCGAAAGTGTGGTGGCTTATGGAAAAGTGAAACCTCAAACCATTGTTGATAATGACTTAGGTACCAGTACCGCTCTGAATCGTAATGTTATTTTAACCTTAGCTAACTGCTCAGGACTGGGAACATTAAATGGTAGCAAAGTCATTGTGACTGGTCCTAGTCAAGTCATGAACGGGGAAGCCCTGTTTAAGGAAAGTGGCTCTTCAGGCGGTGTGGGGATTCGATTAAAAGCAGATGGAAAAAATAAGGTCAGTGGAGATTCAGTTTGGGATTTGTCTACGACCAGCAATCAAGGAAGTCAAATTACAGTGGTCACGGCACTTTCATGTGGAAATTGTCAAAACATTCAGAAAATTCAATTAGGCACATTTAAAGCCACCATGATGTTTACCGTTTTAGCTTATTGAGCCGTTTATTGAGTGATAAATCTATTAATAATAAAAATAACGGAATACTTTCAAAAATGTTTAAGAAAACAGGTGCATTATTTTTCATTTCTCATTTATTGGTGCTGTTAATTAGCATTAACGTTAATTCAGCACAAGCGGGATTACGTCTAGAAAAAAGTCGTATTATTTGGAGTGATTCCGACACTCAGCAATCAGTGGCATTAACCAATGACAGTGATGACATTTATTTAATTCAGTCCGGTGTATTTAATACACCAACGGGCACTCAAGAATCGCCACTGTTTTCTGTTATTCCACCTTTATATCGTTTAGATGCGAATAAACAGCAAACGATGAAAGTCTTATTACAAAGCTCTCCAGAATCATTGCCTCAAGATAGAGAGTCAGTTTTCTATTTTAGCGCGATTGCTATTCCTGGTGTTTCTCCTGAATTAACAGAAAATGCAGCGGCGCAATTATCTATCGGTACTCGCTTAGTCATTAAGCTATTTTATCGTCCCGTTAAATTTACTCAGTCGCCAGATGCTGCCGTTGCTAATTTGCAATTTCATACATCGCCGAAAGGTTTATGTGTAGCGAATCACTCCCCTTATTTTATTACGCTCAGCGAAGTCAAAGTGGGTAATCAAGTGTTTGCTCAATTCGCTGGCACGATGGTGGCGCCTTTTAGTCAGCAGACATTGGCGATTTCAGAATCCATTTCCGTACAAACTCCGATGCGTTGGCAAGCCATCAATGATTACGGTGGTGACACTGCGCCTTACTCCGGTTCTGTGAAGGAGAATAAGGGGCTGTTATGTCAGTAATGAAATCGCTGTGTGGGTGGATTTTAATGATGACGCTAAGCCCTGCATTTGCCTCAGAGACAAATGAAGGTTTTCATTTTTCACCTGAACGTTTGGTCTATTTGGAAAGTAATACCAAAGGGATCTCTGCGGGTCTACAAAATGGTACCTCAAAAGCGGCATTGATCCAGGCGCAGGTTGTACCGACAGATCTTCAAACCGGTTTACCTTTGACTGAACATCAAGGGGAAAGTCATGAGGCTTTTTTGATTACGCCGCCATTACATAAATTAGATATCAATGAGCGTTTTAACTGGCGTATTCAGCGTGTTAATGATGGAAAGCTCGCTACCGATAGAGAAACTGTTTTCTACGTTGCACTGAAAGTGATCCCAGAATCTAGCGCGAATGATAAGGCCTCATCACAATTTATTTTGGCGCCAACTATTTATTTAAAAATGTTGTATCGCCCGAAACAAATTGAAGAATTGCGTTTAGATGCTCAAACCGCAAAGTTAGACGTCACTGTGCAAGGCAGCAAAATCACGATTACTAATCCAACGCCACTCTCTATGACATTAGCCAGCCTGTCAGTGGGGGATTATGAGGTGCCAGTAGAAAAGTTCACCCATGGAATTGCCCCTTTTGGGCAACAGGTTATTTTTCTCGAAAAAAATGTATCAGGTACGATTACATGGCGTGTGTTGAATGAATACAGCATACCGACAAAGGTTGAAGTGAGAGGCGAGAATGAAAGCTAAAATGCGTGATGGCGCTTTTACCGTCTCTCCGATTGCTTTGGCTCTGGCATGTTGTTTATCCATGGGGAATGCCGTGGCAGAACCTTATTTTGATCCGACACTATTAAATCTACCTGAAGGAACTAGCATAGATAGCATTGATTTATCTGCATTTACGCGTTCTGAATCGGTAACGGCGGGGCGTTATATGGTTACACTGAGGATCAACAAAGAAGATCAAGGGCAAAAAGAGATCTATTTTTCCGCAGATACGGCGGGAAATATTGTGCCGGAAATTACACCTGCGTTATTAGATGAATATGGCGTTAATGTTGAGAGTATTTCAACATTAAGATCCTTACCAAAAGATGAACCGATTGCGTCTTTAGAGGCTGCTCTACCAGATTCTCAAGTTCAGTTTGATATATCTAAGTTGGATCTCAATATCAATATTCCTCAAGTTGCCATGCGTCATAAATCGCGTGGTGCGATAGACCCGAGTTTATTGGACCAAGGGGTCACTGCGTTTTTGTTTAATTATCAAGTCAATGGAAGTAAACAAAAGCACAGTGGCTCCAGTGCAAGTGGTAAAAATACCAATGATTCGTTGTATGCCAATATTAGCGGTGGTTTTAACTTGGCGGCGTGGCGCTTGCGTTCAAACTTTCAGTATATGGAAAACAAATCCAAGAGCAATGGCTACAGCACTAGTCATCGGGAAAGCGAGTTTTCGCGCACAACGGTTTCACGGGACATTCAGCGTTTAGATTCTGAGTTAGTGATTGGGGAAACCAGTACACTCAGCGATGTCTTTGATAGCGTTCCATTTAAAGGTGTTCGCTTGTTATCGAATGAACTCATGCTGTCCAAAGGAGATCGTGGATTTGCTCCGGAAATTCGTGGTGTTGCAATGTCTAACTCGCGGATCATCATCAGACAAAATGGCAATATTATTTATCAAACCTATGTGGCACCAGGACCTTTTGTCATCAATGATATTTATCCAACGGGAACGGCAGGGGACTTAGAGGTTTCTGTTCAAGAGGAAGATGGAACAACGCGAGTATTCACTCAAGCATTCTCTTCATTGCCCGTCATGCAACGTGCTGGCGGAGTTAAATATGAAGTTGCTACGGGTAAATATGATGGAGGGATCACGGACGGTTCCAAAGAGCAGGAGTTTATTATGGGAACGCTGATCTATGGTTTACCGAAGTCAATCACTCTGTATACAGGTTTACTCGGGGCAAATCATTATTGGAGCGGAATGGTTGGAACTGGGATTTCACTCGGTAGTTTTGGTGCGCTTTCCATGGATATTACCCACGCACAAGCCTCAATTAATCATGAAAGTAAGCAAGGGCAATCTCTTCGTGTTCGCTATTCTAAAAACTTATCAGAAAGTGGCACATCCGTTGATTTAACCGCACTGCGCTACTCAACGAAAGAATACTACAGTTTTGCGGATTTCAACCAAGTAGGTTATCAGTTAAAAGAGAACGTTGCACCGTGGCTTAATGGTCGCCAGCGTAGCAGTTTCCAAACCTATATTAACCAATCTCTGGGTAAATGGGGTTCTATCTATTTACGCGGAATGCGCAGTGATTATTGGGGTAAATCTGACACAGTAACGACGCTAGGCATTGGTTATAACGGTTTTTATCGTGGTATCAACTATGGCATTGATTACAGCATTAGCCGTACCGAAGGTAATGGAAATTGGCCTGAAAATAAGCAAGTTAGTGTGAATATGAGTATTCCATTCAGCATTTTCAGTGAACACAAGAATATTGAGAACATTAATAGTACGTTCCAAGTGAGCCATGATAATTCAGGGCGCACTTACCAGCAGGTTGGTATTAATGGCCAGTTATTAGATAACAAGCTGAGTTATCAGCTGACTGAAAGTGGCGATAATCGCGATCAAAAAATGACAAGCTCGGTGAATGTGGGCTATCAAGGCAGTAAAGGGTATTACGGTGGCGGATATAGCTATGGTCGTGATAGCCAAATGATGTATGCCAATGCATCAGGTGGAATAGTTATCCATTCAGGTGGTGTTTTGCTAAGTCAGTATTTAGGTAATTCGGCAGCCATAGTTTATGCCCCAGATGCAGCGGGAACTAAGGTGAATAATGGCTCAACGGTTATCGATGCCAATGGCTACGGTATTATTCCGCATTTATCAGACTATACGCAAAATATTACAAATTTGGATGTGAATACATTACCTGAGAACGTTGAAAGCAAAGAGAATGCGCTGAACCTTTACCCAACTAAAGGGGCAATCGTGAGAGCGAACTTTAAAACCTTAAAAGGGTATCAAGCGATGATCACTTTGCAGCAACCAAACAACGTTCCAATGGGCGCAATCGCCTCGTTGCACCAAGATGATAATACAGATGATGCCATCATTTCAGGCATTGTAAGTGATAACGGACGCGTTTATTTAAGTGGATTGCCAGAGTCAGGGCAGATAGTTATCAAATGGGGTAAAAGTGGTTCCGAGCGCTGCGAAGCGCCTTTTAATATGGATAAATCCACAGAAAATGCCTATTCATCATTACGCAATTTAACCCTGTCATGCCACTAATTGGATGAATATTTTATGAAAATCAATGTAATAAAGAACAAGATATTAGTGGGATGGAAAAGCTTACTACTGAGCTGTGTGTTAACTTTTATGGCGAGTATACCCAGTTTTGCCAAAACAGTGACGGTTATGAATGGACGTGGATTGATTGGTGTTTATGGTGAATATAATACTTCGCTAACGGGGATGACGAACCCACCCGCTTGGAATGAAAAGGCTAATTTTTACTATGTACAGTTTTATAATAATTTTAATGGAATCATAAACTACTGTGTTGATCGTGGGGGGTTAGTCATCAATATTGATGGTGTCAGAGGGATGCCTATTGCTGGCGGTGAGATGATCATGGTACCTGAATTTGTGTTTGTTGATGAAAGAAGAAACTACTCAAACAATAGCTACCTCGATACCATCACTGGGCATTTTAATGGATGGGGATCTGGTACCAATGAGCAGTTAGGTATAGGAGACTGCCTCTGGTCCCCCAATCAAAGTACGCCAACACCGGCAATACGCCATACCGTTACCGCAACAGGGCGTATGTTGATTTATGGAACGGGTAACCAACGTAGTGGCACCTACCGATTAGATGATGATATTGGCATTGTTATTCAAAATCCTCAAAATAGAACGACTGCCAGGCAAATTGTTCCCAAAACAGAAAATATTATCGTGACGGTATCAGGGCTAACTTGCACATTAAATACACCATCTTATGTTAATTTTGGTTCTCATAGTGCAAGTAGCAAAAGTAATGAGTTGCTTTCTACTATGCGAAATAACATGTCGGTGCAGTGCGATCAAATTGCGAATAAGATCGCCGCGACGATTTCGTTATCAGGCAATGTGAAGCCGCAGTACTACGCTGGCAATAATCTGGAAGTGAACTTATTGAATGCTCAACAGCAAGCCGGTGCGTATGTCAAAATGTACGTCATGGTTAATGGTAATAAAACACCGATTACCTTAGATCAGAAGCCGATTGATTTAGCTAAAATTACCGCACTACAAACCAATGTTAGCTTTAATAATGAGCTAGTGTATGAGTTTTATTCTCGTGGTAATAATGTGGCGGGTAAGGTGAGTGGCAGTGCAGAATTATCAATAATTATGCGCTAAAAGTAAGATGAATTAGTCCGTGATTTAAGGCGTTACTTTTGTGGTAACGCCTTAATTTTTTATAAGTTACTTATTTTGGTAAGTATTGATGGAACTCACGATCCCTGCAGCATCTAAACCGAGATCTGCTAGTAACTCATCTTGGGTACCTTGGGGGATAAAGAAATCCGGTAGGCCCAAGTTCAGAACTGGTAGAATTTTCTTCTCGCTCATCAGGAATTCATTCACACCGCTGCCTGCACCGCCCATAATCGCATTTTCTTCCAGCGTTACGATTAGGTCATGGGTATTGGCCATTTCTAAGATCAGCGCTTCATCTAATGGTTTCACAAAACGCATATCCACGACGGTGGCATTGATTTGTTCTGCGGCTTCTAAGGCGTTACTCAGTAATGTCCCAAAGCTGAGGATCGCCACTTTTTCGCCTTGGCGGCGGACAATCCCTTTACCAATTTCAAGCGGTGCTAATGGCATTAGCTCAGCCCCTGTACCTGCGCCACGAGGGTAGCGAACCGCGGTAGGACCTTCTTGATAATGGTAGCCAGTGTGCAGCATTTGACGGCATTCATTTTCATCACTTGGCGTCATGATCACCATTGTTGGGATGCAACGTAAGAATGAAATATCGAATGATCCTTGGTGAGTTTGACCATCAGCACCGACGATACCGGCACGGTCAATGGCAAACATCACTGGGAGTTTCTGGATGGCCACATCGTGGATCACTTGGTCGTAACCACGTTGTAAGAACGTCGAGTAAATTGCTACGATCGGGTTATAACCCCCAATGGCAAGACCTGCGGCGAAGGTGACAGCATGCTGCTCGGCAATCGCGACATCAAAATATTGGTCTGGGTACTCTTTCGAGAAACGCACCATACCAGAACCTTCACGCATCGCTGGGGTGACGGCCATCAGTTTATCGTCGTCTTTAGCTTCTTCACATAACCAATCCCCAAAAATTTTGGAGAATGTCGGTCTGGTATCTTTGCTTTTTGGTAACGTAAAAGTGGCAGGGTCAAACTTAGGTACGGCGTGCCAGCTAATTGGGTCTTTCTCTGCCGGCTCATAGCCACGACCTTTTTTGGTCATAATGTGCAGGAATTGAGGTCCTTTTAACTCGCGCATATTTTTTAACGTTTGGATCAGCGCAATCACATCGTGTCCGTCAACAGGACCAATGTAGTTAAAGCCTAATTCTTCAAACATGGTGCCAGGCACAACCATGCCTTTGATATGTTCTTCCGTTTTCTTGAGTAACTCTTTGATTGGCGGAATATTCGAGAAAACTTTCTTTCCACCTTCACGCAGCGTGGTATATAGCTTGCCGGAAAGTAAATGGGCTAAATGGTTATTCAGCGCGCCAACGTTTTCTGAAATCGACATTTCATTGTCGTTGAGGATCACCAGCATATCGGGCGCAGCATCCCCAGCATGGTTCATTGCTTCGAAAGCCATACCCGCAGTAATGGCGCCATCACCGATAACACAAACTGTTTTGCGGTTTTTATCTTCTTTTTCCGCGGCGATAGCCATACCTAAACCGGCACTAATGGAGGTTGAGGAATGACCAACACTAAGAATGTCGTACTCGCTTTCAGCACGCCATGGGAATGGATGTAACCCATTTTTTTGACGAATGGTGTCGATTCTGTCACGGCGCCCAGTCAAAATTTTGTGCGGGTACGCTTGATGACCGACGTCCCAAACAAGATTATCAAACGGGGTTTTATAGACATAATGTAGAGCAACAGTTAATTCAATGGCGCCCAATCCAGAGGCAAAGTGACCGCTCGAGCGACTGACGCTATTTAATAGAAATTGTCTCAGTTCATCACAAAGCTTTGGCAAGCTTTCTTTTGGCAGAAGGCGCAGTTCATCAGGCGTCTCTGCCAGTGCCAGCGTTGGATATTTCGCGGTATCTATACTCATTAGGTGCTCACTACTTAAATTAATTAGGGCGATGCCTGTTAACGTCGAGCGGTTGCTGACCGTGCTTTTTTTGTGTTGAACGTATTTTATAAGTCGTCACAACGGCTCTAAGTTACTCAGGTAATCAATGTTATAATTATCAGTCTTATCTATACCAAAAGGCAAAGCATATTGTTAGCTTTTGCGCTCAATGACAAAATTGGCTAAAGCTCTCAATAACTCTGTATTGTAACCTTGAGATTGCAATGATTCTAAAGCCGCGATCGCATCTTGATAGAGCTCTTTGGCTTTTTGTTGGGCAGCTTCAAGACCTAACAGTGATGGATAAGTGCTTTTTTCATGTTGTTCATCAGCACCTTGGCGTTTGCCTGTCACTGCGCTGTCTCCGATAACATCTAGAATATCGTCTTGAACTTGAAAGGCAAGCCCAATAGATTCGGCGTATTTATCTAAACTAGCTAATGCTTGATGACCTTTATGACCTGCGGCATAGGCGCCGAGACGAATAGCGGCTCGAATTAACGCTCCAGTTTTATGCTGGTGGATACGCTCGAGCGAAATTAGATCAACGCGCTTGCCTTCAGCATCAAGATCCAATGCTTGTCCACCGCACATCCCCGCTAAACCGCTGGCATAAGCCAGTTCTGCAATCATCGCAATACGGTCTTTATCGGACACATCAGGCATAGGGGCGCTGGAGAGTAATTGGAATGCGAATGTTTGTAAGGCATCTCCGGCGAGTACGGCATTACCTTCACCAAACTTTATGTGACAAGTTGGTTGCCCGCGGCGCAGGTCGTCGTCATCCATGGCAGGTAAATCATCATGGATCAGCGAATAAGCATGAATGCATTCTACAGCGGCAGCGGGCGCATCTAAGTTATCAAGGCTAACGCCCAGCATTTCACCGACGGCATACGTTAAGAAAGGGCGTAAGCGTTTACCACCAAGTAAAGTGCCATATTTCATGGCTTGCGCTAATGGCAAATCAGCAAAAGGGAGCGCATCTAATGAGGTTAATAAGTATTGATTAACTCTGTCATGAGCTTGGCGTTGCTGGCGCACAAAGGTGTCTGGGTGTTGTTCGGACATAATTTATTCTGTATCAGGTGAGAAATCGTCGAGGGCTTTATTTTCGTCATCGCTCAGCAAAATTTGTACACGCTGTTCTGCTTGCTGGAGGACTTTTTGACCTTGCTTAGCAATTTGGACGCCTCGCTCAAATTCGTTTAAGGCATCTTCCAAAGGCAGCTCTCCGGATTCTAGGCGAGCGACAATTTGCTCAAGCTCTTGAAGGGAGTTTTCAAAACTAACAGTGGGAACTTGCTGAGATTTTTCTTTAGCCATAATCGTTAATCACTAATGTTAAATCACTTAAAAGTGGGGGGAACTTTAATTATTGTGCAGACTAACTTAGTCTCGCAATGGTTACAATTTATTATTGGTGTTTTTAGATTCAGTACGCAAGATAGTGCTATAATACGCCTCTTTATTGACAACTGGTAAAGTGCACGACAGTCACTTTTTCGCAACGTCCGTTTGCCCCACTAACCAAGAACATGCCACGACTATGAAGTTTATTATTAAGTTATTCCCAGAAATCACTATCAAAAGCCAAACAGTTAGACTCCGTTTTATTAAAATTCTAACCAGTAATATCCGCAATGTATTGAAGAGTCTTGGCGAAGAGATCTCGGTTGTCCGTAATTGGGATAACATTGAAGTGCGTGTTAAAGGGGAATCAAAGCACGACGAAATTTGTGACATGCTGAGCCGTATTCCTGGTATCCACCACATCTTAGAAGTTGAAGAGAAGCCTTTTACCAGTTTACACCATATTTTTGAAATGACACTGGAAGCCTACGGGGCATCGGTGGAGAACAAAACGTTCTGTGTGCGTGTGAAGCGCCGTGGTAAACACGAATTTTCATCCATTGATGCAGAGCGTTATATCGGCGGCGGCTTAAATCAGCATATTGCCTCTGCAAAAGTGAAACTGAAAGATCCTGATACCACCGTACATCTGGAAATTGAAGATGATAATTTGATTCTCGTGAAAGCGCGTATCGAAGGGATCGGCGGTTTCCCAATTGGTACACAAGAAGATGTACTGTCACTGATTTCAGGTGGTTTTGACTCCGGGGTTTCCAGCTATATGTTAATGCGCCGTGGTTGCCGAGTGCATTACTGCTTCTTTAATCTCGGCGGTGCTGCCCATGAAATTGGCGTAAAGCAAATTGCTCACTATTTATGGAACCGCTTTGGCAGCTCCCATAAAGTGCGTTTTATTGCCGTTAACTTTGAACCTGTTGTGGCTGAGATTTTAGAGAAAGTCGATGACGGTCAAATGGGTGTCGTATTAAAACGTATGATGGTACGTGCGGCTTCTAAAGTGGCTGAGCGCTATGGCGTTCAAGCTATCGTAACGGGTGAAGCACTGGGACAGGTTTCTAGCCAAACGCTAACTAACTTACGTTTAATTGATAATGCGTCAGATACCTTAGTGTTACGTCCGCTGATCTCTCACGATAAAGAACACATTATCAAGTTAGCTCGTCAAATTGGTACGGAAGATTTCGCGAAAACCATGCCGGAATATTGCGGTGTGATTTCGAAAAGCCCAACCGTGAAAGCGGTGAAAGCACGTATTGAAGCGGAAGAAGAGAACTTTGATTTTGGTATCTTAGAGTCTGTCGTTGAGCAGGCACAAAACATTGATATTCGCGAGATTGCGCAAGAAAGTCTTGAGAAAGTACCTGAAGTTGAGATGGTTAGCCAACTTTCGGCAGATAATGAAGTTATCTTAGATATTCGCTCAATCGATGAGTTTGAAGATAAACCATTGAAGGTCGAAGGAATTGAAATTAAACATATTCCATTCTATAAGCTTGGTACGCAGTTCGGTGATTTACCTAAAGAGAAAACGTACCTGCTGTATTGCGACCGTGGCGTGATGAGCCGTCTGCAAGCGTTGTACTTGAAAGAGCAAGGCTTTGAGAATATTAAGGTTTATCGCCCGTAAGTTGTCAGGTGATATTGAACAAAAAAGCGAGCTGATTAGCTCGCTTTTTTGTTTCTAATCTTCCAGATAATCATTAATGCCCGGTGGCAAAACGAGTTGTGAGGCGACATTGGCAGCGGTTTCTCGCCCTTGCAATAATTCAATCAATTTCAGTGCAAAGTCAAAGGCTGTCGCAGGGCCTTGGCTAGTCAGTAAATTTACTCGCTCATCAAAATAGACGCGTTTATCGACCCATTTATGGGCTGGAATTTTATCCCGCATGCTTGGAAAACCAGTCATGTTTCCGAGAGGAAATAGCTGGTGGTATTCCAAAACTAATGCAGGGGCGGCACAAATGGCTGCCACAATTTTTCCATCTAAATGCATGCGCCTGACTTTCTCAACCACCAGTGGGCTATCACGAAAAGCTTCTGCACCGGCTAGACCACCGGGTAACACGATGGCGTCAAAAGGTTCGTCCGCAACGCGGATGATGGGCAGGTCAGCAACGAGTTTAATACCTCGAGATGCGGTTATCTCTAACGCTCCGTCTTCCGTCACACTGGCTAATGTCACCTGTATTCCGGCACGAACCAGTAAATCGGCAGTAGTGACTGTTTCAATTTCTTCACTACCATTGGCGATGCATATCAGCACGGAGGTTGTCATAACTTTGTTCTCTATTTTTAATTAAGTGGTACAAACGGTCATTCTCAGGGGTAGCTAAGCCATGAGCTCGGGCTTTTTTGATTAAGAAGCCCGTGATGTAATCAATTTCAGTTCTGCGATGATGACGCACATCTTGCAGCATGGATGAATAGTTTTCTGAGGTTTGATGGATAATGTCATAGACGCGCTCAGTCATCTCTTCTTTATCTGTATGCAATCCCTCGGCAACCATCACTTGGCAGCATTCATCTATGACCCGAACAATCTGTTCTGGATAGTGAATGATTTGCCCATTGGTACAATTGTGTTCCGTGGAAAGCGGGTTTATCACGCAATTAACCACCAGTTTTCGCCAAATAGTATTGAGGATTTGATTATGCCATGCCACATCCGGTAGGGCTTCATGCAAAATATTGGCGATAGGGTAATAAGCTTCTGCTTGAGAGTTGACGGCGCCGATATGAGTGATGCCGCTAGCAATATGAAAAACTTGGTTGTTATCTTGCCATGCCGCATGAGTTGTGACCCCACTCAAAAATGGATGGCGTAATGTGCCTAACTCTTCCAATGTGCCTAATCCGTTATGCAGTAGGAGAATAGGGCTAGTTTCAGGAATAATGGGCTGCAGGGGCAATAAGGCATCCGAAACTTGCCATGCTTTCAAACAGACGATCACTAATTCGCTTGTGTGTAGGTGCTGATGATTATTGCAAGGAATTAATTCGCGGAAAATTTTATCGTCAGGTCCATTAACATCAACAAATAAGTCGGATTGAGCAACTCGCAGCCATCCTTGGACATCGTGTCCTTGTGAGGAGAGGGCGGCTAGCCAAAGTTTACCAATAGCACCACAGCCAATCAGGGTTATTTTCATCGATTTTCCCTACTATCTGAGAGCGGTTGATTTGGATTAATAACCGCCATCATAGCGATTTTAATAGGATATCCAAATAATTAGTTGTGTTATACAAGTGAGCCAATCTGACAACATGGAGTGTCATGGGCAAATAAGCTATTATAAGCCAATTGATTATAGGAGAGCGTTAAAATGCCATCATTTGATATTGTATCTGAAGTTGAAATGAGTGAAGTCCGCAATGCGGTAGAAAATGCTCAGCGTGAACTTACTAGCCGTTGGGATTTTAAAAACATCACTGCAAGCTTTGAGCTGAACGATAAAAATGAGTCTATCAAAGTGACCAGTGAATCCGATTTCCAAGTTTTACAACTGCTTGATATTTTAAGAGAGAAAATGGCAAAACGGGGAATTGATGGCGCAGTGCTGAATGTCCCTGAAGATATTGTACATAGTGGTAAAACTTACAGCGTGGAAGTGACTTTAAAACAAGGCATTGAAGCGAGTATGGCGAAGAAAGTTGTTAAGCTGATTAAAGACAGCAAGTTGAAAGTGCAGGCGCAAATTCAAGGTGAACAAGTGCGTGTAACGGGCAAAGCGCGAGATGATTTGCAAGCTGTTATGGCGTTAGTCCGTGGCGGCAATTTAGGTCAACCATTCCAGTTCAATAACTTCCGCGACTAATTGATAAGCGTGTTTTAGTTATTGAAAATAGCCCGCGATATTGCGGGCTATTTGTTATTTATAAGATTACATATGATTAAGCATGAACAATGGCTTCAAGCTCTGCTCGGTTAACCACTTTTTTATCAATCTTGATATAAATACTCATCTCTTCAGCAATCACAACCACATCAAGCACACCGTTCATGGCTTTTAGCTGTTCCTGAAGCTTACTGATATTTTTAAAACGATGCGGGAGAACCATGCGAATACTGCTGACGTAAGGCGGTTGTTTCATGGTTAAGCTGATAACGAACCAGATAACGCAAAGTAGTAATCCGCCGATAAATACGGTGCTGGCCCCTTCAAATTTATACAACCAGCCGCCCAGAATTCCGCCTAAGGCTACTCCTAGAAATTGGCTGGTGGAGTAGACGCCCATGGCTGTGCCTTTGTATCCGGCAGGCGCTTCTTTACTGATCAGGGACGGCAAAATGGCTTCCATCACGTTAAATGCAATAAAGAACAGTTGGATCCCTAAGAAGATAATCCAAAGTTGGCGACCTGATTGCCATAAAACAATTTCCGCAGCCGCTAAGAGCAAAATGCAGAACAGGAAAACCTGCTTCATCTTGCGCTGTTTTTCCGCGTAAATAATAAAAGGAAGTACGCAAACAAAGGCGACTAACATGGTGACTAAATACGCTTTCCAGTGATCTTTTGCCAAGTAACCGGCATCGGCCATGATCAAGGGGAGGGCGACAAAGCTGGACATTAACAGTGTATGTAGGCTTAAAATCCCAACATTCAGCTTGAGAAGTTGAGAGTTAAGTAAAACGGCTTTTAAATTGCTTTTAACAAAAGCAGATTCACGGTTTACAACATGGTGAGTATTGTTAGGTACCACAAAGATAGTAACGAAAATAGCGCCGACGGCTAATAAAGTGATTCCCCAAAATAAACCGCTTAAACCAACGGCATGGGTTACAATCGGTCCTAAAACTAAGGCAATAGCAAACGTTACGCCAAAGCTTATACCTAAAAATGCCATCGCTTTTGTACGATTTTGCTCACGGGTCAAATCCGATAACAAGGCCATAACGGCAGCAGAGATAGCGCCAGCTCCCTGTAAAGCTCGACCAATAATAATGCCCCAAATAGAATCGCTTAATGCGGCAATGACGCTGCCCATAATAAATATCAGCAACCCAAAAATAATCAGTGGTTTGCGACCAATACGGTCAGACATTAAACCAAAAGGAATTTGAAAAACAGCTTGGCTAAGCCCATAAATACCAATCGCCAAACCAATCAAAAACTCGTTAGCGCCCTGTAAATGCATCCCATAGCTGGTGAGGATCGGGAGCACCATAAACATGCCAAGCATGCGAAGGGAGAATACGGATCCTAGTCCCCAAGTTGCTCGGAGTTCTAAAGCTGTCATTTTATTATCGTTCATAAATACTCGTCATATTTCGGGTTGTAGCTGTGTTGGCAGCGCTCACTAACTCAGGTCACATACTGGTGTATGCTCCCTGAGATTAGTTTCACTTGCCACCTTGCTACAACACGAACTATTTTGAGTATTCAATTTCTATTCTTTTTATTTCGGGCTGTAGCGGTGCTGGTGTTAATTTAATTTAAATCAATGAGTTAAGTTAGTTTGCTATATGACAATATTGGTTTATTAATAGCAGGCGGCTATTTAACCATAAAAATCATCACAAAAATATTCGCAGACAAAGAAAAACGGCGGGAAGTTTGCACTCCCCGCCGTTTGAACACATTTATTGTCAATGATGCAATAAATTATCGGACTAACGCTATAACAGTATCGCTTGTAACGGTTGGGTCAACTGACATCATCACACTTAGCGAAGTAATCGCAACGATGGAGAAGATGAACAGTTTACGCGCCCAAACTCGGTCGTCATTTTCGGTTTTGAAACCAGAAATTGCCATACCAAGCCACCATAAGCTAACCGCAGCGCCGACAACCAGATATTTATAGCCCGCGTATCCGCTAATCGCTAACATTAATGTTGCGACCATAAACGCAAGGATATACAAGAATATATGAGTCTTAGCGACAGATATGCCCTTGATCACCGGTAACACCGGAATGTTTGCGGCTTTGTAATCCTTAAAGCGGAAAATTGCGATGGCATATGAGTGCGGCATCTGCCACAAGCTGAATATTAACAGCAGGATTAAGGCTCCAGCGTCAAATTCATTTGTGACAGCGCAGTAGCCGATAACCGGTGGTGCTGCGCCAGATAGGCTGCCAATCAACGTGCCATAAACTGACTTACGCTTCATGTACAGGCTATACACGCCCACGTACACAATGAAACCAATGAGTGCAAGTAGCATTGCCAGTGCATTGGCTGCTACGAGTAGCAGCACCATACCAGCAATACCTAATGCAGCAGCGTAAATCAGGCTAACTTTCGGGTCAATCAGCCCTTTAACTAAAGGGCGATTCTTAGTTCTTTCCATGATACGGTCAATATCACGGTCGATGTAGTTGTTAAATACACAACCAGAAGCCACGACCAATGATACACCCAGCAAAGTCGCAATAAACAGCGGGTAGTCAATTGACCCTTTAGAGGCCAGCAGAAAACCGCCGATCACAGAAATCAAATTTCCGAATATAATTCCTGGTTTGGTCACTTGCAGGTATTGCTTAAACATATCGGCAACTCTTTAGTCGAGCATCATATTGATGTTCAGGTTGTACATAATCCACAGAGAGCCAATAACAACGATACCGATGATTAGCATAGTGAACAGGAATGCAATCAGGTTCCAGCGCTCATCTGATGATGTATTCATGTGTAAGAAACAAACAAGGTGTACAAGGATTTGCACAACAGCCATTCCAACAACAGTTGCTAGAATAACGCCTTGTGAAGCTGTTCCATTCATCACCATCCAGAAAGGAATTACAGTCAGGATAACTGACAGAATAAAGCCAATCAGGTATGTCTTAACGCTACCGTGGCTTGCTCCAGTATGAGCATCTTTTGCATGACTCATTTAAATAGCCCCCAGAAGATAAACAACGGTAAATACACAGATCCAAACAACATCTAAGAAGTGCCAGAACAGGCTCAGGCAGTTCAGACGGGTTTTGTTAACCGCAGTCAGACCACGACGACAGTTTTGGATAATCATCAGAATGATCCAAACCAGACCACAAGTTACGTGGATACCGTGAGTCGCAACTAATGCGAAGAAAGCAGATAAGAAGCCACTGCGATCTGGGCCGTAGCCTTCAGCGATCAGTTCGTGGAACTCATAAACTTCCATAACAACGAAGCCAAGACCAAATAAGAAAGTAATGAACAGCCATAAGTTAACGGCAGCCACTTTCTCTTTATGCATTGCAATCATTGCAAAACCGTAGGTGATACTACTGAATAACAGTAAGAATGTTTCACCTAATACGAACTGCAAACTAAAGATGTCTTTACCAGCAGGACCGCCAGCAGTGCCATCAGATAAAACCACGTAAGTTGCAAACAAGCTAGCAAACAGGATCAGGTCACTCATTAAGTAGATCCAGAATCCGAATACTTTTGTTGCACCCGCATCGTGGTGCCCATGCTCTGCATGGGCTACATTATGATTAGTCATTGTATTAGTTGACATCGTTCACACCTGCCTTACGTAATTCTTCAAAGTGCTTATTCTCGATTTGTTCGATTTCAGCCACAGGTACGTAGTAATCAACATCTTCGTCGAAGCTTTTTGCAATCCAAGTAACAATCATGCCACCGAAACCAACGATTGCCAGCCACCAGATGTGCCAGATCATTGCGAAACCAAAAATTAAGCTAAATGCAGCGATGATAACGCCAGCGCCTGTATTTTTCGGCATATGAATTTCTTCATATGAAGTAGGTTTCTTATGAGCGATACCTTTCTCTTTCATATCCCACCAAGCATCGCGAGTTTGAATCTGTGGTTCAACAGCGAAGTTGTAGAATGGTGCCGGAGAAGAAGTTGCCCACTCCAGAGTACGTCCACCCCATGGGTCACCGGTTAAATCACGGTTTTCATGACGGTCACGGATACTCACGATAATTTGGATAACTTGGCAAGCAATACCCAGAGCAATCAGACCAGCACCACACGCAGCTGCAACCAGCATACCGTGATAGGTTGGATCAATATTTTGGCTCAGACGACGGGTCATGCCCATAAAGCCAAGGATATATAACGGCATGAATGCTAAGAAGAAACCAGTGATCCAGAACCAGAAGGCACGAACACCCCATTTCTCATTCAGCGTGAAGCCGTAAGCTTTCGGGAACCAGTAAGTCATACCAGCGAAGCATCCGAATACTACACCACCGATAATAACGTTATGGAAGTGAGCAATCAGGAACAGGCTGTTGTGCAGAACGAAGTTCGCACCTGGAACCGCTAAGAGAACACCAGTCATACCACCCACAGAGAAGGTGATGATAAAACCGATAGTCCATAACATTGGTGATTTGAACTCGATACGACCTTGGTACATGGTGAACAGCCAGTTGAAAATCTTAACCCCTGTAGGGATTGCGATAATCATTGTAGCGATACCAAAGAAGGCGTTAACGTTCGCACCTGATCCCATCGTAAAGAAGTGGTGTAACCAAACGATGAAGGACATAACGGTGATAACGATGGTTGCCCACACTAATGAGGTATAACCAAACAAACGCTTTTTCGAGAAGGTTGCTGCAATTTCTGAGAACACACCGAACACTGGCAGAACAAGGATATACACCTCAGGGTGACCCCATGCCCAAATCAGGTTGATGTACATCATCATGTTGCCGCCCATATCGTTAGTGAAGAAATGGGTGCCCAGATAACGGTCTAATGTCAGTAACGTGATGGTCACTGTCAGAATTGGGAATGCTGCAATAATCAGGATGTTAGTACAGAATGCTGCCCAGCTAAATACTGGCATTTTCATCATCGACATACCCGGTGCACGCATGCGGATAATGGTCGCGAAGAAGTTAACACCTGTTAATAGCGTACCAATACCGGATATCTGGAGACTCCATATCCAATAATCGACCCCGACCCCAGGGTTGTACTCCAAGCCGGACAGAGGAGGGTATGCTAACCAACCAGTTTGTGCGAATTCACCTACCCCTAATGAGATGTTGATTAATACAACACCTACTACGAAGAACCAGAAGCTCAGTGAGTTAAGGAATGGGAATGCAACGTCACGGGCACCAATTTGCAGAGGAACAACTAAGTTCATCAGACCAACAACAAATGGAGTTGCCATGAAGAAAATCATGATAACGCCGTGCGCTGTAAAGATCTGATCATAGTGGTGAGGGTTTAAGAAACCTTCTTGACCCGCTGAAGCCAGCACTTGCTGACCACGCATCATGATAGCATCCGCGAATCCACGGAATAACATCACCATCGCAACGATGATGTACATAATACCAATTTTTTTATGGTCAACAGACGTTAACCACTCTTTCCACAGCCATTTCCATTTTCCGAAATAGGTGATTGCACCAACTAAGCCAAGTCCACCGAGGACAATGGCAATCAGTGTAATAACGATAATCGGTTCATGAAGTGGAACTGCGTCCAGTGTTAATTTTCCAAACATGCCCTTATTCCTCAGCGCCTGCATGAGCGTTATGGCTCATATGCATTGAATGACCTGTAGATTCTTGCGCTTGAGCAGTGTTGCCCATGTGCATAGAATGATTTGCTTCATTATTCGCATCTACAGGAGCGTGACCTTTATGGTGCTCATGACCAAACTTCATAATGATGTCTTCATAAAGTTTAGGTTTCACGCTAGAGAAGTAGGTAACAGGAACGTTCATGCTAGGTTTAGCAACTTCGTCGAATGCCTGCATCGTATCCATAGTTTTTGGTGATGCTTTTACTTTCTGTACCCACTCATCGAAGCCTTGGCGATCTGCTGTAGCAATAGCATTAAACTTCATATCTGAGAATCCGTGACCGCTATAGCTTGCTGAGAAGCCTTTATAGGTACCTGGTTCGTTAGCGATTAAGTGAAGTTTTGTCTGCATACCCGCCATCGCGTAGATCTGTCCACCTAAAGATGGGATGAAGAATGAGTTCATCACAGAATCAGACGTGATTTTGAAGTTTACAGGAACACCAGTAGGGAATGCGATTTCATTGACTGTAGCAATGCCTTGATCTGGATAGATAAAGATCCATTTCCAGTCAGCTGAAATAACTTGAATGGTAACAGGTTCCTGATCACTAACTAATGGCTGATACGGGTCCAGCTCATGAGTCGTTTTCCAAGTGATAGCACCTAGAATAATGATAATAATGATAGGAACTGTCCAGCAGACTAACTCAATTTTGTTAGAGTGAGCCCAGTTAGGACGGTAGGTAGCTGACTTATTGGATTCACGATATTTTACAGCGAAGATAATCGCCATAAAAATAACAGGAATCACAACAAGGAGCATCAAACCAATTGCAATAAGAATCAGTTCTTTTTGTTTTACGCCAACGGCGCCTTTCGGATCCATCAACACCATATCACAACCGCCTAATAATAAGGCTGCTGCAACAAGTGAGATTGCTCCAATGCTTTTTTTGTAGTTCATAAGTCTCATCCACGACCCCAAATGACAAGAATCTAATTGTCGTTTCATCAGTGCGGGCATTTTACGGTAAGGTTGTGCGAGTGTAAATGATTGTAAGGTAAAGAAACGGAATTGTTAGCTCTTTATGTTAATATGATCACATGTAAAGCTTTTGCTTCTAAAAAGTTAAAATTGCTGCTAATTATAGGTATGTTTTGATAAAACAGTATGAATACTAAATTATCTTGGTAATTTTTCAAAGAAAAATATATACAAAATTGACAAAAAAATGTGAAAACTGCTTGGGTTGTTAAGATATTCCGTAGGGGAAATCACTGATTATATTGCCGATAAAGTGAAATTGGCTACTTTACCGGCAAAATAATAAAGAAAAATTGTTACATTTTTGAAACTAAAGGAAATATGTTAAAAATATAAACAATATTTCCTTAGTCACTAGAAGTTATACTTTAATGTATAAATGATTGCATCTTGGTAGAAATCATCACCTAACTTATTGTCAGCATAACGATATTGAATACCAGCAGCTAAATTTGGTGTGGCGTTCCACCAGAAAGCTAATGCGCCGTTCACGCCATCACGCCCACCGTTGCCATAACGCTCATGACGTGCAAATTCCATTTCATGCCAGTTAGTGATCATGAAATCTTCTTGGAACATTTTGAAGTTATAACCAGCAACCCAACCAACTACATAGCCGTTATTACCGGAATAATAGGTTTGGTCAACATAGTGCAAAGCCACGAAAGGTTTGAACCACAGATCACCAATCGAGGTGTTATAACCGATACCATAAAGTGTGTTGACTTCGTGGAAGTTGCCGCCGTGTTTGTCACCCGGTAAAGACCAAGTACCATAAACGTGGCCGTATAAGTTGAACCCAGTATCTGCGATATAGACGCGAGCTGTTGTTTTCAGCGTATAACGCTGGTTTTTGCCTGGATCTTCATGCTGTTTATTAAATGGGTTTTCAACGTCAAAGAAACCATATAATTCACCCCAATTGAAATTAGCGCCACCTTCTAATTCGAAGTAAGCGAAATCTTCCTTATGGGTTGTATTTTTAGATTTATTTTCTGTATGACGGGACCAGTCGAGATAGTTCACGTTGATATCTGCGAAACCATTCTGATACCCAAGAAAATTTTCAGCATTTGCGGTCCCTGCCAATGATGCTAGAGCAGCAGCACAGAGTAGTGTTTTTTTCATAAGACATTATTTTCGTTTATGTATTAATAAAAATTAGTTGTTACGCAAATTTTTAGCTTGTCAACTAACCATCCTCAAACATGTGAGATATTAAGCTTTCAATTTGTAATTAAAAAATCCCTTTCAGAAAATGAGTGATTCAAATCACGTTTTTATCGATCTTTAAGCGATATTTGCAAGAGAGATCTAATTTGCGAAAAAAGGAGAGATTCCCCAAATTAATTAGTTTAACTTGGGGAAGTCGTGAGCTGAATAGAATGGGAATCAATCAAAAACATCAGAATGATTTATGTTTTATGGCTTTGCGGACAGCGAGGAAGTCGAGGGTTCCACCAACAATAAGGCTGATAGCACCAATGGCTATACCAATGTTAAATATGAGATTCTGATAAGTTGGGAGCGCTAACCACAGGGATATATGGGTAGTAAACAAGTAAACTTTCACCCCTGCAAATGATGTGATTAGTAAACTAATTAACCAAACCGTCAGTATACATGCTGCTGCCATTAGCGCATAAACCGCGATTTTATATTCTCGAGGAAAAAACTCTCTACGTTGAAATTCTCCCGTATCTTGGGTGTATAACAACGAAGTTCGGCAAGCGAGTAGCAATAAAACCCCCGGTACTGCAACGCCGATGGAAATTAAGTAGAACATGGGCCAGCCATAGGTGCTGACAAAAATACTTGCGACGGGGCCGATATAGACACGGCCTACAGCGGATAATGCTGAAAGCAAGGCGAATTGAGTGGCTGATAAAGACTTATTACATAATGTCATTAATAAGGCGACAAATGCCGCAGTTCCCATTCCTGAAAAGATATTTTCGAGGAATATAATAGATCCCATGCTGATAATATTTGGCGGTGTTACTGCGAGGAACCAGTAGCCGATATTCGAACCACCTTGAAGTACACCGAAGACGAATAATGCTCTAAATAGGCTCATATTCTTCATCAGATAACCCCCAAATAGGGCTCCGATGATTGTCGCCGCCATACCAACGGTTTTATTTACTGTACCTACTTCGCTTAAACTAAAGCCAAGGGCATTGAGTAAAAAGTTAGTATTTAGCGCCATAACGAAAGCGTCTCCCATCTTATAAAAGATAAGAAGCAGTAAAATCAGCCATGCATTATTGCGGCTAAAAAATTCGGCAAGTGGCTCATAAATAGCATCTTTTAACGAAGTTGGTGGAGCGGTATTTTCTTGAGGTTCTTTCGCAAAAAGTGTTGCGAAGATCCCAATAAACATTAGCCCTGCCATGAATAAATAAAGTTGCTGCCAAGTGAGGAATTTATCAGCAAGCCAAAGTGCTAATCCCCCAGAAACCAACATACTGATGCGATAGCCCATGACCGATGTTGCTGCACCAATACCTCGCTCTTCTGCACTTAATAAATCTGTTTTATAGGCATCAAAGACAATATCTTGGGATGCGGAACAGAAGGCTACAGTGACCGCTAGCGCAGCTAACCACCAAAGGTGCTCCGACGGATTCATAAAACTCATGCCTGCAATGCTAATAACAAGCAAAATTTGCGTTGTTAATAGCCACCCTCTACGTCGCCCTAAAAATGGGGGGGTATAGCGATCCATCATGGGAGACCATAGAAATTTTAAAACGTAGGCCTGACCGACGAGAGAAAAGAAACCGATGGTTTTAATGTCAATTTTTTCAACGGTTAACCAAGCTTGTAATGTTCCAGCGGTTAATGCCAAGGGCAACCCTGAGACAAATCCCAGTAAAATTAAGGTCACATTATTGGGCAGTGTAAATCTGGGTAGTGTAAAACGTGGCATTATTCCCTCATCGCCTGATGCTGGTGTATTACGTTGCGCGAAGAATGGCGCAGTAGAAAGATAAAACAACCCAAGCTATTTGTATTAAAGAAATAACTCGGGTTAGTAGGATAAAGCAGACTGTTTTTACAGTCTCCGATGAACCAGAATGATACTAGTATGAATTCATTCTTGATACGCGATTAATATCGTGAATTTTGTCTGATAAAATCGGCCACTTCTTGGTCTTTCGCCATATCTGAAATTAAATCACTTAAAGCAAGGTTAATTGCCGCAGCAATTTTTTCATTGGTTGCGCCTAATGCCCCTTGGGTATTGTAATTACGGCTATAAGTCCGGCTCTTAGTTGAGCCATTTGGTGCGGTAGCATTAACGACAACGCTGGAATTAACCGTAATATTATGGCGTAAACTTCCTTCACTCACTTGGGTGTTCAACTTGTTTAATTGAACCACTAAGTTGATATTGGCGGGAGATGTCACCATGAAACCACGAGCAGCCATTTGCTTTTCTACGGCTTCTTGCATTAGATAACGCGGATCGCGAGAGGGATTTAGCACCTCTAAAGTACCGTTTCGGTTAATTTCAGCTAATGCGCGATTTGTACGGTTATCAACGCTACTCACGCTAATTGAAGTCGCATTGAGCGTCGGGTTTTTGGCTGGTAATGCAATTTTAGGTTCGAGGGGCAGCGTATTAGACGGTGCAGTACAGCCCGCTAATAAAAATAACGCAAAAAGTGGAAAACACAGTTTTCTTAACATAATTCTTCCCAGTTCATCTTTCCTAATTGAAAATGTTCCGTTATGGTTCGGGGTGCAACAACTCACACTATTAGACAACAGTTTGAGAAAAAATTCGCGTAAATGTGCAGTCGATGAACATTTTGCATACCCGGACCATAGTTTCAACAATGTAGATGCTATTATCCGCTATTTCTATAATAAGAAGATAGTTACCAACAGCGTGATTAGGGGATTTTTTTTCAGATGTGCTTTAGCGTTTTTTAATTAATTTAGGAGTCTCTATGGACGCCAATATGCCACAAACTATGCAGTCTCGCGTGAGTGAAAAGCTACAGTCTGCATTTGAACCTGAACATATGGAGGTGATTAATGAAAGTCATCAGCATAATGTGTTACCCGGTTCAGAGAGCCATTTCAAAGTGGTTTTAGTCAGTGATAAATTTGAAAACAAACGTATGATTGGTCGTCACCGTGAAATTTATGCTATTTTGGCTGACGAGCTTGCAGGTGAGATTCATGCTTTAGCCTTACACACTTATACTCCAAAAGAGTGGAATGAATTAGCGAGTACTGCGCTAAAATCACCTGCTTGTCGTGGTGTTGGTGGTGTGAATCGCTAATCAAACGTCTTGATGACATACGAATACCAATAGTGTGTTTATCGAGTGGCTGTAAGTGAGCGTTTTTTCCTCAATTCGAGAGAGGAAAATGAATTTTTAGTCAGAAAAGTCACAAATAAAGAGGAATAATCGCTTCTTTTATCGGCTTTTCTCGACTCAGGGCGCATGCATCGGTATAATGCTGCGTCTAATTTTCAGTAAGGTTTCGGGACGCTTCTGATATCAGGGATGACCGTTATGAAAGTAACGCCCCCGGTTCTGGAAGGGAGATTGCCATTATGATTTAATGGCATAACTCTGGAGTAGACCGATCACTAAGATTTATTTTGAGGTAAGAAGATGCAAGTTTCTGTTGAAACGACTCAAGGCCTTGGGCGTCGTGTAACAATCACCGTTCCTGCCACTGATATTGAAAAAGCGCTGAATAGCGAGCTGGTTAACGTTGCTAAGAAAGTCCGTGTTGATGGTTTCCGTAAAGGGAAAGTACCAATGCACATCGTTAAACAACGTTACGGTGCGTCTGTAATGCAAGACGTTCTGGGCGATGTTATGCAACGTAACTTTATCAATGCAATCATTGAACAAAAAATCAACCCAGCTGGCGCGCCAAGCTACAAGCCAGAAATGTTCGAAGACGGTAAAGACTTCGTTTACGCGGTTGAGTTCGAAGTGTACCCAGAAATCGAATTAAAAGGTTTTGAAACTATCGAAGTTGAAAAACCAGCTGTAACCGTGAAAGACGAAGATCTCAACGACATGCTGGAAACTCTGCGTAAGCAACAAGCACAGTGGAAAGAAGTTGAAGATGCAGCAGCAGCTGATTCACGTATCACTATTAACTTCACAGGTTCTATCGACGGTGAAGAATTCGAAGGTGGTAAAGCTGAAGACTTCGCACTGGTTATGGGCGAAGGCCGTATGATCCCAGGTTTCGAAGAAGGCGTTGTTGGTCATAAAGCTGGTGAAGAATTTGATATCGAAGTTAACTTCCCAGAAGATTACCATGCAGAAAACCTGAAAGGTAAAGCAGCTAAGTTTGCTATCGTTCTGAAGAAAGTTGAACAGCGTGAATTGCCAGAATTTACTGAAGAGTTCGTTAAGCGTTTCGGTATTGCTGACGGTTCAGTAGAAGGTCTGCGTGCAGAAGTTCGTAAAAACATGGAACGTGAGCTGAAAAATGCAGTTCGTAACCGTGTTAAAGCGCAAGTTCTGGAAGGTCTGGTTAACGCAAACGAAATCGAAGTCCCAGCAGCAGTTGTTGATGGTGAAATCGATGTTCTGCGTCGTCAAGCTGCACAGCGTTTTGGTGGCAACGAAAAACAAGCGATGGAATTACCACGTGAACTGTTCGAAGAACAAGCTAAACGTCGTGTAATTGTTGGTCTGCTGTTAGGCGAAGTTATCCGTACTAACGAGCTGAAAGCTGACGAAGATCGCGTTAAAGCGCTGATCGAAGACATGGCTTCTGCTTACGAAGATCCATCAGAAGTTATCGAATACTACAGCAAAAATGAAGAGCTGATGAACAGTGTTCGTAACTTAGCGTTAGAAGAGCAAGCTGTAGAAACTATTCTGGCAGCGGCTAAAGTAACTGAAAAAGAAACTAACTTCACTGAGCTGATGAACCAAGTTCAAGCTGGTTAATTTTTCTTTTTAGCAGTACTCTTCTTTTTAGAAGTACAAAGCAAAACCCGTGGTGTTTCACTGCGGGTTTTTTGTCAATTAGCGTCGTAATATTTAGACTTTGTGCAAATCATCTTGAAAATTACATTTAAACCCTAATTATAATAAGAGTCATCAAGATATCGTTCGCTAGATGATGATGGGATTTTTGTGTGGAACACATTTTTCGACAGTATAAAACCGTGTAACTAGATAGACTTGTGTTAAACTCTTTAGCAGAGCGTCTTGCCTATCGCAGTGTTTTCAACAGTATTCTGGCTTAATTCTTTAGCGACTTTTTAACCAAGATTTAAAAAAGTGACTAAAATAATGAAGTAAGCGAAGAGTATAAACAGGCAGACACAACTAACTTAGAAAGAGTGTTTTTTAGAAATATTGTTTTTTAGAAATATTGTTTGTAGCACGATCCCTGCCCAAAATGGCGGACAGACAGCAAATTAGGCGCAAGCACCAGAAAAAGTTTTTAATAGGAGATTTCGATGTCACATTTTGGCGGTCAGGAGCAGTTAGCATCCCAAATGGCACTTGTGCCAATGGTTATCGAGCAAACCTCTCGAGGTGAGCGCTCATATGATATTTATTCACGTCTCTTAAAAGAACGTATTATCTTCCTGACTGGTCAGGTGGAAGATCATATGGCGAACTTAATTGTCGCTCAAATGCTATTTCTTGAAGCAGAAAACCCAGAAAAAGATATTCAACTTTATATTAACTCACCAGGCGGCGTGATTACTGCAGGGATGTCAATTTACGACACCATGCAATTTATCAAACCTGATGTGAGCACTATCTGTATGGGACAAGCGTGCTCAATGGGTGCGTTTTTATTAACCGCAGGTACAAAAGGTAAACGTTTCTGCTTACCAAACTCTCGCGTCATGATCCACCAACCGTTAGGTGGCTATCAAGGACAAGCGACAGACATTGAAATTCACGCTCAAGAAATCTTGAAAGTGAAATCGCGCATGAATGAATTGATGGCCCAACATACAGGGAAATCCATCGAAGAAATTAGTCGTGACACAGAGCGTGACCGTTTCTTATCAGCAAATGAAGCTAAAGAATATGGTCTGGTTGATCATATTTATACCAGCCGTTAATTTGCGAATATTTTGATATAATTAATTTATATCCTAAAGTTTTTGAAAATTTGTTGCCTTGTTTTACTACGAAAATTAGATAAAACAAGGCATTATAAATATAAGTGAGGTCTACTGATGACAGATAAACGCAAAGAGGGAGCAGGTAAATTACTGTACTGTTCTTTCTGCGGAAAAAGTCAGCATGAAGTGCGTAAGCTGATTGCCGGTCCGTCAGTCTATATTTGTGATGAATGCGTGGATTTATGCCTCGACATCATCCGTGAAGAGATCAAAGAACTGGCTCCGCATCGCGAGCGTAGTGAATTACCAACTCCCCACGAAATCAGACAGCATCTTGACGACTACGTTATTGGTCAAGAAAAAGCGAAAAAAGTGTTAGCGGTCGCTGTTTATAACCACTACAAACGTCTACGTAATGGCGATAAAACCAGCGATGGTGTTGAATTAGGCAAAAGTAACATTCTGCTCATTGGTCCGACGGGTAGTGGTAAAACGTTATTAGCAGAAACGTTAGCTCGCTATTTAGATGTGCCATTCACTATGGCGGATGCGACCACATTAACTGAAGCGGGTTACGTGGGTGAAGATGTTGAGAATATCATCCAGAAGCTGCTACAAAAATGCGACTATGATGTTGAAAAAGCTCAACGTGGTATCGTCTATATCGATGAAATTGATAAAATTTCTCGTAAATCCGATAACCCATCCATCACGCGTGACGTATCAGGTGAAGGGGTGCAGCAAGCATTACTGAAACTGATTGAAGGCACTGTAGCCGCGGTTCCGCCACAAGGCGGTCGTAAGCATCCGCAACAAGAGTTTTTACAGGTAGATACTTCGAAAATTCTGTTTATCTGTGGCGGTGCATTTGCCGGGTTGGATAAAGTTATTGGTCAACGTCTGAATACTCGTTCAGGTATTGGTTTTGCGGCGCAAGTTAAAGGTGAATCTGAGAAGGCAACAGAAGGTGAGTTACTCACTCAAGCGGAGCCTGAAGATCTCATTAAATTTGGTTTGATTCCTGAGTTTATCGGTCGTCTACCTGTGGTTGCCACTTTGACTGAGCTGAGTGAAGAAGCTCTGATTCAGATCTTAAAAGAGCCGAAAAACGCATTGACTAAACAGTATCAAGCTCTGTTTAACCTCGAAGGCACTGAATTAGAGTTTCGAGAAGAAGCATTAACGGCGATAGCGAAAAAAGCAATGGCGCGTAAAACAGGTGCTCGTGGCTTACGTTCAATCGTCGAAGCTGCTCTACTTAATACCATGTATGATCTACCTTCAATGAGTGATGTTGAGAAAGTCGTTGTAGATGAAAATGTGATTAATGAACAGTCAGAACCTCTGTTAATCTACAGCAAACCGGATGCCCAAGCTTCTGGCGATAATTAACTTCTCGTCTGTGTTCAATAAATAATCAATCAAAATGAGGGGTAACCCTCATTTTGTTTTTTATGCTTAACTAACCATTGAATGCTAAAATCTTGTCCCCATATAGTTTATATTCTTAGTTGTGGTTTCCTTATTTTGAAAGAGCACTGTTTATATCGCAGTGTTTTACAAGAATTTTTTCTGTTATAAGCAGAAACCCTTAACTGGCGTGTGCTAAACGAAGAGAGAGCTTTATGAATCCAGAGCGTTCCGAACGCATTGAAATACCAGTATTGCCTCTGCGTGATGTAGTGGTGTACCCACATATGGTGATCCCACTGTTTGTTGGACGTGAAAAATCCATTCACAGTCTGGAAGCAGCAATGGATCATGATAAGCAAGTGATGCTGGTTGCGCAAAAAGAAGCCTCAACCGATGAACCTGGGGTGAATGATTTATTTACTGTTGGGACAATTGCATCTGTGATCCAGATGCTGAAACTACCTGACGGTACCGTTAAAGTGCTAGTTGAAGGCCTACGTCGTGCTCGTATTACTAGCCTGACTGATAACGGGGAGTATTTCTTAGCGCAAGCTGAATATCTCGCGAACGATAGTGTGAAAGCGGCTATCTATGATGACGCATCAAAAGCGCCTAGCACTACCGAATTGGTTGACGAAAAAGAGCAAGAAGTATTATATCGTACGATTGTTAGTCAGTTCGAAAGTTACATTAAACTGAACAAAAAAATTCCACCTGAAGTTCTGACTTCACTGCATGCGATTGAGCAAGACCAGCTAGATAAACTGGCTGATACGATTGCTTCACACATGCCGTTAAAACTGGCAGACAAACAGCGCGTTTTAGAAATGGCAAACATTGCTGAGCGTGTTGAGTTCCTCATGGCAATGATGGAATCAGAAACTGAACTACTGCAAGTTGAAAAACGCATTCGTAACCGCGTGAAAAAACAGATGGAAAAAAGCCAGCGCGAGTACTATTTGAATGAGCAAATGAAAGCGATTCAAAAAGAACTTGGCGAAATGGATGATGCTCCAGATGAAAACGAATCGCTGAAACGCAAAATCGAAGAAGCGAAAATGCCAAAAGAGGCACAAGAAAAAGCCGAAGCTGAATTGCAGAAGCTGAAAATGATGTCTCCAATGTCTGCTGAAGCGACGGTGGTTCGTAGCTACATTGATTGGATGGTTCAGGTTCCATGGCATAAGCGTAGCAAAGTCAAAAAAGACTTAGTGAAAGCGCAAGAAGTGCTCGATACAGATCACTATGGCTTAGAGCGCGTTAAAGACCGTATCCTTGAATACCTCGCGGTTCAAAGCCGTGTTAGTAAAATCAAAGGGCCAATCTTATGCTTAGTCGGACCTCCAGGGGTTGGTAAAACGTCTCTGGGGCAATCTATCGCTAAAGCAACAGGGCGTGAATATACCCGTATGGCTCTGGGTGGGGTTCGTGACGAAGCGGAAATCCGTGGTCACCGTCGTACTTATATTGGTTCAATGCCGGGTAAACTTATCCAGAAAATGGCGAAAGTAGGGGTTAAAAACCCACTATTTTTACTGGATGAAATCGATAAAATGTCTTCAGACATGCGTGGAGATCCTGCATCAGCACTGTTAGAAGTGTTAGATCCAGAACAAAACGTTGCATTCAACGACCATTATTTGGAAGTTGATTATGACCTGTCTGACGTGATGTTTGTGGCAACATCGAACTCGATGAATATCCCTGCACCATTATTAGACCGTATGGAAGTGATCCGTCTGTCTGGTTATACCGAAGACGAAAAACTGAATATTGCTAAGAGACATTTACTATCTAAGCAAATTGAGCGTAATGCCTTGAAAAAAGGCGAGTTATCTATCGATGATGGCGCAATTATGAGCATCATTCGTTACTATACTCGTGAAGCTGGCGTGCGTGGATTAGAACGTGAAATTTCTAAACTGTGCCGTAAAGCTGTTAAAGCATTGCTGATGGATAAAAAACTGAAGCATATTGAGATCACTGCTGATAATCTGAAGGATTACTTAGGTGTTCGTCGCTTTGATTACGGTCATGCTGATACCGAAAACCGAGTAGGGCAAGTGACTGGTTTAGCATGGACAGAAGTTGGTGGTGACTTACTTACCATTGAGACAGCCTGTGTACCGGGCAAAGGTAAGTTAACTTACACCGGTTCTCTGGGTGAAGTGATGCAAGAATCAATTCAAACAGCGCTGACAGTGGTACGTGCTCGTGCAGAAAAACTGGGTATTAACGGTGACTTCTATGAAAAACGTGATATTCACGTTCACGTACCAGAAGGCGCAACACCGAAAGATGGTCCAAGTGCGGGTATCGCAATGTCAACGGCACTGGTTTCTTGCTTAACGGGTAACCCTGTAAAAGCGGATGTGGCGATGACCGGTGAAATCACGTTACGCGGTTTAGTATTACCAATTGGTGGGCTGAAAGAAAAATTACTGGCAGCTCATCGTGGTGGTATTAAAACGGTTCTTATCCCTGATGATAACAAACGTGATTTAGAAGAAATTCCTCAGAATGTGATTGCTGATTTGCAAATCCATCCTGTTAAGACAATTGAAGAAGTCCTCTCATTAGCATTAGTCAATCCTCCTTTTGGGGCTGAAGTGGTCCAAAAGAAAGCTAAAAGAGTGAGCTGAATCAAGAAGCTTGTATAAAATTAAGGCTGACAGCTAATTTAGGGCTTGTCAGCCTTTTTTTTCGTGGTTACTTTAGCGAAGATTCTGATAATGGTTAGCGTGCTATCTGTTTTCTTGCCATTAATATTCAGGATTGATATAACGGCTGCATCATTAATTAACTATACTTAGTAATGTTAACTATACTGTAGTTGGTTAATTAACCGATAAAGTCAAAACTAATATGGGGATGATAATAGTGAATAAGTCTCAACTGATTGAAAAAATCGCTGCAGAAGCGAACATTTCTAAAGCCGCAGCAGGTCGCGTAGTCGATGCTTTCGTTGCTTCTGTAACGACTTCTCTGAGCAAGGGTGATGATGTTACTTTAGTTGGTTTTGGTACTTTTAATGTACGTCAACGCGCAGCACGTACAGGTCGTAACCCGCAGACAGGTAAAGAAATTAAAATCGCTGCGGCAAAAGTTCCTGCATTCCGTGCAGGCAAAGGTCTTAAAGACGCTGTTAACGGTTAATTGAGTTTAGTTTCGTCTTTCACGCATTTTTGCGAAAACTCAAACTGACGTAATGTCTTTAATCAGCTAATATATAAGCGCGCCATGGAAATGGTGCGCTTTTTTTTCTATCTGAGTTAAAATTAGCGTAATATTAAGAAATTCAACAAAGCAAAGCGGAGTTAAGCCTTTTTATGATGGAAGATCTACGCACGAAGGCGAACAGTCCTTTTATTAAAGTGTTGTTAGCTATTATTATCTTGTCATTCGTGCTGACAGGTGTTGCTGGCTATGTGATTGGTGGCTCAAGTAATAATGCTGCTGAAGTCAATGGACAGCCAATAAGCAAGGAACAATTACAGCAAGCTTTCCAGCAAGAGCGCCAGTCATTACAAGAATACTTAGGAGATAAATTCTCTGAAGTTGCAAGTAATGACAACTACATGAAAGAGCTGCGTACCCAAGCTTTGAATAACTTAATCAATAATCAATTGATTAACCAATACGCTAATGAATTACAACTCTCTGCTAGCGACCAACAAATTGAGCAAGCTATTTTTGCTATGCAAGTTTTCCAAACAAATGGAAATTTTGATAGTGAAAAATATCGCGAGATTTTAAAACGTTACAATATTAATGCAGATGATTTTGCGGCACAAATTCGCCAAGATTTAGTTCGTGCGCAATTAGGTAAATCGTTCACCGGAACAGAATTTGCACTGCCTTCAGAAGTCAAAGCGTATGCGGAACTGTTTATGCAAGAGCGTGAAGTCCGTACGGCAAGCTTGTCGTTAGCTGCGCTAGAAGCTAAACAAACCGTTTCTGAAGATGAATTAAAAGCGTATTACGCGGCAAATCAAAACAGTTTCATTTCACCTGAACAAGTTCAAGTAAGCTATGTCGAAATGGATGCGGCATCTATGCCAAAAGCATCTGTGACGGCTGAAGAAGTGAAAGCTTACTACGATGAAAATCTGAAGAATTTTACTAAAGCGGAACAAAAGCTGTATAGCATGATTCAAGTCGCATCAGAAAAAGATGCACAAGCTTTAGAAGCCGAGCTGAAAGGCGGCGCTGATTTCGCAACGTTAGCTACTGAAAAATCCACAGATAAATTCAGTGCTGGCAACAAAGGCGTGATTGGTTGGATGGAAGCAACTTCTACACCAAGCGAAATCATCAGTGCGAATTTAACCGAGAAAGGTCAAATTTCTGCACCGATCAAAGTCCAAGATAATTATGTCTTATTCCGTTTGGATGATGTTAAGCCAGAAGCAATTAAGCCTTTTGATGACGTTAAATCAAGTATTGAAACTAGTTTAGTTCAAGATAAAAGCGTCAAACAGTTTTACGATTTACAACAGAAAGTGAGTGAAGCTGCGACGAATGACAATGAATCATTAGCATCAGTTGAAAGCATTTCTGGCTTGAAAGTTGCGACTACTGGCTGGTTTGATCGCCAAAACCCACCGACACAACTGAATTTCCCGAAAGTCGTTAACGAAGTATTCAGCGACCGTTTAGTCGATAAAAAAGGTACAACAGGTATCAACTCTGACGTGATCAACGTTGAAGGGGATCGTGCATTTGTTCTGCGTGTGACTGATTATAAAGCGGAATCAACAGAGCCATTCGAAACAGTAAAAGCGGATATTGAAGCATTAGTTAAGCGTCAGAAAGCGTCTGCACAATTAAAAGCGAATGGTGAGAAATTACTGGCAGAGCTACAAGCTGGTAAAGGTGATGAAGCATTGAAAGCTGCAGACACCCAATTTGGCGCTGTTCAAACAGTTTCATTCCTTGCACCTGCAACGGATGTGACGGGCGTTGCGATGAAAATGACACCGCCAACTGACGGTAAACCAACTTACGCAATCGCTTATGACCAAAAAGATAATCTACTAATTGTTCAATTAGATAAAGTGACTTTAGGTCAGCCAACAGCTGAAGAATTGAGCCAGCTATCTAACGAATATCGTGGTGCAATGAGCTCAGCGGTGAATGAAGCGTTAATGCTGAATTTACGCGCGAACGCAAAAATTGAAGTGCAAAGCTTAGAATAAGTTATTTGCATGGAATAATTGCGAAGCGCTTCGCAACTAAAATTGCAATATCTGTAATAGAAGGCCACCCATTGGGTGGCCTTTCGCATTGTATAAACAGAAGAAAAGTTTTTGAAAAAATTCTCTGGCATTGTGATGTTTCAACACACATAGGAGAACAATGATGAAATGGAATAAAAGCATTAAACAAGGATTAGGGACAGTGTTAATGGTAGCAATGTTATGCCCTTTATCTGCATTTGCAGTGGTTAAAAAAGCAGAAACTGAAAAACCAGCCACGGCGATAGTGCAACCTCAAAATAGTGATGAAGTAAAAAACGTGGCGAGTTTAACATCTCCAGACCAAGTGAATATTAATCAAGCCACTGCTGAGGAATTAGCGAGGAAACTCAATGGAATTGGTAAACAGAAAGCTCAAGCTATTGTGGAATACCGAGAAAAATATGGCGCTTTTAATACAGTTGAAAATATCCTTGAAGTACAGGGAATTGGACCTGCATTTTTAGAGAAAAATCGTAATAAACTTGTCCTATAAGCAAAAACAGCCCACTTTCAGCGTGGGCTATTTTTTTAGAAAATGGAAAGTAGCGTTATGAGATTAAAAATAAATTATGGGTAATATTTGTGCTATTAAATTTGATTTAAGCATGAATATGAGAGCTAAGTCTGATTAGTGATATTTTTTAAGCAGCCCTTTCAAATATTTGTTATTTTTATGTTATCAAATAATTTAGCTGGTCGGAGTAGTTATGGCGATACACATAAAAGTGCTCGGTTATCACATTGATGTCTTTCAGCATGTCAATAATGCTCGGTACTTAGAGTTCTATGAAGCGGATAGATGGGATTGGATGGGAAAAGCTAATCTTATTGAATGGGCTATTCAGCATAGAATCGTGATGGCGGCAGTGAATATTAATGTTAACTATTTCCAAGCCGTTGGGTTGGGCGATGAGCTAACCGTCATTTCACGAATGGATAAAATCGGAGTGAAGAGTGCAGTCTGTTACCAACAAATTATTCGCCATCGTAATGGTGTTGATGAAGTGGTATCTGATGCGTACGTCACGTTTGTCTTCATTGATGGTAAAGTCAATAAAGCCATGGTGATCGAGGATGAACTCCGAGAAAAAATTGAGTCACTGAAAAATAAAACAGATGCTTTTATCGAAGTATAGGCAAATTAGGAGTATAGCCAACCAGTAAATATTCACTAAGGTTGGCTTTTAGAATTACTTCGTTGCGTTGAGTTGTTTGAGTAATGAATCCATAACGGCTTGTTGATTATTGAGATAATAATTCAAGCCTTTGCTACGTAAATGGCATGCGGCACACTCGGAACAGCCATCACCTGGAATACCATTGTAGCAAGTGAGAGTTTGAGTGCGGATAGTCTCAAGGTGCCCATAGTAGTCAGCAAGAGCCCATGTTTGTGCTTTGTCTAACCACATAAGAGGTGTTTCGAAACGAATATCTTTTGCTAGTCCTAGGCTAACCGCATGATTGAGCGCTTTGACAAACTCATCACGACAATCAGGGTAACCTGAAAAGTCAGTTTCACAGACACCGGTGATCACCGCTTCAGCTTGTACTTGGTAAGCATAGATAGCAGCGAGTGTTAGGAATAGAATATTACGCCCGGGTACAAAAGTACTTGGTAACCCGCTGGCTTCGCTTTCTTCATAGTCAGGAACTGGAATGTTATCACGGGTTAAACTACTAACCGCTAGCTCATTGAGCAAGGTAACATCGAGAACTTTATGCGCTTTTGCGCCTAATTGTAGGCTAAGCTTTTGCGCAATGTCGATTTCTAAGCGGTGGCGCTGACCATAATCAAAGGTGACACAATGAACCTCATCATAATGTTTGAGTGCTTGAATTAGGCAGGTTGTTGAATCTTGTCCTCCGCTGAAGACAACAACAGCACGTTTCATGAGTCTCTCCTAAGATTAAATAATGAGAATATTAATTTAGATCTATGTTAACGAGCCAAGAGGGGAATGAACAGTCTGTTTTTGTACCTTCAACCTCTAAAATAAGCAATTTATGCTATATTTCGGTTATTCATGCAAAGTTATTCTACAATACTAGCAATTCGTAACAGCTTTATTATTTCATCATGATAGAATTTTGCGGATAACAGGATTCGCTTAGGGGCTAAACATGCTGGATAAAATAGATAAAAAACTACTTTGCTTATTACAAAATGACAGCAGCCTATCATTAAACTCATTAGCAGAAGCCGTCAATTTAACCTCGACACCATGCTGGAAACGACTTAAAAGGCTAGAGGACGAAGGATATATTCGAGGACGAGTCACGCTATTAGATGGCGAAAAGCTGGGATTGGGGCTGACGGTGATTGTCATGATTAAAACCCAACAACATAATAGCGAATGGTACGCGCAATTTGTTTCATTTGTGGAAAAATTACCTGAAGTTTTAGTGTTTTATCGCATGGCTGGTGAATATGACTATCTGATGCAAGTCGAAGTTCATGATATGAAATCCTATGATCTATTTTATAAGAAATTGGTTAATGGCGTTCATGGCTTAATTGATGTAACCTCCAGTTTTGCAATGGAAAAAATCAAATATACAACCGTTTTGCCAATCCCTGACTAATCCAAAAGTCATATATTAGCCCAAGAGCGCAGAGCTCCTAATAATAGAGCAAGCAGTCACTAACATCATTCAAGGCAAGTAATACGTGCGATTATTTTCACAATTACGTTGGTATTTTATAAGCGAATGGCGTCGCTATGTTGGCGCTATTTGTTTTCTTGTGGTCATTGCTATTTTACAAATGATCCCACCACGCTTTGTTGGTGTGATAGTGGATGGTATTAGCAAAGGGTCGATGACTAATCAGCAACTTGTGACGTATGTATTATCCATGCTCGGAATTGCTTTAACAGTTTATGGGTTGCGCTATGTTTGGCGTTTATGGCTATTTGGTGCTTCCTACAAATTGGCTGTTCGACTAAGACAACAAATTTATCAGCAGCTTAGCTTACAAAATCAGCCATTTTATATGAAATATCGCACAGGAGATCTTATCGCGCGTACCACGAATGATGTGGATCGTGTGGTATTTGCCGCAGGTGAAGGCGTTTTAACTCTCGTTGACTCTCTGGTGATGGGATGTGCCGTCCTTATTATGATGAGCATCGAAATAAGTTGGCAGCTAACACTCCTGGCCTTGATTCCTATGCCTATTATGGCACTGGTCATTAAGCGTTATGGCGACCTGCTTCATCATCGTTTTAAACATGCTCAAGGTGCTTTTTCATCATTAAATAACCACGCACAAGAGAGCTTAACCAGTATTAGAATGATCAAAGCATTTGGCCTTGAAACGCATCAATCCAATCAGTTTGAGCAAGTTGCCACTGAAGCTGGGCGCAGGAATATGCATGTAGCGAAGATTGATGCTCGTTTTGATCCGACCATTTTTATGGCGATAGGAATGGCAAATTTGTTAGCCATCGCGGGCGGAAGCTGGATGGTGTTGAATGACACATTAACCCTCGGAGAGCTCACCAGCTTTGTCATGTATTTAGGGTTGATGATCTGGCCGATGCTTGCCCTTGCATGGATGTTTAACATTGTTGAACGAGGAAGTGCAGCATATAGCCGGATTTTAAGCTTACTTGACGAGCCATTAGTGATTAAAGATGGTAACCAAAGTTTGCTTGCGGAAAAAGGCGAGTTAAACGTCAATATCAGAACATTTTCGTATCCCGAAACCCAGCGCCATGCTTTGCATGATATCCAGTTTGATGTAAAACCTGGACGCTTCCTTGGGGTATGTGGACCAACGGGATCAGGGAAGTCGACATTAATTACTGTGTTACAACGCCATTTTGATGTGAATGAAGGTGAAATTATTTATCAAAATAAATCACTGACAGATATTCGACTCGATGAGTGGCGGGCAAGGTTATCAATAGTGAATCAATCTCCATTCCTATTTTCTGATTCGGTCGCAAACAATATCGCTCTTGGGCAGCCAAATGCAACAATGGAGCAAATAGAAGACGCGGCTCGAGTTGCTTGTGTGCATGAAGACATTTTACGTCTACCGGAAGGGTATCAAACCCAAGTGGGAGAGCGTGGTGTCATGCTGTCTGGGGGGCAAAAACAGCGAATTTCCATTGCACGGGCGATTTTACAAAATGCGGAAATCCTTATTTTGGATGATGCGCTGTCTGCCGTTGATGGGCAGACAGAGCACACCATTTTGCAGAATTTGAGTCGTTGGAGACAGGGGAGAACGTTGATTATTAGCGCCCATCGTCTATCAGCCTTGGTGGATGCCGATAATATTCTTGTTTTATGTCATGGGAGTATAGTTGCCAAAGGCACTCATAAAGTACTTTCCCAGCAATCTGGTTGGTACAGCGATATGTATCATTATCAGCAAATTGAAGCTGCTTTGGACGGTGATCTATGAACCAAAGAAAGCCGCTTTGGCCAGCATTAAAACGTTTATTATCTTACGGTAAACCTTACCGCGGTACCATGGGGATAGCGATTGCTATGCTTTGGTTGGCTGCCGCCGCAGAAGTGAGTGGGCCCTTACTGATTAGTTACTTTATTGACAATATGGTGGCTAAAAAACAGATCATTATGCCGCTAACGCTGTACATGGTGATTGGATTTATTGCGCTGCAAATCATTGCAGCACTTCTTCACTACCATCAAAAAATTCTGTTTAATCAAGCCTCTGTTGGAGTGGTGCAAAATCTACGCACTGATGTGATGAATGCGGCTCTGCGCCAGCCATTAAGTGCCTTTGATAAGCAACCCGTGGGGCAGATTATTTCTCGTGTGACCAACGACACCGAAGTGATTAAAGATTTGTTTGTCATGGTAGTACCAACAGTATTTCGCAGTTTGGCATTAATTTGTGCCATGCTAGTCGCCATGTTTTCTTTAGAGTGGCGAATGGCATCCATTGCGGTACTCATTTTTCCTGCGGTTCTGATCGTAATGTTGGTTTATCAGCGGCTTAGCACGCCAATTGTGCGCCGTGTTAGGGCGTATCTTGCAGATATTAATAATGGTTTCAATGAAGTCATTAATGGCATGACGGTTATCCAGCAATTTTTACAGCAAGCTAGATTTGGGCAAAAAATGCTGGAAGCAAGTGAAGAGCACTATCATTCCCGAATGAAAGCATTGAAATTAGATGGATTACTACTCAGGCCACTACTGAGTTTGTTCTCTGCCTGTGTATTATGTGGGTTATTATTGCTATTTGGATTTGATGGTACCAGTACTGTCGGTGTCGGGGTTCTGTATGTTTTCATTAACTATTTAGGTCGTTTAAACGAACCATTAATTGAGCTAACATCTCAGCAGTCCATGTTGCAACAAGCGGTTGTATCCGGTGAACGTGTTTTTGAATTGATGGATAGCCCACAGCAAGGTTATGGCGAAAATATTGCGCCATTACAGGGCGGAGCAATTGAGATCAAACACCTCTCTTTTGCTTATCGAGATGATAAAAAAGTCCTTGATGATATTAATTTATCCGTCCCAGAACACCATTTCGTGGCACTTGTTGGGCACACGGGAAGTGGAAAAAGTACCATTGCAAACTTAATCATGGGGTATTACCCATGGCAGGAAGGGGAAATTTTACTGGATGGACGGGATTTAAATTCACTGTCCCATCAAGTATTACGAAATGGCATTGCTATGGTGCAGCAGGATCCGGTAGTACTCGCGGCTTCATTTTTTGATAACGTTGCTCTAGGACGTGATATTTCCCAAGAAAAGGTGTGGGAAGTCCTTGAAACTGTACAATTAGCTCAGCATGTCCGTGAATTGCCAGATGGATTGGATTCATTGTTAGGTGAGCAAGGAAACACTTTATCTGTTGGGCAACGACAGCTATTGGCGATGGCGCGAGTACTCGTCGTAACACCGAAAATTCTGATATTGGATGAAGCGACCGCGAATATAGATTCTGGCACTGAACAGGCTATTCAAAAGGCGCTACGTGTTATTCGTCGAAATACTACGCTGGTGGTGATAGCTCACCGCTTATCAACGATTGTGGATGCTGATCAAGTTGTTGTTCTTCATCGAGGAATGATCGTTGAGCAGGGAAATCATACTGAACTTCTTCAGCAGGAAGGTCGCTATTACCAGATGTATCAATTACAACAAGTGGGCGAGTCACTGAACTCTCGTGATGAAGCGGCTGCAGAAGCATTATTAGTTTAGTTAGTGCTTACTGACATACTTTATGTTGAATTGACGAGTTGATTAAGTTACTAAGCAAGGAAAAGCCTCACAATTAGGAATTCCTATATAGTTGAGGCTTTTCTTGTCTTAAAGTTAGTAACGACTTACTTTTTTCGGGCTGATATAAATCGGGACATTATCGAGGTTTTCTTTTACGAATGACCCCTTCTTGTACTGTTGTTGCCACTAAATCCCCTTGCTGATTATAAATTTGCCCTTTAACAAAACCACGCCCGCCAGAAGCAGAAGGGCTTTCAATGGCATAAAGTAACCATTCATCGAGGCGATAAGGGCGATGGAACCACATTGAATGGTCAATCGTTGCCACTTGTAAATCGCGTTCCATAAACCCACGTCCATGAGGCTGTAATGCTGCAGGAAGGAAATTGTAATCCGATGCGTAGCCTAACAAGTAATCATGCAACTCTGGTGTATTGGGGAGTTCTCCTTTCGCTTTAAACCAAATATAGCGAAATGGTTCTTGAGGTGCGCTATCAAACGGGCTATAGAACTGAATCGGGCGAAACTCGAAAGGATTAGGGCGCAGTGCATATTTTTTGACAGCATCGGGAAGCTGATCTGCGAAGCGTTGAATGATTTCATCTTGTGAAATCAATTGCTCTGGCGCGGGGACATCGGGCATTAGATTTTGATGGTTAAATCCATCTTCATGTTCTTGAAATGAGGCCGTCATAAAGAAGATCGGTTTACCATTTTGAATGGCACTAATACGGCGTGTACTAAAACTACCACCATCACGCAAAATTTCTACATCGTAGACAATCGGTTTTTGGCTATCACCTGGACGCAGAAAATAGCTATGAAATGAGGTTATGATGCGATCTTCGGGAGTGGTTTGTTTCGCTGCATACATCGCTTGTCCAACAACCTGTCCACCAAAAACTTGTGGTAAACCAAGATCTTCACTTTGCCCCCGAAAAATACCTTCTTCAATTTTTTCGAGTTTTATTAGGCTAATTAAGTTTTGTAATTCTGTGCTCATAGTTACCTTGAAGATGGTTAAAAAATATCAGATGTCGCTATTTTCCCATTAATCCACAGAAATAGGTAGGTAGTTTGTGTACGGATTAATTGACAATCGTTTTTGGTTACAATTTGAAATATAATTTCATTATTTAATTTGTATTAGATATAATTTTCTAAGTTTAGATAAACTCTAATATATCAAGAATAATCATATTAAAATGTCTAATTAAATCAAAATATTATAGGTAATTATAATGACATTCTATCGCTACATGATTAGTTCGTTGATACTTATTTTCTTAGTAGGGTGTGAAGGGAACAACGCCAATCCCCCTGAAAAAAGGGTAAAAGGGAAAAGTAATCGCGAAAATCAGCAAGTAGACATCGGTACGATTAGCGGAAATATCCTTATTGCTAAAAATAAAGGGTTATCTGAAAACGTGGATATTACAGTCACCATGGTAGATAACTCATTTGTTGAGTTGCCAGCGCTGATATTATCTCAAAAGCACTATACTAACTTGAACAATCAAGTGACGCTTCCGTATCAGCTGACATACCACAAAAATGAAATAAGAAACCAAGCTAAAATCACGGTTAGTGCGACGTTACACGCTGATGGAAAATTAATCTATATTACAGAATCGTCGACTGAAGTGATCAATAATGGCATGGTTGAAAATATTGATTTACTTTTGGTTCCTGCTAACTAGCGGCTGGTTCTTATTAGTAAGTGTTAATTCCTACCAATATTTATTGTTCATACCAATCTGTATTAAATAACCCTTCAGATTTTTGTGTAATAAAACAGCACTTGATCGCCACTTTCTTGCTATTTAGCTATCTATCAAGCATAATGCCCGTGCTTTGAAAGAAGCAATCAATGGGGGCTCTGTTGGTTCTCCCGCAACGCTAACTTGTTAACTAGGTCAGGTCCGGAAGGAAGCAGCCATAGCAGGGGTCGTGTGTGCCGGGATGTCGCTGGCAGGGCTCCCACCCAATATTAAGCCCTCACTTAATCTTCATATCCCTGTTTCATCAATCAAATGTTCAGTAGCAATAATCATTGCCTTTTAGCTATGCTTTCTTGTTATTATCGAGCTTAGTTTACTATATTTTAATAATAAGAAATTGATTGCTATTCTTAATTGGTATTTACAATGGTTCAATTGATATTGAAATAGCTATTATCGCATGAAATGTTAAATTAATTGGGATTAGGGAAAGGTGAAAATAAAAGGATATAAAGAGGCTGCCAGTATTCAGTGAATACTAACTAAGATAAATAAGGAATTTTCATTGAGCCGATAAAGTATTACCGGCTATAACCATTCACTATCTATGCGTGTAAATAAGTATTTATCTAACAAACTTCCAAACAGATGCTGGGATTTTATCGTAAAGTTTATTCATAGTGAGTTCGGCAAGACGATGATCAGCTGCGGAGTAAAATAACTCTAATTCATCATCAGATAACTCATACTTATTTTTTTCAATAACGCGCTCAAGTGTTTCAATAGTGGTGCATTTTCTTAAACGCATCAGATAATCGGATTTGGTCATAACGCCCTTTCTTTATGTGTCGATAACCTAAAATGTACTATAGGATAGTGAAATTAAAGGTAAATGGTGATTCTATGTCTTACTTGTCAGGCATTTTAGATCATCATCGAGCACTGCGACAAGATTTTGATTCATACTTTCCCAGTCAATGATTTCGCTGAAAGTAATTACTGGGCTGCCAAATAAATTATATGTCTCGTCAAGATACTCTTCAACAAGAGAAATAACGAGATTTTCTTTCGGATACTTGATTTTGAATCGCCAGACAAAAGCTGCAATATGCTCAACGAGCTCATTGAGGCTGATGCTTTGTGCCGAACTAAGATCATTTACCCAATGGGTGTTTGTTTTTTGTAAACTTGATATTGCGTCTCTATTCAAACTGTTACACAGATATTTTAATTCGGCTATATCATGTTTCTTGGGTGAGTATTCATCCATAATCACCTCCATGGGCGAATCTGACTTTTACTTTGCGTATTTTTGTATCAAAAATAATGTCACATCAACTAAATATAAGCATCTGTTTTCAATATAAACAAACATGGTTAGTATATTGATAAATATAAGATTATCACTAATTGAGAGAGTTTTAGGTTGTCACTAATATAAAAGTAATATTCAAATATAAACTGATTGCTCAGATTGCTTTCGCCACATCAATAATAATAGCACTTTTATTTCATAAGTCACCACCCAATAATGACTTTTTTAAGCAGGGAATCGTAAGGGGAAACTAGGAAAAATCGGGATAATTATTTTTTCTATCACACCCTAATCAAGAATGTAAATGATATTGTGCGATTTCGGCAATTAAGCGTATTTGATGATATGTTACAACTCAAATTGTGATCCAGATTGATATCGAGATTAAGGCTAATTAAATAGTTTATTTCTAATCATTGAAATTTATTTAATATAAAATCCCCTAAGGTTTAACCTTTATGGGGATTTTTGAAATATTTAATTTAAAGATATAAATTCAATGTAACACCTGGCTTTAAATCTGCCATTTTAACACCTGAGTTCCAATTCATCAGGTCGTTAAGTTTAATTCCATGACGCTTAGCAATACTGTAATAAGTATCGCCTTTTCTGACTTTGTAAGTTCCACCTTTACGATTATTGCTGGTCGGTGTCGTACCTGAAATTTTTAATGTTTGTCCTGGAACGATGTTCGCTTTAGCTGTTTTTAACCCATTTAGCTGTTGGATATTCTTAGCTGTTGTATTGAATTTTTTAGCAATGCTTGCGATAGATTCACCTTTGCGAACTTTATAACTAAAGGTTTTAGCTTGCTTTGAGTTCGCTTTTGCTGTCTGGATGTTACTCGCCGCGGCTTGCGCATAACGATTTTGTGCTACTGCGTTGCGAATATCATTTAATACGTCTTGATCCGTCAGTGAAACTTTTAGCTGCTCAGCTTTTGCTGTTGGCAACATAATATAATGTGGACCATTTGGCGACGTAACGCCTCGGGTATAACCCGAATTATAGGTTTTAATAGATTCTTCCGTTAAACCTGTTAATTCAGCTGCTTGAGTCAATGTGATTTGTTGTCCCACATCAACTTGCGTTAACCCTCTATTCTTATTACTTTTTGGTAACCTGACTTGATAGCGTTCTGGTTGTCTCAGCACTTGGCTAAGCGCAAGGATCTTTGGAACATATTGTTTGGTTTCTTTTGGTAATTGAAGAGACCAAAAATCTGTTGGTAAGCCAGCAGCTTCATTCTTTTTAATCGCGTTTTGAACGCAACCTTCACCGCAGTTATAAGCAGCAAGTGTGAGCTCCCAATCGTGACCGAACATAATATTCAGATTCTCAAGGAGATCTAAAGCCGCTTTTGTGGATGTCACAACATCACGGCGTTCATCAACCCATTGTGTCTGTTTTAGCCCATATGAACGTGCAGTAATGGGAACGATTTGCCAAAGACCTGCCGCTTGGGCGGGAGAGGTGGCTTTAGGATTATATGAACTTTCAATGACAGGAATTAAGGCTAATTCCATTGGTAAGTTACGATCATTGATTTCATCTACAATTAAGTACATGTAAGGCTCAGCTCTTACTGCCACATCATAGATAAAACTTTGTTTATTGGAGTAACTATTGGCCATTTCCCGAATTGTTGCGTTTTCGGGGATATCCATCTTCAGCTCACCACTAATATAACCCCAAAGGTCATGATCGACTTTGGAAACCTGTCTACTTGCTGCTTGGTTATGGGATGCAACAGTGTCAATTGAGTGGTTGGCTGAAGATTTTGGTTGCTTAACGGTGACTTTAGAAGTGCCTTGACAGCCCGCAAGCAAAACAATGGCGATGAGGGTCGCGATTATCTTCATTAGCTCTGTTTTTCTTTGTTTTTAATGTTTAAAAGTTGACCAGATAATACTGGCTTTAGCTGTTATTGACAATAATTATACATCAATATTCATCTTTTAATTGGCGTAATAATGTAAAAACTGCTCGTAATGATGGATTTGTCATATTAATGTTCAGTTTTTGTTGTAATTCAGGGTTATCGCACTGTAAAAAAAATGTTGATATTTTTCTCTATTTTCAATGTGCTAGGTACTGTTGCTTGCTGATTATTGCGCAAAGATCTTACTTTTTCGGAATAATTCGTAATTGTCTCATTTTCAGGCCAAATATGATGAGCAAATTGTAAATTAGACTGCGTATATTCATGTGCACAGCAGATGAGAGTATCATCAGGAAGTGCTGCGATTTTTTGAATCGATTGATACATTTGATCGGGGGTACCCTCGAAAATCCGCCCACAACCGGCTGAAAATAATGTATCACCACAAAATAGGTAAGGAGCTTGGTAAAAACCAATATGCCCAAGTGTGTGACCCGGGAGACCAATGACTTGAAAATTGAAGTCATCAATAATGACGGAATCGCCATCACATACCAGCTCTGTCGCCCCTTTAACTAAGGTTTCTTGGGGGCCAAATACGGGGAGTTTTGGATATTGAGCAATAATAGCTTTTACACCCTGAGTATGGTCGTTATGATGATGGGTGAGTAAAATTGCAACAGGGGTCAATTGGTTAGCCGTTAATATTGAGAGAACCGCCTCTGACTCAGCAGGGTCAACGATGATACACTGCTGGTTGTTTGCTAGTAGCCAAATGTAATTATCATTTAACGCTGGTACTCGAATTAACTCCATAATCAACCTCGATCCGATTTTTAAGGGGAATGTTATGAAACCTGCGCGTATTGAAGAAAAGATTCAAATGCCCGCCAGTTGGTCTGATATTCCTTTTGGTGAACACTATCGCCAAGCCTTGGAAGCCCAGTTAGCGCCTTGGTGGCAAAAAATGTTTGGTTTTCACCTGCTTAAATTAGGTCATTTGAGTACAGAAATCCACACTAAAGAGTGCATGATCCCTCATCAATTCACGCTAGGTGAAGATCCTCACGTATTTGATGTCGCGGCAAATCCCGAAGCTTTGCCTTTTGCGGATAAGACAATTGATGCCTGCTTAATGCCTCATTTACTTGCTTATAGCCATGATCCACATTGGATCTTACGGGAAGTGGATCGGGTATTGATCGATGATGGTTGGCTGATTTTATCGGGATTTAACCCATTCAGCTTAGCTGGAATGGCTAAATTAGTACCGATTTTACGTAAGCAGCAGCCTTACTGTAGCCGTTTTTTCCCTTCTCTCCGGGTATTTGATTGGCTAGGGTTACTCAATTATGAGGTGCTATATCACCGAAATTGCCAAGTGTTACCTTGGATCTCATCGGAAAAACGGGTAAATAAACGTTGTGGTGGAATTGGCGTGATCAGCGTGATCGTTGCAAGAAAACGTACATATCCATTAACGCCAACGCCCTTGAAATTTAAGCAACCTAAAGTGAAAATTTCAACAGCGCTGGGTGCAACGAAAGAAATCAGTAAATCGAAGCAACTTCGTTAAATCTGAACCTGGCTATTCTTGAGTTGGTTGGTAGCCTGTATCTTCTTTTGTTGGCGCATTGGCGGCGGCGCGAGCTAATTCATCACATTTTTCATTCTCAGCATGACCAGCATGACCTTTCACCCAGCGCCAATCGATAGTATGGCGTGTAATTGCTTGGTCGAGACGCTTCCAAAGATCCACATTGACCACTGGCGATTTATCCGCCTTTTTCCATTGACGGCGTTTCCAATTGTGGATCCACTGAGTGATCCCTTGGCGTACATATTGGCTATCGGTGGTCAGAATAATATCGCAAGGTCGGGTCAGCGACTCTAAAGCAACGATTGCCGCGAGTAATTCCATGCGATTATTGGTGGTGAGGAAAAAACCATCACTGAGTGTTTTCTCATGTTGCTGATAACGAAGTACGATACCGTATCCGCCGGGTCCTGGGTTACCTAAACAAGACCCATCAGTGAAAATTTCTACCTGCTTTGTCATTTCTGTTACACTCTTCCTTATTCATCAACTTCTAGTTTGACACAAAAAAACATTATGAGCACGGCGATAACCCGACAAATTGTCCTCGATACTGAAACCACAGGTATGAACAAGCTTGGTGTTCATTATGAAGGGCACAATATCATTGAAATTGGTGCCGTAGAGGTGATTAATCGCCGCTTAACAGGGCGCAATTTTCATGTCTACATCAAACCAGACCGTCTCGTTGACCCAGAAGCTTTCGAAGTCCACGGAATCAGTGATGAATTTTTGCAAGACAAACCGGTATTTGCCGATATAGCCGATGAATTTATCGAATTTATTCGCGGTGCAGAACTCGTCATTCACAATGCACCCTTCGATATCGGATTTATGGACTACGAGTTTCGCAAGCTCAACAGAGGCATTCCTCCAACCTCAGAATTCTGTACTATTACCGACAGCTTAGTATTAGCTCGTAAGATTTTCCCCGGTAAACGTAATAACTTAGACGCCTTATGTGATAGATACCTTATCGATAACTCCAAGCGAACATTGCACGGAGCTTTACTCGATGCCGAGATCCTCTCTGACGTCTACTTAGCGATGACAGGGGGGCAGACCTCTCTTGCATTTTCAATGGAATCTGAATCCAGCAATACAGAACAGACCAATGAAATTCAACGTATTGAGCGTCCAGTAAGTGGATTAAAAATTATTTATGCTTCTGATGAAGAAATTGCAGAGCATGAAGCCCGCTTAGATATTGTGGATAAAAAAGGGGGGAAACCCTGTTTATGGCGGCAAACTGAGCAAGATGACGAAACCCTTCATTAAGGGCGACAGTTTTGTGATCTAATAAGGCTAAAAACTGCTCAACCGTACGATTTTTCAAGAAAAAGAGTTGACTGTCATATCAAGTATTCGTAATATGCTTGGCGTTCCCAGTAGGGAACTTCGGAGCGGTAGTTCAGTTGGTTAGAATACCTGCCTGTCACGCAGGGGGTCGCGGGTTCGAGTCCCGTCCGTTCCGCCAATTTATTAAGCCCTGAGTCTTACGACTCGGGGCTTTTTTTGCTTCAAAATTCCCCATTACATGACATCTCCAGCCTTTGGATGTACATGCCTCAATTCGCTCTTACACTCATTCTCACCCTTACAGGGGAAAGCTAGGTGGTTTATTACAGCCAATTCTGTTTTCTGTACTCACGGGGGGGCATATACAGTCATCAAATTATTTATAGGAACGATAATTAATCCTATTATCGATAGACGTTATTACTGAGATATTGTTATTTTCGATTATTGAAATAGGAACCATCAATGTATATTAAATTAACATTTCATTTTACGAACTAAGAATAATTCCTATGTGAATTGGGAATTATAAGGGAATATTCTTAGTTTATATTCAAATATTGAATTTAAGTGAAATTATGAAAATTAATAGATGATATATATTACTAATTATGGTCTCTGACTATTTTGAAGGCGATTAAATGATAAAGGTATTTAATTAGAATGCGATAAACTTATATTTTACACGCAACGGGAGTATTTCGTGATAATAAGTTATTTACTCGTATTAAGGTATTTTTACCAGAATGTTAATAGGCATTAACACCGCCTATAGACCCCTCTTTTAGGATGGTTTTAACTTAGATATAAATTCTTTGTATTTATATATATATAGAATTTAAGTTTTATTTTTATCAATTTTATGGTTTTTATGCTCACACACTATATGAGTTAGAAAAATAAATAATTTTTTAACATGTAAATTATTTCAATAAAAACAGTATATTATGAATCAATTGATAGAATAGCGACTAAAACTGATAGCATTTCTTTGGATTGGTAAAATTCGGGGGAGTAAAATTGACGCATATCAACTTTGAACGATATAATGCTGAAGTTTTCATCATGTAACAAAATGCTTCAGGTACCCATTTAATGGGTTAAATTGAAGCAAAAATAATTATAAGCATTTTATTTTTAAGCTGGAGACTAAATGATTTCCAGCTTTAGTATTTATTCAAATCACTACGATATTTATTCTCTCTAATATTACGTAGAGGGATTTTGCTTTGCATAAATTAAACACCATAGCGTTGAAAGGATTAATATGAAAAAGATCACTAGCGTTGTAATACTATTATGTATTGCAGCATTGACGGGTTGTGTGCGTAATGAAGGATTGCACGGGTATAATAACGAAACATGGAAGAATAAGAATATTCTTAAAGAAAGCAAGGAAGTTGAAAGTAATAAAGCATTAGTCTCTTTCTATAGAATAGATAATCAAGTTGAAGGGAAAACAATTAATATATTTGTGAATAAACAGTACCTCACTTCATTAGAGCCTAATGCGACTAAACAAATTAAATTATGCTCTGGAAACAACAATTTCACTGCATATAAGACAGATGTTAGCGAGCGCTATAATACCAAATTAAACGAAATCGATAATAAGCCACTAGAGCCAGGCAAATCCTATGCATTCTTGGTTACTGAAACCAATGGAACAGTATCATTAAAACCAATGACAGAAAAAGAAGTTAATGAATTTAAAGGGAAAGTTAGCACCCAGGTTCATACTTTACCTCGTGTGGATGTAGCTCAAAGCTGCCAATAATTAACACGATTTTAAACTAAATTTAATTCAATAAATAATTGTCCGATACGAGGCAATGGATAACTATGTCTATTAAAAAAATATCAATTAAAGTTAATAATAGCAAAGAGACGATTGAGCAATATTCTGTTACTGGTGGGGAAAACGGTGCAGGACAATTAAAACAACCACTGCATATTAATGCACAAAAAGATGTAAATTATTTATTAATTGATGAAAGTACACAATTCGCACCAGAAAACATTGCGGTTAAGCGTGTTGATAAAAATCTTGTCATCGCATTTGAAGGCGGCGATGTAGAAAGTCCTGATTTAATTATCGAAAATTACTTTGCTGAGAATGGCGCCATTGGTTATCAAGAAGGCGATGCAAACCTCATTATTGGTCAATATGAAAATGGCCAATACTTCCCATACGTTCCGGAAAGTGCAGTAAAAGCAGATGCAATCAGCCAGTTAGCTGACGGTCAAGCGGCTGGACAAGCTATTGGTGGCGATGCATTACCTCCATTGTGGGCATTTAACCCATGGTGGTTAGCTGCACTGGTTCCTCTTATTGGTATTCCTGCTGTGGCAATCAGTGGCGGCGGTGGTGGTGGCGGTCACTCTAAAGTTGTCGACCATGCACCTATCGCGGGTGATGACTCTGCACATGCAAAACATAATACTCCTGTTACTATCCATGTTACTGCGAATGACAGTGATGTTGATGGCGACTTAAATCCAAACTCTATTCGTATTGTTAAAGAAGGTTCTAAAGGAACCGTGACAATCGGTAAAGATGGAAAGATTATCTATACACCAAATAAAGGTGAATATGGCGTTGATACCATCACTTATGTGGTGAAAGATCGTGCAGGTCATGAGTCGAATGTTGCTACCATCACTGTAAAAATTGACGCGGCTCCAGAAGCGAAAGACGATTCTGCAGCAACCAAAGAATCTAAACCTGTCACCATCGATATGGAAAATAACTACTCCGATAAAGACGGGGATGTTGACCATAGCTCTTTAGCGATTAAAACCAATGGTGGCAAAGGTTTCGCGAAGTTTGTTAATGGTAAGTTAGTGTACCAGCCGAATAAAGGCGAAGTGGGTACTGACACCATCACTTATACCGTGACAGATAAAAACGGTAACGTCTCTGAAGATGCGACGATCACCATCAACATCGATGCGCCACCAGTAGCGAACGACGACTCAGCTAAAGCCAACAAGGCAACGCCAGTTGAATTAGATGTTTTGGATAATGATACCGATCTCGACGGTGATATTGACCCAACAACATTAGTTGTTGTGGGTGAACCAACCAAAGGCACCGTCAAAGTGGTTGATGGTAAGCTGGTGTACACCGCGAACCCAGATGCCATGGGTCAAGATACGATTACGTATCTGGTCAAAGATAAAAATGGCAACGTGTCTAATAAAGCGACTGTGACCATTGATATCACTGAGCCGCCAGTTGCCAATGAAGATAAAGCCGATACTCGCCACAATACCCCAGTTGAAATTGATGTCACAGCGAACGATACTGACCTCGACGGTGATTTAGATAAAAACAGCGTAGTGATCACTCAGCCGGGCACCAAAGGCACCGTGACCATCGGCGAAGATGGCAAGCTGATCTATACCCCAAATCCAGGGGCAACGGGCACAGACACCATCACTTATACCGTGAAAGATAAGAACGGTAACGTCTCCAACGAAGCAACGGTGACTATTAACATTGATGCGCCACCAGTGGCAGGCAATGATGTTGCCGATACGCGCCACAATACGCCCGTTGAAATCGATATCACCGCGAACGATACCGATCTTAATGGTGATCTGGACAAAAACAGCGTAGTGATCACCCAGCCGGGCAGTAAAGGCACGGTCACCATCGGTGAAGATGGCAAGCTGATCTTCACCCCAAATCCAGGGGCAACGGGTACCGACACCATCACTTATACCGTGAAAGATAAGAACGGTAACGTGTCGAATGAAGCGACGGTAACTATCAATATCGATGCACCGCCAGTAGCAGTTGATGATACAGCGGCCACCAAAGAATCGGTGCCGGTGACCATTGACGTGTTAGCCAACGACACCGATTTAGACAAAGACATCGACCCAAGCACGTTGGTGATCAAGACCAATGGCAGCAAAGGGACGGCAACTATTGTTGACGGCAAGTTGGTTTATACCCCAAATGCGGGTGAAGTGGGCACGGATACCATCACGTACCAAGTGTTTGATAAAAACGGCAACGTGTCGAATGAAGCGACGGTAACAGTCGATATCGACGCGGCGCCAGTAGCAGTTGATGATACAGCGGCGACCAAAGAATCGGTGCCGGTGACCATTGACGTGTTAGCCAACGACACCGATTTAGACAAAGACATCAACCCAAGCACGCTGGTGATCAAGACCAATGGCAGCAAAGGCACCGCCACTATTGTCGACGGCAAGTTGGTTTATACCCCACATGCGGGTGAAGTGGGCACGGATACCATCACGTACCAAGTGTTCGATAAGAACGGTAATGTCTCCAACGAAGCGACGGTGACAGTCGATATCGACGCGGCGCCAGTGGCGGTTGATGATACAGCGGCGACCAAAGAATCCGTGCCGGTGACCATTGACGTGTTGGTCAATGACACCGATTTAGACAAAGATATCGACCCAAGCACGCTGGTGATCAAGACCAATGGCAGCAAAGGCACCGCCACTATCGTCGACGGCAAGTTGGTTTATACCCCGAATGCGGGTGAAGTGGGCACGGATACCATCACGTACCAAGTGTTCGATAAGAACGGTAATGTCTCCAATGAAGCGACGGTGACAGTCGATATCGACGCGGCGCCAGTGGCAGTTGATGACTCCGCAAAAGCCAACAAAGCGACACCTGTTGAGATTGATGTACTCGGTAATGATACTGACTTAGATAATGATATCGATCCAAATACGTTAGCAGTTGTTGAGCAGCCATCACAAGGCACTGTGAGTATTGTGAACGGCAAGCTGGTGTACACACCGAATGCGGATGCGAAGGGTACGGACACCATCACTTACATAGTGAAGGATGCTAACGGTAATGTTTCCAATAAAGCGACCGTGGCCATTGTAATCAATGAACCCCCCGTTGCTGGTGATGACCATGGTCAAACTAAGCAAGGTGTTCCGACAATTATTGATGTGTTGATTAATGACAAAGATCCTGATGGAGAGTTGGATAAATCAACCCTGCATATTGAAAAGAATGGCAGCAAAGGTACCGCGACGTTTGATGCAGATGGCAAACTGATTTATACACCAAAACCAGGTGCTACAGGCCAAGATACCATCACTTATACCGTGAAAGATAAGGATGGCAGCATCTCAAATACAGCGACTGTCACTATTGATATTACACCAACGCAAACGACACCGACGGAAGTCTTCGAGAAAGGCTTAAGAACGGATGGAACTGCGGGTGATAAATCGCCTGTGACTGTGCATGGCGTTATTGAGTTATCTAATCCAACAGATAAACCAACAACTCCAAGCGATATTAAGATCATTGAGCCGACAACCAAGCTGACTTCAGGTGGAGAACCTATTTCATGGGAATCTACTGACAATGGTTTTGTGGGTAAAACACCAAATGGAAAAGAAGTGATTTCCGTTAAAGTGACAGATACCCCAACCGCAGATGGCAGCACAAAGGTTAATTATGAAGTTAATCTCAAAGGCCTTGTTGATCATCCAGCAGGCAAAGACTCTCTGAATATTGATTTTGGTGTGAAAAATGGCACCGATGAAATGAAAACTGAAATCGTGGTTCATGATGATAAGCCTGAAGCCTCGAATGTTGAGTTATCAGTAGAACCACCAGTTGAAAATACCTTTTATGCTAACTTGATTATCTCGTTAGATTTGTCCAGTAGCATGGGTAGAGATGATAGTGGTATTCAAGGCGGTAACACTGCATCAGGAATGAAAACGCGATATGACGCTGCATTAGATTCAATTGATAGCGTGTTAAGTAGTTATGAAGAGCGTCTAAACAGCGCTGATGCAGGAGAAGTGCGCGTTAGCATTAATGGTTTTGCTAAGCAAGCATCGGCAATTGGTGGGGCGCCGGGTTACCCAATGGATCAACCATACTGGTGTACCATCTCTGAGGCAAAACAAATTATTGAAGGTTTACGTGGCGCTCAAACGCTACGCCCAGACTGGCATGTTATCGGTGTAGATACTAACTATGATGCAGCATTGCAGCAGGTGATCAGTATTTTCCAAAAAACATCCAGTAGTGGCATGGAACCGATTGATGCAAAAGATATTAATGGAAAACTAGATAACACATTGTTTGTGATTACTGATGGTATTCCGAACTATGGTAACCAAAGCAATAGTCAGGATCCTGTTGCTGGAAATGGTATAGCACCAACATCACCAAATGGTTTTGTCCCAGGAAGCCCAAATACTGATATTGGTGAAGATAGCTGGAAGGCTTTCTTAACAGAAAAAGGTATTCGCTCTGTGGCTATTGGTATTGGTCAAGATATGCTCAATAGCGTGGGTGGTAAAACAGGTGAAGAGTTTATTCAGCCTATCGCTTTTGATGGTCAAAAAGGCCAAAACAACGATGCTAACGACGTTATCGTTCTGAAAGATATGAGCTCTTTAGGTAACATCCTGAGCAAATATGTTCCTAATGAAAACACCATCGAAAGTAGCTTCTCAAAAGCGAATGATGGCAAGGAAACCCTGAGCTTCGGCGCGGATGGCATGAAATCTATCAGCATTGAAGTGGATGGTCACACTTACAAATACGATCCAACAACCAAGGAAATTACGTCGGATAACCTTGATAAGAGCATGTGGGTTGATTTTGGTCAGGGTGAATTAGCCGTTAAAACCGATGCGGGCGGTTTACTCTCTATCTCTTTAGGTGAGAAAAACTTTGGTCACTTAACCTATCGTCCGGGGGCAACACGTCCGACGGGAATGGAGAAAGAGACCTTTACGCTGACGTTAACCGATAACGACGGTACCAACGGTAAGTCATCAATTTCAGTGGATATCAGTAAGTTAAAAGAGTCAGGTAACACAGGCTTGAATGATACTGATTTAACAGCCCTGAAACTGTTCTCACCAGAAAGTGCAATGGAGTTACATGGAGTAGACACCGATGTCAATGCAACATCAAGTCACTCTACTGGTTTCATGAACTCATCATTAGATGCGTTACAAGAAACTCAGAGCGCCATTATTTAAGGCTAATGATTGAGGGTTACCACGGGTAGCCCTCAATATTTTATTTCGCCAACACCAGTTTTATTTACTTTGTGCCAACTTTATGAAATCTCTAATTAATAGCATCTTAGCGTTATTCTTCGTGAAGATGCTTTTTCTTTCTGCTGTGGCAGATGTGGTTGAATTAAAAAACTTATTAAAAGATTCACTCGATAATGCCCCAGAAGTCCAAGAGGCTTATGCCAATTATCAAGCGGCACAAAGCAACGTTAGTGCAGCGGAAGCTGGGCATTACCCGGTCGTCAGTTTAATGGGAACTCAGCCTCTTGCGCAGCAACACAAATACGAAAGTAACGCGATGGAATCGGGGTTTCACCTTGGTACCAAAGCGACCATGAACATTTATGCTTGGGGGGGAATTGAAGCGGGTGTAGACCGCGAACAGTCCAAGCAAAGTTACTATGAAAACCAATATATTCTTTCTCAAGAAGATATTAGCGTGCGCATCAGTCAGCTTTATTTGCAGGTTTTACGCCACAAGGAAACCCTTGATGTGATTGATGAAAACCTCGTTCGTCATCACCAAATTGAAAAGCAACTGACCTCGATTGTTCAGCATGACTCTGGTCGAATGAGCGAATTAACGCAAGTGAAAGCGCGTACCTTAAAAGTGGAAATGAGCCGCGCTGAAACAGAAAGAAACCTGAATTTAGCCCTGAGCCAATTATCGATTTTGACTCAGCGCCAGCTAACTGTTGACCAATTTGTTGACCCATTCAGAGCCACGACTAGCGGTGCGATTTTAGCCAAATTTCAAGAAGATAATCTAGAAAATAACCCAAGTTATAAAGCCCAAGTGGCCGATGCTCAAAGCCTTGATGCCGAAGTTAAAGTCGCCAGCGCCATGAGAAAGCCAGCCCTGAATTTGGAAGTTAATGCGACGCCAGATAATAGCGAAGTTTTCTTACGTGTTTCTTGGAATATTTTTGACCAAGCGAGCTATTACAGCCAAGCACAGAAAGAGTATGCCCTGTCCGCAGCCAATGAGCGTATTAAAAAAACATTCCGTGAAATTAAAGAGATGAGCCAATCTGCGGCGATCAATATGGCGCAAAGTGAAAAACAAGGAAATATAGCCAAAGCCTATATCGCAGAGCAAAAAGTGGTGATCAGCAACTATGAAAAGCAATTTACGATCAACCGCCGCACTTTGATTGATTTGCTTGATGCGTATAACGAGCTAGCAAGTATTCAAACCAGCGCTGTTATCTTACAAAACGACTTCCGTGACGCGACACTCAATTACCTCAGTGTGCAGGCAAAAATGTCTGCATGGATGAACCAAGAATTGGCTTCTAGATAAATTATGAATATTATTAATAACCTATCTTTAGTTACCAAGCGTTTGGGTTATACCCTTTCACCAGAAATTTTATTAGCACAAACTAAACGCACGGAATCGAAATCTTTTGATTATGCCTCGCTGGCGAGTGTGTTGAACTCACACCAATTTGATAACCAGATCATTGAAATCGATCTGCATAAGATCCCGACGATTGCGGCGCCATTTCTGGTGCTATTAGCAAACAATGAATCGGTAGTGATCAGCAAAATTGAAGATGGCGAACATGGGCGTCATTTTGAGATCTTAACGGAAGAAGGTTTACGTCAAACATTAAGTGTGAAAGATCTGGCAGCGAACTACAGCGGTTACAGCTGGTTTATTAAACGCAATATTCGCTCGGAAACTCGTTCAGAAATCGATAAATACGAAACTAGCGGTTTCTGGAAAGTGATTTGGCGTTATAAAAAATATTACTACCAAGTGATCGTCGCATCATTTGTGATCAACTTATTAGCGTTAATCAGTTCCCTGTATGTGATGAACGTGTATGACCGCGTGATCCCAAACCAAGCTTACGAAACCTTATGGGTACTGACCATCGGTGTTGTGCTGGCAATTGGTTTTGAGTTTCTCGCCAAAATGTTGCGATCTTATCTATTAGATATCGCAGGGAAAAAAGCGGACATTGTGATCAGCGCGATGCTCTTCCACCGCGTGATGGGGATCCGCCTTGATAAGCGCCCAGCCTCATCGGGATCGTATGCGAACAACTTACGTGACTTCGAATCCATTCGTGAATTTATGACCAGCGCGAGTTTATTAGCCCTCGTCGATCTACCCTTTATTTTGCTGTTTATCGGCGTAATCAGCATGATTGGTGGCTACCTAGCATTAGTGCCACTGACCATTATCCCGATTGTAGTGATCGCAGGTCTTTTGATTCAAAAGCCACTGGCGAAAGGGATCAACGCCTCAATGAAAGAAACATCTCAACGCCAAGGCTTAGCGGTGGAATCCATTGAAGGGATCGAAACCTTAAAGCTGAATAATGCGGTGAATTGGGCGCAACAACGCTGGGAAATGCTTACAGAGAAAACGGCATTTTCATCCATCGCCGTGCGCAATCTAACCAATTTTATGGTCAATTTCAGTGCGGCGATGCAGCAGCTCAATACCGTCGGTTTAGTGTGCTTGGGAACTTACCTGATCCATGCGAATGATGTGAACTCACGTATTACGATGGGGGCGCTGATCGCCAGCGTGATCTTATCTGGTCGAGCATTAGCGCCACTGGGACAAATTGCGGGTCTGGCAACACGTTTCCAATCAGCGCGTATGGCATTAGCCGGCGTACGAAATATCTTTAGCCGTCCTATCGAGCGTGAAGATCATAAAAAATACATTTCACCAACTGCAGTTCACGGGGCATTACAACTGGCGAATGTGACTTATCAATATAGTAAAGATGGGCAGCCTGCATTAAACAACATTAATTTAGAGATCAAAGCGGGAGAGAAAGTCGCGATCCTCGGCAAAATCGGTGGTGGAAAAAGTACATTACTTAAATTACTCACCGGGCTATATGAACAGCAGCAAGGGAATATTAGCTTAGATGATCTCGATATTCGCCAAATTGACCCGATTTTCCTCAGAAGCAAAGTCGGTATGCTGACGCAAAAGCCGCGTTTATTCTTCGGAACCTTACGTGAAAACTTGGATTTAGCACGTCTTGATGGCTACTCCAGCGATGACGATTTAGTGCGTGCGCTCAAACGCTTCCAGCTCGATAAAATTATTCGTCAGCATCCAGCAGGGCTTGATATGCCCCTTGGTGAAGATGGTTTAGGGCTTTCAGGTGGACAAAAACAGATGGTGGCACTGGCACAGTTAACCCTGCATAACCCAAATGTGGTGTTACTGGATGAGCCAACCACGGGAATTGATGTGGATACTGAAAAATTGGTGCTCGATGCGCTAGAGGCGTGGACGAAAGATAAAACGCTGATTGTCGTTACCCACAAGTTACCAATTTTACGTTTAGTTGACCGCATTATCGTGATGGATGAAGGCAAAATCTTAATTGATGGGCTGAAGCAGAAAGTCTTAAAAGCGTTAGGACAAACGGAGCAAGCCACTGGCACAGTTACCACAGATAAACCTGCTCCACAGTCTGCGCCGCAAGTGCGAGTCGTTTCACAGGTTAGACGCGTAATTAATAAAGAAGGGGCGATTTAAAATGGATCAATATGGTAAAGCGCCAAAAGAGCATCGCACTTTTTCCAGTGACTTTTCTCATGACCTAGAATCCGTGATGAGAAAAGAGCGCAGTAACTTACTGTTTTTGCCTATTATCTTTCTGGCGTTGTTATTGACGATTTTTGTGGTCTGGGCGTATAACAGCCACTTAGAAGAGATCATTCGTGGGCAAGGAACCATTATTCCAAGTAGCCGTGAGCAAGTCATTCAAAGTATCGACCCTGGCAATATCCAAGAGATGTACGTCAAAGAAGGGGATATTGTTGAAAAAGGGCAGATTTTGCTGAAGCTGGATGATGCGCGAAGTATGGCATTATTGCGTGAAAGCCAAGCTCGAGTACAAAACCTTGAAGCCATCTCAGCGCGGTTGCAGGGAGAATCTCGCAACGAAGTTCCTGATTTTTCAAAGATAACGGATCAAGACTTAGTAGAGCGTGAAACCAATGCTTATAACGCGAAAAAAACGCAGCGTGATCAAGCTATTGCAGGCTTACGTCAAAGCAAAGGATTATTAGACCGAGAAATCGCTATTACCAAACCGCTGGCGAAAGAAGGGTTAGTTTCCAATGTGGAAATTCTGCGTATGGAAAGACAGTCCGTTGAGTTAGCGACGCAAATTAATGAACGCATGAATAACTACCTTGCGGAAGCAAACGCTGAGTTGGTGAAAGTGGAATCGGAGCTGGATCAAGCGGAAGAGACCATGAGTATGCGTGAAGATCCTGTCACTCGCTCAGAGATCCGCGCGCCCGTTCACGGCATCGTAAAAAATATTAAGATCAATACCATCGGTGGCGTCGTGAATACAGGGCAAGACATCCTTGAAATTATTCCCCTCGATGACAAATTGATGGTGGAAGCTTATATTCGCCCGCAAGACGTGGCTTTCTTAAGACCGGGAATGCCGGTGGTCGTTAAAGTCACTGCTTATGATTACGCGATTTATGGGGGCTTAAATGGAGTGGTGAAATTAATCAGCCCTGATACCTTAAGTAATGATACGCGTCGTAGTGAGTTAAAGCTTAATCCCGATGAGACGTTCTACCGAATTCTTGTCGAAACAGATACCAATTACTTGTTAGACAAAAATAACCATAAAATGGAAATCATTCCGGGTATGGTGGCATCAGTGGATATCAAAACGGGTGAGAAAAGTGTCTTTGATTACCTGATTAAGCCTATCACGCGGATGAAACAGGCGATGACAGAGCGTTAATCGCGATAAAAAAATCAAAAAGAAAGCAATGTGAAAACAAGGGCGCAAAAATGAGCGCCCTTGTTGTTTTGTGCGGGTTTACCAGTGAAAAATTTGCCAAATATCACTAATATTGCGGCTAATTACGCAAGATGCATAAATCACCTTGATCCTAAGTGGTGAACTCAGGTTTAATAAGGTCAGGCAATTGCGCAAAACGAAGAACTCAAAGGGATATTTTGCGCAATGGAAAGGATTCAGCTTGACGGTTGCGATAAAGATCCGCAGTCTGCTGTCATATTGTTTCAAATAATTGCTGTATGGATGAAATTGCGCTAGTTTCGTAGGGTCTCATCGCCAAACTTCAAGTTGTGGGTAGGTCTAATAAGCTTTTATGCACCTGCGGCTCGAATTATTGAGGCTAACTCTATAAACCGCAATGATTCCCTATTGCGTTGTGAATATTGGTTTAAGTACGTTCTATCCTACTTGGAGTATACTAATGACGACTCGTAAAACCCTTGCTAATGCTATCCGCTTTCTAAGTATGGATGCGGTTCAAAAAGCAAAATCAGGGCACCCTGGCGCACCAATGGGCATGGCTGATATTGCTGAAGTTCTTTGGCGCAACCATATGAATCATAACCCAGCAGATCCACATTGGGCTAACCGCGACCGCTTCGTACTGTCTAACGGTCACGGTTCAATGCTGATTTACAGCTTGCTGCACCTGACCGGTTATGACTTATCTATTGATGAGTTAAAGAACTTCCGTCAATTACATTCTAAAACCCCGGGTCACCCAGAATATGGTTATACGCCAGGTGTTGAAACCACTACCGGTCCTTTAGGTCAAGGTATTGCAAACGCAGTGGGTTTTGCGATTGCAGAACGTACTTTAGCGGCACAATTTAACCGCCCAGGTCATGACGTTGTCGACCACCACACTTATGTGTTCATGGGTGATGGTTGTATGATGGAAGGTATCTCCCACGAAGTCTGTTCATTAGCGGGTACCCTGAAATTAAATAAACTGGTCGCATTCTACGATGACAACGGCATCTCTATCGATGGTGAAGTTGAAGGTTGGTTTACTGATGATACCGCAGCACGTTTCGAAGCATACGGCTGGCACGTTATCCGTGACATCGATGGTCACGATGCAGATCAAATCAACGCTGCAGTGAACGAAGCTCACAAACAATCAGACAAACCAACGCTGATTATGTGCAAAACCGTTATCGGTTTTGGTTCACCAAACAAAGCAGGTACCGAAGCGGTTCACGGCGCACCTTTAGGTGATGCAGAAATCGCAGCAACTCGTGAAGCACTGGGCTGGAAATTCGGTCCATTCGAAATCCCAGCAGATATCTACCAAGCTTGGGATGCGCGTGAAGCCGGTAAAGAAAAACAGCATTCTTGGAATGAAAAATTTGCGGCATACGCAAAAGCATACCCAGAATTAGCGAAAGAATTCGAACGTCGTATGGCGGGTGAACTGCCAGCGAACTTTGATGCAGAAGCGAAAAAATTCGTTGAAAACCTGCAACAAAACCCTGCGAACATCGCAAGCCGTAAAGCATCTCAAAACGCATTAGAAGCATTTGGTAAAGTATTACCAGAATTCATGGGCGGTTCTGCGGACTTAGCGCCAAGTAACTTAACCATGTGGTCAGGTTCTAAACCTCTGAACGAAGACAAAGCGGGTAACTACATCCATTACGGTGTTCGTGAATTCGGTATGTCCGCTATCATGAACGGTATCGCTCTGCACGGCGGTTTCATCCCTTACGGCGCAACATTCTTAATGTTCGTTGAATACGCACGTAACGCAGTACGTATGGCAGCGCTGATGAAAATTCGCAGCATCTTCGTTTACACTCATGACTCTATCGGTCTGGGTGAAGATGGTCCAACGCACCAACCAGTAGAACAGCTGGCGAGCCTGCGTGTGACACCAAACATGAGCACATGGCGTCCATGTGACCAAGTAGAATCTGCGGTTGCATGGAAATATGCCATTGAGCGTAAAGATGGTCCAAGCGCACTGATTTTCTCTCGTCAAAACCTAGAACAGCAACCTCGTACCGCTGAGCAATTAGCAAATATCGAGAAAGGCGCTTATATCCTGAAAGATTGCGCAGGCACGCCTGAGCTGATCTTTATTGCGACCGGTTCTGAAGTTGAATTAGCGGTGAAAGCGGCTGACCAACTGACTACGGAAGGTCGTAAAGTTCGCGTGGTTTCTATGCCTTCTACTGATGCATTCGACAAACAAGACGCGGCTTATCGTGAAGCCGTTCTGCCTGCAAACGTCAGTGCTCGTGTGGCTATCGAAGCGGGTATTGCAGATTACTGGTTCAAATACACTGGTCTGAATGGCGCTATCATCGGTATGCACTCATTCGGTGAATCAGCACCAGCTGATCAGCTCTACAAAGAGTTTGGCATTACGGTTGAAAACGCCGTTAAAGCTGCAAAATCTCTGCTGAAATAATTCATTTAATTGCTTGAGGTGTGTTCCGAATAAACGGTCGCGCCTCTGAAAATAAAGTGAATTAACCTAATTTACGCCTCAATATCAAGTTTGGTATTGAGGCGTTGTTTTTTTGTGCACCGTTTCTTGTTTTTCTATTGCGTTCTCTAAATATATCCCTTAATCTAAAACTTGATAAGCTGAACCGTTTCAGTTGCATTTGAAATAATGTAAATAAATTTTAAAAATGTCGAGTGAAGCACACTTTTGATGTTTGACAGTTAAAATGAGCAGTAGAGTTGGTGGTAGTCAGTTATCCTTAGCAACCGTGTGATTTTGCTCAGATACAAGGTGTAGAATGGCAATCAGGGTAGCAATAAACGGCTTCGGTCGAATTGGTCGAAGTGTTCTCAGAGCGTTATATGAATCAGGTCGCCGGGCAGAAATTGTCGTTGTTGCGGTCAATGAATTAGCGGAACCTGAAGGTATCGCTCATTTGCTGAAATATGATTCAAGTCACGGACGCTTTGCGTGGGATGTTCGCCTTAATGGCGACCAGCTACAAGTTGGAGATGACAGTATGCGTCTTTTCCATCAAGCGGATATCAGCAAGCTACCTTGGAAAGAGCTCGGTGTGGATGTGGTATTAGATTGCACGGGTGTTTACGGCTCTCGCGAAGATGGGTTAAAGCATCTGCAAGCCGGCGCGAAAAAAGTGCTTTTTTCCCATCCAGGAACCGATGATCTCGATGCGACCATTGTGTATGGTGTTAACCATGACAGCCTACAAAGAAGCGATAACATCGTTTCCAATGCATCTTGTACCACCAACTGTATTATTCCAGTCATCAAAGTGTTGGATGATGCATTTGGTATCGAGTCAGGCACAGTCACCACCATTCATGCATCCATGAATGATCAACCCGTGATTGACGCTTACCATAAAGATTTACGCAGAACGCGCGCAGCGAGCCAATCGATTATTCCTGTTGATACCAAATTAGCAGCGGGGATCACTCGAATTTTTCCAAAATTCCAAGGCAGCTTTGAAGCGATTTCTGTACGTGTTCCAACCACTAATGTCACCGCCATTGACTTAAGTGTCACTGTAGATGCGGATGTTTGTGTTGATAAAGTTAACAAGCTATTACAGAGCGCCGCGCACGGGCATTTTCGTGGTATAGTAGACTATACTGAACTACCGTTAGTCTCGATGGATTTTAATCATGATCCGCACAGCGCGATTATTGATGGCACGCAAACACGAGTTAGCGGCAAGAACTTAATCAAAACCCTGGTTTGGTGTGATAACGAATGGGGGTTTGCTAACCGGATGCTAGATACAACCCTAGCGATGGCAGCAACAGGTTTAAACTAATTGGCGCCTGACAGACAGCGGGGCACAATAGGTAAATACACTATTGACCTCCTCGCACAGTCGCTAATGAAAACTTTATAGAGAATCAACAAGAGGATTCACCATGTCTGTAATTAAGATGACCGATTTGGACTTAGCGGGTAAACGCGTTTTCATTCGTTCGGACCTAAACGTTCCTGTTAAAGACGGTAAAGTTACTTCAGATGCACGTATCCGTGCTTCATTACCAACAATTGAATTAGCGCTGAAACAAGGTGCTAAAGTCATGGTTACTTCCCACCTCGGTCGTCCGACGGAAGGTGAGTACAATGAAGAGTTTTCACTGCAACCTGTTGTTGACTATCTGGCAGAAAAATTAGACAACCCAGTTCGTTTAGTTAAAGACTACCTGAACGGTGTTGATATCGCTGCTGGCGAATTAGTTGTTTTAGAAAACGTGCGCTTTAACAAAGGCGAGAAGAAAGACGACGAAACGCTGTCTAAACAGTATGCAGCACTGTGTGATGTCTACGTTATGGATGCATTCGGTACGGCTCACCGTGCTCAAGCGTCAACGCACGGCGTGGCTAAATTCTCACCAGTTGCGTGTGCAGGCCCGCTGTTAAGCAACGAATTAGAAGCATTAGGCAAAGCGTTAGGTAACCCAGCGCGTCCAATGGTTGCTATCGTAGGCGGTTCTAAAGTTTCCACTAAACTGACGGTATTAGATTCCCTGTCTAAAATCGCTGACCAACTGATTGTGGGTGGTGGTATCGCGAATACTTTCATCGCAGCAGAAGGCAACAATGTGGGGCGTTCACTGTATGAAGCGGACCTGATCCCAGAAGCGAAAAAATTACTGGCTAACTGCCAAATCCCAGTGCCAACTGATGTTCGCGTGGCTACCGAGTTCTCAGAAACTGCTGAAGCAACACTGAAAGCAAGTAACGCTATCAAAGATGATGAGCAAATTCTGGACTTAGGTGATGAATCCGCAGAACGTCTGGCTGAAATTCTGAAAAATGCGAAAACCATTCTTTGGAACGGCCCTGTGGGCGTATTCGAATTCCCTAACTTCCGTAAGGGAACAGAAATCGTTGCTCGTGCTATCGCAGACAGTGACGCTTTCTCAATCGCTGGTGGTGGTGACACCCTAGCGGCGATCGATTTATTCGGTATCGCTGATAAGATTTCATACATTTCTACCGGTGGCGGTGCTTTCCTTGAATTCGTTGAAGGTAAAAAGCTCCCAGCCGTTGTGATGCTAGAAGAACGTGCTAAAGCGTAATTAATTTGTTCATACACAACAGGCAGCGTAGGCTGCCTGTTCACCACAGGACCTTTTCACATGTCTAAAATTTTTGATTTTGTTAAACCAGGTGTTATCACTGGTGATGATGTACAGAAAGTTTTCGCGGTTGCCAAAGAAAATAACTTTGCATTGCCAGCTGTGAACTGTGTTGGTACTGATTCAATTAACGCCGTACTTGAAGCGGCAGCTAAAGTACGCGCTCCGGTTATTGTTCAGTTCTCTAACGGTGGTGCTGCATTTATCGCAGGTAAAGGCCTGAAAGCGGAAGGGCAACAAGCAGCTATCTTAGGTGCAATTTCAGGTGCACACCACGTACACCAAATGGCAGAGCACTACGGTGTGCCAGTGATTCTGCACACTGACCACTGTGCGAAGAAATTACTGCCATGGATTGACGGTCTGTTAGATGCGGGTGAAAAACACTACGCGAAAACGGGTAAACCACTGTTCTCTTCTCACATGATTGACCTGTCAGAAGAATCTCTGGAAGAAAACATTGCAATCTGTTCTAAATATTTAGAGCGCATGGCGAAAATCGACATGACTCTGGAAATCGAATTAGGTTGTACTGGTGGTGAAGAAGATGGTGTTGATAACACTGGCATGGACAGCTCAGCGCTGTACACCCAACCAGAAGACGTGGCTTACGCTTACGAAAAACTGAACGCTATCAGCCCACGTTTCACTATCGCGGCTTCTTTTGGTAACGTACACGGTGTTTATAAGCCAGGTAACGTACAATTAACGCCAAAAATTCTGCGTAATTCCCAAGACTACGTGTCTGAGAAATTTAACCTGCCACACAACAGCTTAGATTTCGTTTTCCACGGTGGTTCCGGCTCAAGCGCTGCTGAAATCAAAGAAGCAGTAAGCTACGGTGTTATCAAAATGAACATCGATACCGATACTCAGTGGGCAACATGGGATGGTATTTTACAGTATTACAAAGCGAAAGAAGGCTACCTGCAATCTCAGTTAGGTAACCCAGAAGGCGATGATAAGCCAAACAAAAAATACTACGATCCACGTGTGTGGTTGCGTAAAGCACAAGACTCAATGGTTGTTCGTTTAGAGCAAGCATTCAAAGAACTGAACTGCGTAGATGTTCTGTAATTTACGAGTTTAACTTGTGAATAAATCATCCCCCAGCAGGGTAACTTGCTGGGGGATTTTTTATGTTTTCACTAAGGAGTCTGTAACTTACCGTATTGATTGCGAGCGCCTTGCATTTCTTGTAATCTTCGCGTGCTTTAAATACTCCGAAATGCCCTATAAGGTAATACAAATGACTGAACATAAATCTAAAGACCCATTACATGGGGTTACACTTGAAATGCAGGTAACAGAATTAGTTAACCATTATGGCTGGGCAAAATTAGGCAACATTATCAAAATCAACTGCTTCAACAAAGATCCCAGTATAAAATCAAGCTTAAAATTCCTACGAAGAACGCCATGGGCGCGGGCTGAAGTTGAAGCGCTCTATCTTGATATGCTAGAAGACGATTCAATGGATAATGCCAACTCATCTTCTGATGATCCGTGGGGAAATCACCGTATTTAATATCTCGATCACAATGCGCCTCTAATTGCGGGATAATATATTAGTATTTATTTTTCTAATTATTGAATTAACAGGTTCTAGCAATGTAGAAATATCCGTCTAGGTTGCTTTTAGGAATGAAAATGCCCCCTAAAAATAGACTTAGAGGGCATGATTATGTCGCGATCAAATAAGGTTTTCGGCGATATAAATACAACAGCATTACAGATTAATCGGTACTGTTACCGAAGAATTTCTACGTTCTAAAAAGTAATTTAAATCACATTGAAGCACATTGGCAAAAATACATAATCGGTGGATTGTAAAATTTTGAGTTCCACGTTCATAGCGAGAGATCTGCTGTTGGCTTAAGCCCGTTTTTTTACCAAGAATACTGGCACTCCAGCCCAATAATAGTCGGCGTTTACGGACTTTTGCACCAATATCTGTATTGGAGATTTGATTGTCATAGAGAGTCATTATGCTGTCCTCGTTTATCTTTTAATTTTCTCATTATGCAAATGAAAAAATATTGGTGTGAAAGAAAGATTGACCATTAAATAAATTTAATCCAATAATAAAAACGATGAGGCCAATAATAAAAGTGCTAAAACTAAACAATAAAGAAAGATGTTTATTAATATAGAAACTGGATTGTTCTCTCAGTGGGAATGAAGCATCTGAAAATGATAAAAACAATATAATCATTCCCCAATGTAATACTGATTGTAAAAATGGGTGTTCTAAATTGCTATTAATAACCACAGGTGTTAATGCTAATACCAAGGATATTGAATAACCGTTCCCGTTTTTTTTATATTTAATAATTGACTGATAAATAACATATATACCCCCCGTTATTATTAATGACATAAAAATAAGGTTGATAAACCCACCAGTCATAATCCAACGCAATATCTCATTATAAATATGAGGAACAATATAATTTTCAGAACTTAAAAATGGGAGCTGATTTTTCTCCATGCTCGCATTAATAATTAAAGGTTGTTCCCAAACTTCAGCTGGTGGGTAGATAAACAGTGAAATGGAAAACCGTAACATCTGCTTAAGGTGAAAGCGGTTGATTATCTCACTGTCGATATACTTTGGGCATAGCTGAATAAGGTAAACTCCAATAAATACAGCGACGGCAATAATGAAATAGCTGACACTGACCCTTACTTTATTCTTTTGATAAAACAAACAGATAAAGATAAATGCGCAAACTGCAAAACTCAATGTTGTGGTGATGGATTGCAGAACAATCAGCGTCACCGTAAACAAGAAAATACAGAAACTTAATAGTGTTATGCGGCATTTTTCTTGGATGAGTGATGCGAGTTTAAATTGCGATAACACAAGGGTCATCAACGAAAACATACAGCTCATCGCCATGTTAACCGATAAAATGGTAATTTGTTGTGTCAAACCATATGACCGCATATCTGTTGCAAAATAAAAAATACTGGTTTCAAAAAAGTACTGATAAATAGTAAATAAACACTGAATAACATTAATAGCGATAAAACAATAAATACAGAAAGATTGAATTAGCCACTTCTCTCGTATTTGCAGTCCAACAATATACAGTATGACTCCTGCGCTAATACCAGACCAATACCAAAATATAACATTATTACTTTCTTTTAGATAAAAAAGATTGATGCTTAATATGGCTAGCGCTAAACAAAAACACATTGCAGGAATCGTAATGAAAATCCGATTTTTTCTATAAAATACGGTAAATGCAATGATGGAAATAATTAATGCAATCGCTAACCAGCTAATAATATTTTGTGGCAGCGATTGCCTTAAGCTACCTAAATTATCAATGTAAATTATGCTGGCGAGATTCCAAATAATAAAAATACTAATAAATACAGCACGAGAAAGCATAATCATAAAATTTATACTGCATGTTAATTATAAATAAGTTGCAATTAACCACGCATTACCAGTGTATTTTCCTGGCTCAGCATCTAATCCATAAAGGTGGCTTTCGATTTCAATATTTTTCACTTTATCAATGGTGGTTTCGATAGTTTTACCGCGTAGGTTATTCTCTGCATCGTACAGTGATAACTCAGAGTAAATCGTGTTATTACCTGATTTCAGCGGCACACGCTTTTGTGGATCGTTATCCATAACGTAATCTAAGGCGAATTTCACTCTAACCCCCTGACTTCTATCACATTGATAGGTTGCAGTACGGGTTTGTTTACTATCAAATTCAATGGCATCCAGTGTATTGTGATTGATATTTAAGTTATCAATATTGGATTTACAGTTTGATGGGTAGTTAATCACCGACTGAGTTAAATCCAGTTTTACACTCGCTTTATCCGCTGGAACAAACACATCAGGTGTACCCGGATATTGGAACATTCGGGTATAGCCCGCAATCATTGCTGGTGGAATAACAACTTTGCCATCAATGGGAATATCTTTCACATAAATACGTACTTCAAATGGGAATTGAACGGTGAAGAATCCTGCGTCTAATGGCCCCATTTCTTCGGAAGAACACCCACGTCCAGAAATGTTTTTCCAACCCTGAGTAATTCCATTGTCTGAATACAGTGTGAAATAAGTATTCGCATTAATTTTATAAGCGGTTAGCCCCTTAATGCTAAAGCCAGCCTCTGGCATATAAGCAAAAACACGATGAAAGGCATAGTTCCATGCCAGTCCGTTTTGGTAGTTACCCGCTAAAAAATTCACAGTGCAATAGACGGTACCGTAGGGCTGTGATGAACTTTCATTAATCACAATACCCTCTTTATTTGGCGGAGCGACGGAGTAGTATTTCTCGCCATTGCTTCCAATTGTCGGAGTGCTCGCGATGACCGAGTTATTGGAGACAAGATTCATTCTATAACCCCCACCACTGGACGAGTAGCGAGTTAACCCATGAGACACTTGGCTATAGAGAAACAGTGACATCAGCATGGTCATTAATGAAATTAGCGAAGTTTTAGATGTTTTTTTCATTGTCGTTACCTAACTTTAGAGATAATCAATCATCACTGACAGTGCCGCACTAAACGGGCCGACTTCAAGTGTTTCAGGCACTTGATTCGTAACTAATTGTGACTGTAAGGTCAATGTGGCGGTGTCACCACTCACTGACGGGAAGATGGGCTCCCATTTCAGTAGATTGATAGCGGTATTTCTATTGGCTTGGGAAAAGCGGATCCCTAATCCTTGGATCGTGGTGCTTAATACCGTTTCGTTATTAATCGTGAGGGTCGAACCCTCTTTAGGGGATAAATAAATTCGTAAATTTTTACGCAGATCGCACTGTTTAATTAGGATCCCAAAGTTTTGCTTTTCTTCTGTTATGCGATCTAATGCGACATTTTGAAAATTCACATACAGCTCTTTATCACCATTTTCATTGGTGATCACACAGGATGGACGCACTAATGTGGTTTCCAACGTAATTAAAATATCAGCCAGTGAAAAGCTGCTCATTAGCAGGCAAATCGCCCCTAAAAAACCGGATATTTTCATCTGCATTCTCCTACTGGTAGTCCAGATTGAAAGTGACTAAGGATGAGAAACTCCCTGTTTTGAGCCGTCCGTTAAAGGGCTTTTGTGCATATACCCCAAATTGCAGTGGGTTAATGGAGCCTTTTCCCGATTCCGTGACGGTACTGATATCAATCGGGGTATTAAATTTCAAAGGTTGAGCATTCTTGCCATCAGTTAACGCCAGTAACACATTGGACTCGCCGGTTGTTTTCAAATAGGTGACGCCATTGTGAGTTTCAGTATCTTGAGTATTTAGCGTAATTTTGATGGTCTTATTTAATGCCGCGGTTGAGCAATCGACGATATCCAGCTGAAAAGGTTGAACATCAGAACGCCCCAGATTTTCAAGTTCAGAAAAGCGCAGACCTGATAAGTAAACCGTTTTCTTCGTGTCATCGTCGGATAAGCGACAACCGATAGGCACCAGTGTCCCTTCAAAATAGACGGATAGACTATTTGCCAAGCTGCCGTAGCTGGTAAATAACAAGCTACTCATGCCAACCATAAGTGCGAATGTTTTAGTCATAAATCATCTCCAAACGGCGTGCTGAGCTTTCGGCTGGAAGTAAAAAAGTCATACTTTTATTTGTCTGCGGCTTTGAAAAAACATATTGCTGACCCGCAAATTTCAACGTGAATGGTGCCCACGTTTGGTTATAAGTGCGGGTGACACAATGGGCATAACTCACAGTAAATTGATAAACAGGTTCATTGACATGATTGACCGCTCTTGTCATCGTTACATTAGGCTGGCAAGGTGTTATGAGAAAACGCGCATGAACATAAACAGTGCCTGTTGTTTCCAATAATGAGGGTTGCGATGGCGTTTCTGCCAATACAGGCATGGCGAACATGAGCGATAACCCAAAGTGATACAGTTTCATGTTGATATTCCTGTTTATCCGTTACGTCTATGGTGTGACTGTGCACTGCGATGCTTGGCACTTAAACGCCAGTGATGGCTTTCCACCATAATCATTGATATAGGTGAGATATGGCGTCGCAAATTTCGCTGATTTTAGGTTATGGGTTGATTTCGGTGGCACCATAACAGCATCAAAATCACTCTGCTCAGACTGCTTCTGGCTGTTACCAATGCCGATAACGGTCAGATAAAAACTTGTTGGGTTATTTAGCTGATAACCATTGGCTGTTGGGGTTAGTGTTACCTGTTTTGCCCACTCTTTTTTGCTATCCGCCACAATTGCTTCTGGGCGATAAAACAGTTTTACACGGCTTTGTAGGGCGATTTGTAGAACACCTGCTTCCGTTGATTTTGGTGGGATCTCACGCAAGTTATAGTAAAACAGAGACTCTCTATCCTGAGGTAACTTACTGATATCTGGCGCAGTGCTTAAACGAACTAAGCTAGTGGATTTTGGCTCCATACGCTGAATCGGTGGCGTCGCGATAATCGGACCAGCTTCCAATTTTTTCTCTGACGCATCTTCTAACCATGATTGTGCTAGGTAAGGCAGCTCGGGGTTATCATTGCGAATAGTGATGTTAATAGACTGCTGATCACCATCAAAAATAATACGAGTACGATCCAATGTAACTGCGGCGTAAGTGGCGCCCATTGCACCGATAGAGGTCAATAAGACACTGGTGCGAAGTAAATTAAAAAGATTTGATTTCATTTAAATTGTTTCCTAATGACAAATTAATACAGGGTAGCTTTCTGCACTGTTTTTAAACTCAGTGACTTGCGTGCTGCATTGCAATTTATTTCCCCAGTAAAGGTTAAGCAGATCATTTGGCATCACGCCGACAATCCATGTGATCCCTTGCTCACCCACAATGCCGAGCTCAATGTTATTTTTATTACGCACACTGGCGCCAAAAGGTGGGTAAGTACCGTCTGCCAGTTTTAAACGGGCAAAGGTTTTTTCCCCTTGAATAACATTAAGGCTGCGATAACCGATGGCTCCACGAGTTAATGTGGCTTCGGTAACACTCTCTAACGCTTCGATATTGTTCGGTAATTTACTGGTATTAATTGATGCTGTTGTTTTGCGATAGCTACTCACGTTAGGGAGCACGGTTAAGCCAAAGCGGTTAGTTTTATAAACACCGCCGTTTAATGGCACGTTGCTCGCTCCCGGTGTTTCAACGACTAAGCGCGTTCCACCATAAGCTGCCTGATGCAGCGCAATTCCCTCTTTGACCAATGTGATCCCTCCGTTAATTGAACCACCAACGGTGTGGTACTCGTTGGGAACATAACTGGCATTGGCCGATAGTGATGCCGTTGGGAAGTTCTGGCTCAAATAACCACTGAAACTGGTTTGTGAGTCTTGATACTGTCCCGTTTGGTAACCTACGTTCAGGTTATAACTACGCTGATCGTTGTAGCCGCTATAGCCCACGTTATGGGTTGAAGAACGGCGCCCATTTTGGTCACGTGTATAACCCTCAGAGAAACTCATGCTGCTGCCCATTGTGAGGGGAACAGTGACATACAACGTAATGGCATCATCCTGATATCCCGCTCTTTTGGAGCGTGTCGCAGAAGCAGTTAAGCTGATATTTTTTAACCCTAAATAGGCAATATTGAAGGCGGTGTTGATATAGGCCCCAAATTGCTCTTCCGTTTGGCTATTCCAATACGTGTTGTATTGGTAGTTTCCACCCAGTGAGAACGCATCAAAATATTTATTAATATTGACCTGATAGCTCTCTTTGTGTGCTTGAGTTTCAATCCCTGTACGGCGTTCGTCCAACGTTTGTTGCAATGAACGATAGGTTTCATCCGAGAATCGATAGCCTGCGAAGGTAATGTCGGTTCTCGCCTCATCAAACGATTTTGAGTAACTTAAACGGTAACTGCGTCCTGTTAAGGTATTGCTGAGTAACTTTGCATGGGACTGCGTTATATCAAATGACAAGCTCCCGAAGGTAAATAAGTCACGCCCAAAACCAGCTGAAAATGCTTGGTAGTTTTTGGATAAAATCGACCCACCATAAATAGACCAAATATTATTAAGTCCATAAGAAAGCTCGCCCGATGCGGTCATATCCCCTTCAAGGTGACGCCCATCGTAACGAGGTTTACCGACGGCAAACTTATAGCGAACTTGTCCAGGACGTGTTAAATAAGGCAGCGCCGCTGTAGTAATGCTGAACTTTTGTTCTTCGCCATTTTCTTCACGCACCGTGACATCTAAGGTTCCACGGATTGAGCTATCCAATGTTTGGATCTGGAATGGACCAGCGGGAACCGTAGTTTCCAAAACAATTCGGTCATGGCTTTTGACGATGACCGTGGCGTTAGTCTGAGCTATCCCGATGATCTCAGGGGCGTATCCCGTTAGTTTCGGTGGCAGCATGTTTTCATCGGTCTCTAGTGATAGACCCGTGAACTGCCAGGAATCAAAAATAGCCGAGTAGAAATAGTTTTCCCCCAACGTTAGAACCGAGGCGATATTCGCTAATGAGCGATAAGCATATAAACGGCTGAATATGGCATCGCTATATTCATTGTTATAGTTACCCGATGATTTACGGTAGTTTGCTTGGTAATCCCCACGTAAACGCCACGCACCGAGATTTAACCCTGTAGTTCCGTTCGCAGATAAATAGGATTCTTTTGTTCCGCTATCTCGGCGGGTAAAGGAGCCCGTCAAGGTGTAGTCGAGTAAAAAGCCGTTAATACCGTCTTCCCAGCGAGAAGGTGGCACCCAGCTAGGGTCGGTATATTCCAAATAACTTTGCGGGATCAAGATCGTCAGTGTTAACGTGGATAAATCCACGCTCATGGTACTGCCTTCAAGCGCAGACAAATCGATACACTGATCGTTATCGCGATATTTAATTAAGCGAATAGCTTCTGGTTTTAAGCCGAGTTGATCCGTAATAGCTGCCGGAACACAAACAACGCTAAATAATGAATCTTCAGCAGACGTTGGCGCACCTACAGTAATATCGCGGGCATTACCCAAACGTTCATTATTGACTTTAATCGTTAGATGATAATTTCCAGGCATAACAAATCCGGCCTGAGAAAACTGGCTAAAGTCAATATTCTGAGTATCTTTGGTATCAAGCATATCTGTATTAAATTCAACAGAAAAAGCAACAGTAGGAATACTGGATAAGCAAGATATAATAATTAACTGGTGAAAAATATTAAATTTAGCCATAGTGTTCTTATCATATAAATTAATTTAAAATATTTATTAGTCGTAACTTACATTGAATTTAATCGTGGCAAAGTAATTTCCGGGTTCAATCTCATTATTAATGGTGTCAATTTCTGTTTCATATTTCAAAAAACTGACTTTTGTTTTTCTATCAAAGTAAATAGCGCTATTTGAAATAGAATACGATTTATTCGGAGTGACTAAATTGTTATTGGTGTCATAAATATAGACAACGACACCATCCGTAGGACCTGACAGTTTGATTGCATTGTTGTAGATGTCACTATTGGCAAAGAATTTAATTTTTATGCCTTTGCTATTATCTTTGTCATATTCACTAATGCAGTTGTTTAATTTAATGTTAAATGTTTTTCTATTATTATTTTTTGCTTCTTCTGTATTGATGTCACTTTTAGAAACAAGGTCATAATTAATATATTGATATTGGCTGTCTGTTTCTATTGAGCAGGGCGCAGCAACAATATATCCGCGCATAACAGTTTCACCACGAATTCCGCCGTCAACTGTATATTCTGCATTAGAAATAAAAGGAGCTAATAATAGTGTTGGCCATAAGAAAGATAAATTTCGCATAATGAACCTTTTTATTGGGAGGGTTTCCCCTCCCATAAAAATTATTCGTAAGTGATTTTGAAGTCAGCGATAGAGTTGAATTCACCTTCAGTTACTGGAGTAGAAGCATCAACACGTTTTGCTAATGCAGTAAATTCCAGAACGTTTTCACCTTGTCTGTTACGAATTTGGTTCAGTACAGATTTAGCTTCATCAAATTTAAAATCTTTAATTTGAATACCAACGTTATTAGCGGTACCAGTCACGCCTAAGAACTCTTTATTAGTACCAACGTAGTTTTTACCACCGAAAGTGATTTTGATATCTTTAACTGCAACCCATTTACCTTCAGTATCCTTACTGAATTCGTCGAAGTTACATTCTTTTAATTTAATAGAGATATCTTTCTCTGCTGCATTACCTGCTTCTAAAGAAGCACGTGACAGTTGACCAAATGGAACTTCTTGTTTAGTGCTTTCAGATTCGATATTACATGGGGAGTTAACAACTTGACCGCTAAAATGTAATTCACCCGTGTTGCCGCTAGCTAAAACAGATGCAGACAGAGTAGAAGCTGCAAATAAAACAGCAACAGATAATTTATTTAATTTCATGTGATAGATCCTTAAAGATAAGTAATTTTTAGTCCCTAAAGTGAATGCAAATTGCCTAGTGCATCCATGCATTGGCTTTTTGTGTAAGTCATTTCGACGAAAACAAGTTTATCCATCAGGAGAGTTTTTTGAAATAAAGTATTGGTATTTTAATGAAGTAAAATATTTAATTCTGGTATTAATATTTTTAACGTGAGTTTTAATGTTTTTATTTCACTGTGGTAATGTATGGGATTTTTAATCACTTTTGCTTTAAGGTAAATTAATAAGTAATTTTTAAAAATTAAAAAAATAGAGCATCAAATGTCATAATTCGATGCTCTATATTTGTCATGATGAAATGTTTGCTGATTTAAATTAAATTGTGCAAATAAAAAGAGGGGAGAAGTTCTCTTCAAAAATATAGTTTTTTTCACTCAAACGCTTTATGTTTACAAAATAAATTTGCCCTTCTTGCGGAATACCCCGTATTTTTATTTTATTTTGAGCTTGGTCATTAGGATCAATAACAACTCGTTCGACTTGTGAGAAAAAATGCCCGCCTTGGTAGACATATTTCATATAAAATTTGCGAGCGATAACATAACTTTTACCATCGTTGCTAATGGTTCCATTCATCACAAAGGTATGATGCTCAGGGTCATGCTCATTTGGAATAATACTAAGTAGGTAATAGCCTTTTAAGTCTGAACGGCTATCTGAAATATCAATTTTCAGTGTTGCTCTGCAACTCGGAACAATGGCCGTGTTGTTTTTATAATAAACATAGCTACTAATGAAGACTAAGATGGTTGAAATAATCAGTAGCCAAAAAGCCCTGATAGATTTCTTATTTGACATAAAAATTCTCACAACTCACTGTTGTACTATCTTTGGGGGTGTTAGGACAATAAGATAAAAATAAAAAGTTATCATAGAGGTTTTTATCATTCGTGACGATTCCAACATTGTAATAAAATAATGTAGCCGGTTTTTTGCAATCAATGTTTAACCGTGTTAACTGATTTTGTAAATCAGTAAAACTAATCGTCGTCGTATCGGGTTTATGGTAACTATTAATATAGCGTATGCTGCACTGATCAATGCGACCCACCTCAGGATATTCTGTTCGCGTAGCAAAAAAATAGCTTTTAAAAAGATAAAGTAAGCAAAAAATAATAATCACAACTAAGGCTAGCTCAATAAAACGGTTATTGAGAATGTAACTTTTTTTCTTTACTGTTTGCGCTTTTTCTTTTGGTGTTTCTTCTATAACGGCTGCTTTATGTGGTTCATTAAGTAATATTTCTTGAGGTTCTTTTTGCTGGACATCATGATTTAATTCTGATGATAGTAACTGCAATTGCGCATTAAGCTTGATACCCACTTTAGGTATAGTCGTAATTATTTCATCCTCACAAAATGAGGACAAATGACGGCGTAAAACAGAAATGCTACTGTTAAGGTTATTATCGGATGCAACTTGGTTATGTTCATCCCACACTCGGCTTAATAATGTTTCACGATCTAAAATCTCACCATTATTTTGCACTAACACCAATAATAAGCGGTTTAGTGTGGTAGTTAGTTTAATTGCATCGCCGATATTATCGCGATATAACAACCCCTGATGGCTGTCATAAATAATATTATTTATAAGATATTTCATATTTTGTTTTATTTTATTTATTAGGATGTCAAATAAGTATTTTTCCAGTGTATACCTCTAATTTGGTCGGTGTCAATTAGACAGAAATTGCCTGATAATGGATTTGATTTAAGAAAGTTACATTCGATAGATATAATAAAAAAGCCCCTAAATGATGTATTTAGGGGCTTAGAATAGCGTAATAAAATGGAGGTTAAATTAGGCTGTATGCTCTAAGATTTTATGCAAAACGGGATGGAATTTACGTTTAAAATAGACCAAGCCATGTCCATCATCGCTAACAACAATCTTTTTCATCTCAACCATATAGACAGAGTGAGTGCCAATATCTTGTACTTGGGTAATTTCACCTTCAAGATTAGCAAGGGCATTTCTTAACAATGGTTGTTCTAAAATACCTTTATCCCACATATCCCATCCAAAGCGCTCATCCATTGTCGAGCCTTTCATGCCCGCAAAGTGACAAGCTAAATCTTCTTGATCATGGTTGAGAACGTTAACGCATAGGCGGCCATTCTTTTGAAAAACCGCATTCATAGAGCTGTTGCGGTTAACACATACCATCAAAGTCGGTGGCGTATCAGTCACAGAACAAACCGCAGTGGCAGTAATACCGCAACGGCCTTCTGGACCATCCGTGGTGACGATGTTAACAGCGGCACCGAGACTTGCCATCGCATCTCTGAAACGTAAGCGATGTTCATTTTCTAAAGACATTTTGACCTCCTGCTGCCGATTACTTCAGCAGCGAATCTAACAGATTAATATCGTTGTTGTTGTGCAGGTGAGGGCGCTTCCAGCCGTGCTGATCATAGTCAGACAGGCAGCGGTCAACCATGTCAGTCATGGCTTTCATATTGCCAGAACCGTATGCATGACGCAGACATTGCAGACGAATTTCGTCTTGGCTTCCCGCGTAGTTAATTTCATACAGCTCGTGACGACCACCGAATTCACTGCCGATAGCATCCCACATTAATTTTAAAATTTTAATACGTTCAACGTGATCCATCCCATTTGAACCGCGAACATATTTTGCCAGATATTTGTCAATCTCTGGGTTATTCATATCACGAACGCTTGATGGCAGATAGATCAAACCACTTGTTACGTTACTTTCGATGATATTTTTGATTTTGGTGTAGGCCATTGGTGCCATAACACGATACGTTTGGATGGCTTGAGTATCTGGCAGGAACGCACCGCCTTCCCAAGCTTTTGCTTCTGAACACATAGCATCAGTCAGTGACCAGAACAGGTTACGCCAAGCGACCACTTCACCGAGATCCGCTTGAACACCACGGAAATCAATAACACCCGTACATTCAAGGCTCTTTTGCAGAAGACCTGTGATGAAGTCCAGTTTGACGGCTAAACGTACACAAGCTTGTAATGGGAACAGGCGAGCAAAGCCACCTTGTACCGCCCAGTTACGAGCACGGTCGAAATCACGATAAATCAGCACGTTTTCCCATGGAATTAACACATGATCCATGACCAGAATGGCATCATTCTCATCAAAACGGCTTGATAACGGATAATCAAACGGAGCTCCTGTTGCACCAGCAACTAACTCGTAAGATGCACGGGAAATTAATTTCACACCGTCCGCATCCATTGGCGCAACAAACATCAGCGCAAAATCAGGGTTATCACCCATGACTTGTGCAGAACCAAAACCGATAAAGTTGTAGTGTGTTAACGCAGAGTTGGTTGCAACAACTTTTGCACCGCTGACGATAATACCTGCATCAGTTTCTTTTTCTAGCTTTATATAAACATCTTTAACTTCATCAGCGGGCTTATGGCGATCAATAGGTGGGTTAACAATTGCATGGTTAAAGTATAAACCGCTCTCTTGAATACGTTTGTACCAGTTGCGTGCGTTATCGGCAAACTGGCCGTAATATTCTGGGTTAGCGCCTAAACAGCTGGCGAATGCCGCCTTATAGTCTGGAGTGCGTCCCATCCATCCGTAGCTTTGGCGTGACCAATCTGCGATGGCGTCGCGTTGTTGGCGTAGGTCATCTGCACTTTTTGCGAAGCGGAAGAATTTGTGTGTATACCCGCCGTTGCCTGTATCTGTGCCCCAGCAAAGCTGGTCATGAGTCGATTTATCATGAAGCGCATCATATAACTGTCCTATAGAAGCTGCTGAGTTACGAAAAGCAGGGTGCGTGGTGACATCTTTAACACGCTCACCATAGATATAAATCTCGCGACCATCTTGTAAACTTTTTAGATATTCTTGGCTATTAAATGGGCGCTTAGCATCGGAACGAAAATCTTCTGGTTTCATGTCTACCTCGTTTTAGAACAAAGAGGGCTTGCGGGTTGTCGGCGTACAAAGGTTGCAAGCTTGAATAATGTTAATTTTATGTTTGTTTTGTGTTTACTAATTGAATCGTTTTCTGTGGGGTTTTAAAAGAGATTTTCCAAAGGAATGCTGGTACTTTTCGTTGGTAAGATGGTTTTATGAAAGAAATGTGATCTTATCGATATTTTAATATTAATGCTATTTCAATTTCAATATATAAGTCCTTATTTATCATTGAATTATACTTTGTTAAAAACTTAATGGATTTTATTTGATATCATTTTGTTTGATTGTTTTTTGAGCTGTGTATTCACTTTTTGTTTGCTTCTAATAGTACCAGTTGTAACTTTAAAAATAAAAATGCAAGACATCAAAAATGTTTGCATTATGTAAAATAATTTAAAGGGGGATGCTAAAATTTTGATATCCGCGATCTAGTGGATATTTTGTTCACGCCATTGGCTCGGAGAGGTACCTTCAGAGCGATTAAAAAAGCGGGCAAAATAGGCTGGATCTTTAAATCCAAGTTGATAAGCAATTTCAGAAACGGGGCTATCGCAAAATAGCAGCATGCGTTTGGCTTCCCGCAAAATCCTGTCGAAAATAAGCTTTTTAGGTGGGCGGTTGGCAAATCGCCGGCACATATCTTTTAAGCGAGATTCGGTGACGCCGAGCTTATCCGCATAGTCAGGGACAGAGAGATGCTCACGATAATGCATATCGATAAGCTGATTAAAACGTTGGAATAATCGATGTTCACCACGAACGCCACTAACATGATGCTCGTCAAGGGGGACAGAGCGCAGTAAAAAGGTAAATAAGGCTTGGGCAAGCGAAGATAGCACTTGGTCTCGACCAATATAGTTATTCGCAGATTCCCGCGCCATTAAATCCCAATAATGATTAAAAGTTTCAATGTCTTGGGGTTTATCCGCGACAGATAAACAAATCGCGGGAATATCGACTCTATCCAGATTGGCTGAATAAAGAGACTCCAACAGCGGCGAAATTAAATCTTGCCGCACGGTTAATACATGCCCGTCAGTGTCTTCTTGAGTAAAAAACGCATGGGCGACAGAAGGGGGCGTCAAAATAAATAGCGGTGCCTGCACAGAATAACGAGACTCATCCAGCTGGAGAGTAATATGCCCAGTGACTAAATAGTGTAATTGGAAATAGCCATCGTGACGATGCGCGGGCATGTCGCGACCGAAGAAGGCGGCGAGTTTGCCGAAGGTTTGGTAGTGGACGTCGTCATTACCCAGGACGTCATCGTAGTCCTTCCCAATATCTATGTTATTGATCAATTCTTTCCCCTTCATTCTTCAAGCCGCAGCGTTGTTGGCTTCATGAGTCAACCCTAGTCACATACTCAAGTATGCTCCCAGGGATTAACTCATTCGCCGCCTAGCTGCAACTCGAATTATTTTGGGGAATTACTCCCCTTTAACCTACAGATTTGTGAACATTAGGCAGCCACTGAGAATTCTGCCTGTAGCATAGTTAACTGCAACTCGAATTATTTTGAACAATATTTAAGGGGGATTAAATAAATTCAATTTTTCCGATCTGTTGCAGCACTCATTTTTAGCTAACAAAACTATATAATTCTACCGCTTACGGTGTGGCTCTTGGTCTTGAGTTTTTCATTGGGATGGCGATGACCAGAAGGGCGCCGACCACCAGCAAACCGGCAACAAAATAGAGACCAGAATTGAAGCTACCCGTTTGATCTTTTAGCCAACCGATTAATAGTGGGCTGACCGCGGAACCTATATTACCTGTTGCGTTGATTACGGCAATACCGATTGCGCGAGCGCGTAAACTGATCGACTGATCTGGCGTGGTCCAGAAAACGGCCATAGCAGTAAACGAACCGGTGGACGCCATAATGATCCCCAATAATTGGAGTATCGGCTGATGAGTCATCGCTGCGATGATCCAACCTGCCGCCGCAAACAAATACGGTAACGCAGTGTGCATCTTACGCTCTTGCAAGCGATCTGAGCGGCGACTCCAATAAATCATCCCCAAAATCGTACAGAATTGAGGGATCGCAGTTAATAGCCCAATCATGGCATTACTACTGCCCTGATTAAAACTCTGCATAATTTGTGGCGTCCAAATATTAATGGCGCTCAACGTGTTAGTTAGACAGAAATAAGCCACGGTATACATTAAGATCACCGGGGTGAAAATCTCTTTCCACAAGCTGCTATTTTGCAGCGCAGTCTGGCTTTTTGAGCCGTGTGGCTGCACAAGCTCTAACTGGTCTTTATCCATCATCTCTTGCAGGGTGTCTTTATCTTCCTGAGTCAGCCATTTCGCTTTCTTCGGAGAATCATCCAGATAGAACCACACTAAAATACCCAGCAGAACGGATGGGAAACCTTCCAGTAAGAACAACCATTGCCAGCCTTTCAGATTTAACACACCATCTAGCCCTAAAATATAACCAGAAGCTAGTGAACCAAATGCCATAGTAACTGGCATGGCAATCATAAACAGAGCGTTAGCACGTGCGCGGAAATAAGCGGGGAACCAGTAAGTTAAGTAAACTAACATTCCCGGTAAGAAGCCTGCTTCAGCAATACCCACCAGCATGCGTAAAATATATAAGCTGGTTGGCCCAGTCGCGAACATAGTGGCAGTGGAGGCAATACCCCATAGCACCATGATAGTGGCAATCCAGCGACGTGCGCCGACAATGCCAAGCATGATGTTACTTGGAATACCAAAAATAATGTAGGTGGCGTAAAACAGCGTCGCTGCCAGACCAAACATGGTGGACGTTAGACCAATGTCTTTCCCCATTGTTAGCCCCGCAAAGCCGATATTAATTCGGTCTAAGAACGAGAAAACAAACAGAACAAACAGAAATACGATCAGTCGTTTAAAAAGCTTATTAATCACCCGCTGTTGCGGTTCGGTAAGGTTCTTATGTTGCTCTGCAGGGTTGGTGCTAGCAACATTCTGTGAATGACTCATTATAATGCCCTCTAATTACAATTTATTATAGGTACAAGGGTCTACTAGGCAGTCATTTGGGCTGCCTTGTTGTGGTTGCGATTTTATTGCTTACTATCTAGGTCGCTCATGAGCGTAGGGTAAAATTGAGCGACCTAGAGGAGTTCAGATTGCTTTAGTACACGCTAGATGCGCTGTTATCCATATCGGAAACCGTTTTACCGAATTTTGCGGCAAGGGCTTCAGCGGTGCGCGCTAGTAATGTGGTATCCACGCCAACGGCGACAAACAAGGCGCCGAGCTTAATATAGTGTTCTGCGATATCCGGTGCCGCCATCAAAATTCCTGGCGCTAAACCTGCCGCACGAATTTGCTTAATGGCATCTTCAATCACCGCTTTCACTTCAGGATGGTTTGGATTGCCAGAAAAGCCCATATCCGCACTCAGATCCGCAGGACCGATAAAGACACCATCAACCCCTTCAACGTTGAGGATCTCAGGCAGATTTTTGATAGCTTCGCGGGTTTCCACTTGGACAATCACGCACATTTCATCGTTAGCGCGTTTTAAATAATCGGGAATACGGTTCCAGCGAGAGGCGCGCGCTAAGGCGCTGCCCACCCCACGAATTCCCGCGGGTGGATAACGAGTTGAGCGTACCGCTTGCTCTGCTTGTTCTGCATTTTGCACCATCGGCAGTAACAGCGTTTGTGCACCGATATCCAGCAATTGCTTGATAATCACTGGCTCATTCCACGCCGGACGAACTACCGGTTGTGATGGATAAGGGGCGATTGCTTGTAATTGCGCTAAGGTCGTTTGCACATTGTTTGGTGCATGTTCACCATCGATCAACAGCCAATCAAATCCAGCACCAGCAACCAGCTCAGCACTGTATGGGCTGCACAATCCTAGCCATAAACCAATTTGTGGTTTGCCTGTTTTCAGGGCTTTTTTGAATTTATTTTCTAACAGATCCACAGTGAACTCCTTATGCAAAGCGGCAGCTAATTGAGCCCATCACGCCGTAGTCAACGTGGAAAACATCCCCTTTACGAGCAGGAACTGGGCGAGTGAATGAACCGCCAAGGATAATTTGTCCCGGCTGTAACTCCACATTGTGTGGGGCTAATTTATTGGCTAACCATGCCACGCCATTGGCAGGGTGGTTGAGAACCGCCGCTGCAACGCCAGATTCTTCGATCACGCCATTACGATAAAGCAGGGCGCTGATCCAACGCATGTCTAAATCACGAGGTTTAATCGGACGTCCACCTAAGATCACCGCGCCGTTTGCCGCGTTATCTGAAATGGTGTCGAACACTTTACGTGGGCGGTTAGTGTCAGGATCGATATTGTGGCAACGGGCGTCGATCAGCTCTAAAGCGGGGATCACATAGTCCGTGGCGTTATACACATCAAATAAGGTGCAGTTAGGGCCGCGCAGCGGTTTTGCTAACACGAATGCCAGTTCAACTTCGATACGCGGAACGATAAAGCGATCCGTTGGAATATCACAGCCATCATCAAAGAACATATCATCGAGCAGTGCGCCATAATCAGGCTCATCAATCTGGGAACTGGCTTGCATCGCTTTGGATGTCAGACCGATTTTATGCCCTTTTAATACGCGCCCTTCCGCCAGTTTTAAGCCAACCCACTCTTTTTGAATGGCATAGGCATCTTCAATGGTCATTTCGGGATGATCCAGTGAGATTTGACGGATTTGCTGGCGGCTTTTTTCCGCTTGGTTTAGGCGTTGAGCGATTGTTGAAATGGTATCTTGTTGCAACATCTTATTTTTCCTTTTGCACCTCAGCTCGTCATACTTCGAGCTATAACTACGTTAGCTTCACGATAGGCTTGCGCCTATCCCCTAGTCACACGGTATGCTCCTAGGGGATTAGTCTCATTTACTGTTTTGTTCTAACTTGAATTATTTAGAGCTAAGATTTTAAAAGCGAAGACCGCCAGCTAATGTTTCTTTCTAATTAGAAAGACCACCAAAGCAGAGATATTTCACTTCCAGATAATCTTCGATTCCGTAACGGGAGCCTTCACGACCAAGTCCTGACTGCTTAATACCACCAAACGGAGCCACTTCATTTGAAATAATGCCTTCGTTAATACCCACCATGCCGCTTTCTAATGCTTCAGCCACACGGTAGATACGTCCGATATCACGTGAATAAAAATAGGAGGCCAGACCAAACTCAGTGTCGTTGGCAAGGTCGATAGCTTCTTGTTCATCACGGAATTTAAATAATGGCGCTAATGGACCAAATGTCTCTTCTTTCGCCACTTTCATGGATTCAGTCACATTGACTAATACCGTCGGTTCGAAGAACAGACCACCAAGGCTGGATGATTTACCGCCCGCAGCGATGCTCGCACCTTTAGCAACGGCATCCGCAATGTGCTCAGACACTTTATCCACGGCAGCTTGGTTGATAAGCGGGCCTTGCTCAGAATCAGCTTGGGTTGCTGGACCAATTTTTAATGCGCTCACAGCTTTCGCTAGGCGAGCCGCAAACTCATCGTAAACACCTTCTTGCACTAAAATACGGTTTGCACACACGCAAGTTTGTCCGCTATTACGGAATTTAGCGGCTAAAGCCCCTTGAACCGCAGCGTCTAAATCCGCATCGTCAAATACGATAAATGGTGCGTTACCGCCTAATTCCAGTGACATTTTTTTCACGGTATCTGCGCACTGTTCCATCAGCAATTTACCCACGCGGGTAGAACCGGTGAAGGTCAGCTTGCGAACAATCGGGCTAGATGTCATGACCGCACCAATCGCTTTGGCATCGGTACCTGGAACGATATTGAATACGCCAGCAGGAATACCGGCTTCTTCACCTAATGCTGCTAATGCCAGCGCCGATAATGGGGTTTCAGCCGCAGGTTTTAATACCATGGTGCAACCCGCTGCGAGGGCAGGACCGACTTTGCGGGTGATCATCGCATTCGGGAAGTTCCAAGGGGTGATAGCAGCGACCACACCCACAGGCTGCTTGATGGTCACTAAGCGGCGACCCGGCAGTGGGGATGGGATAGTTTCACCGTAAGTACGTTTACCTTCTTCGGCAAACCACTCAATAAAGCTGGCTCCGTAGGCAATTTCGCCCATGGATTCATTGATGGATTTACCTTGCTCAGTACTCAGGATCTGCGCAAGTTCTTGTTGGTTTTCCATCATTAAACGGAACCATTTGTTCAGAATTTGGCTACGTTCTTTCGCGCTTTTGGCACGCCATGCTGGCAATGCTTTTTCTGCGGCTTCAATGGCTTGTTGAGTTTCAGTTGCACCCACATTACTGACGCGAGCAATCACTTCTCCATTTGCCGGGTTAGTCACATCAAACTGGCTACTGTCTTGGGCATTTACCCATTGACCATTAATGTAAGCCTGCTGGCGGAATAATTTAGAATTGGTGTTTAAGCTCATTTTTCGTTGTTCTCCGAAGACACTGAATGAACGTGCGCGTGGACATTTTTAGCGGACAAGCGTTGGCTTGAAAAACTCAGTCCGGCACAAATCGCCATTACGAGTGCCATAGCAAATGGGGATTCATCTTGTAGTATGGACACTGCAACACTGGCAAGGGCTGCCAAGGCAAACTGAATTGAGATGGCGAGCGCACTGGCGCTGCCTGCGATTTTCCCTCGGTGTTGCAGTAACAGTGACAAACTGTTGGTGCCGATAGCATTAACCATCGATAGGAACAGAACCACTAGGATAACAATAATTGGTAGGCTTTGTTGATAGAAAATTAACAACAGAACACCAAAAATCAATTGGATACCGCTTTGCATGCCCAAAATTCGTGGCAGGCTATACACCTTGAGCAATCGGACATTCAGCAGCAACATGGCAATCATGCCCAAAATATTGCAGCCAAACAGCAGCCCATAATACTGTTCAGAAACACCAAAGTAGTTGATATACACAAACGGTGAACCACTGATAAAGGCGAACATACCGGCAAAAGAGAATGCCATAGTGCCAATAATGCTTAGTGCTTCTCGGTCTGTGAGCACCAACCGATAATTATGAAAGGCGACACCGACTAAATTGCGGGATTCACGCTGATGAGGCAAGGTTTCAGGTAGCAGTAAGAAAATCGCTGAAACAGAGCACAGCCCCACGGCCGCGAGAACATAGAAAATCACCTGCCACTCAAAATGAATTAATAAAAAACCGCCCACTAATGGTGCTAATAATGGGGCTATCATGGTGACTAATGTCATCAGTGATAACACTTTAGGCAGCTCGCTAGAAGGATACACATCACGGGCAATGGCGCGCGCCATCACTATCGCTGCACCACTTCCAAATGCTTGCAATGCTCTAAAGGTAATTAAGGCTTCTGAGCTGGTGGCTTGCGCGCATAACAGGCTGGCGAGGGTGAAAATCGCCAGCCCACTGAGCAACATTTTACGGCGCCCCAGCAGGTCGCTCAGGGGACCATAAAACAGCATGCCGACACAGAAGCCCGCAAAGAATGCCCCGAGGGTGTACTGCATTTGTCCTTGGGTGGCATTCAGTGCTTGCGCCATTTGTGGCAAGGCTGGCAAGTACATATCAATCGATAGGGGACCGAACGCCACCAGTGAACCCAGTAACGGGATCAACCAGCGCGGTATCGGTCTATTGGTAAATGAAATTGGCATATTGCCCCCTATCGATATTCATCAATCACGATTTAAATTTTTATGACTTAAGCTTTTTATGATTTAAACAGTGCATGCACATTGTTCTGCTTATAGTTCAGAACAGGGTCAAGCTCTTCCATAGTGAAAGAGAGTGCCAAGTAACGTTTTGCCATCAGAGAGGCAAAATGGGTTTTGATCAGATCAAACAGCATTTCCCCAGTTTTTTGGCGATCTTCGAGGGAGCGACCCGCACCAATTTTTAAGGTCATATGCACAAACGCGTAATCGTGTTTGCCATCCGCCATTTGCCAAGTATCCAACCAGATTGCGCGGCTACGAATGCCCCCTAATGGGAAAATTCCAGTGCCAGCTAGCGCGCTGTTTACTTTAGCGAACAGCTCGGGTAGGGCTGCTTCTTCACGAATGTTGTCGGTGCATTCAGCATAAAAATGAGGCATATCTGCTCCTTATGCGTTGGCTGTTTGTTTGTCAGTGATAAATTTTGGTAGTGGGAAAATCGCGTTGATTTGCCCAGTTCCAGAGCTGGCGAACAGGTCAGTTAACACTTCCACTTTCTCATCATATTTATCCTAGCCCAGCAGACCCAGTAACATCACGGTGTCATGCATGTGACCTTCGCCATAGCAGTAATCCGCGTACTCCGGCAGCATTTTGCAGAACTCAGCAAAGCGACCTTCACGCCACAGTTTGACGACGCGTTTGTCCATTTGCTCATCGAATTCGCGGGTATAGCTGTTCATGCCGTCTTCTGCACGATGGTCATCGATAAAGCGGTGAGACAGTGAGCCGCTCGCGAGTACCGCCACGGTACCGTCATATTTTTCAATCGCAGTCAGTACGGCTTCGCCTAATTTACGGCTAGTTTCAAAGCTGTGTGAGGTACAGAATGCGGAGATAGAGATCACTTTAAAGTGGCGATCGCTGTTCATATAACGCATTGGAACCAGCGTCGCGTACTCTAGAGTTAGGCTTGGAATTTCATGAGCTTGAGCACGAACGCCTAGCTTGCGAGCTTCTTCACCGATCATCTGACCCAATACAGAGTTGCCGTCATACTCATATTCCATATCGCGGATAAAGTGTGGCAATTCATTACTGGTATAGATGCCTTTGAAGTGATCGGCGCAGTTAATGTGATAAGCGCTGTTAACCAGCCAGTGAGTGTCAAAAACGATAATGGTGTCGACGCCGAGTTCACGGCAGCGACGACTGATTTCTTTGTGCCCATCGATGGCGGCTTGGCGACAACCGTGGTTTTTGCCCGGCAGTTCAGATAGGTACATTGATGGGACGTGTGTTATTTTTGCCGTTAGTGCCAACTTACCCATGTCTTTTCCCCTTCGCTTATCCGTCATACTTCGCGCTGTAGCGTTGTTGGCTTCATAAAGTCACCCTAGTCACATACTTCAGTATGCTCCTAGGGATAACTTCACTTGCCGCCTAGCTACAACACGAATTATTTAGGATAAGTAGCTAAATTAATTATCATTGATTCAAAATTACATATAATTCAAATCGTATAGATTACTTAATTGATTGAAGAATAATGGTATTTCAATAAATTACACACCCCAGCGTGGGATGTTGTGGTCGCCGTAGGAGATACAAACGTTCTTCATTTCGGCGAAGACTTCGAAGCTATACTCGCCGCCTTCACGACCCACGCCAGAGGCTTTTACGCCGCCGAATGGTTGACGTAAATCACGGACGTTTTGGGTGTTAACAAACACCATGCCCGCTTCGATATTGCGAGAAAGACGCAGGATCTTGCTGACATCTTGAGTCCAAATATAAGACGCCAGACCATACTCAACATCGTTCGCCATACGCAGACCATCTTCTTCGGTCTTGAATGGAATTAAACAAGCGACGGGTCCGAAGATCTCTTCTTGAGCCACACGCATGCGGTTGTCCACATCCGCCAGAACCGTTGGGCGTAGGAAATGACCATTTTTCAGATGAGCTGGCAGATCCGTTGGTTTGTCTGGACCACCCGCTAACAGAGTTGCACCTTCTTCCATACCAATACGGATATAACCAGATACTTTGTTCCAGTGCTGTTGGCTGATCAGGGCGCCCACTTGGGTTTTTGGATCGGTAGGGTCGCCGACGATCAGGCGATTTGCACGCTCAGCAAAGCGTTTCACAAATTCTGGGTAAATGCTTTCTTGGATGAAAATACGTGAACCCGCGGTACAGCGCTCTCCATTGATAGAGAAAATAGTGAACAGCGCGGCATCCATTGCACGTTCAATGTCGGCATCTTCAAAAATCAGAACCGGAGATTTACCGCCTAATTCCATTGAGTATTTTTTCAGACCCGCGTTTTGCATAATGGCGCGACCAGTTGCGGTGCCTCCTGTGAAGGAGACTGCACGAACGTCATGGTGTTTTACCAGAGCGTCACCCGCAGTAGCACCATAACCTTGCACCACGTTCAGTACGCCCGCAGGGATACCCGCTTCAAGGGCTAATTCACCTAAACGGTTTGCAGATAGCGGAGACAGTTCAGACATTTTCAGAACCGCGGTATTACCCAGCGCTAAACACGGTGCTGTTTTCCATGTTGCGGTCATAAATGGCACGTTCCATGGCGAGATTAACCCGCACACACCCACTGGCTGGATCAGGGTGTAGTTCATCATTTTGTCGTCAACCGGATAGGTGCGACCATTCATTTGCTGGCAAATTTCAGCAAAGAATTCAAAGTTGTGTGACGCGCGAGGGATCAGAACGTTTTTAGTTTGGTGGATAGGTAAACCGGTATCGTTGGTTTCCATCTCAGCAATTTGCGGAACGTTTTCGTCGATCAGCTCACCTAAGCGGCGCATTAAGCGTGCGCGTTCTTTCATTGGCGTGTTTGCCCACTTAGGGAAGGCTTCTTTTGCAGCGGCAACCGCTTGGTTTATTTCGTCTTGACCGCCGGATGCCACTTCCGCTAATACTTCACCCGTTGCTGGGTTAGTGGTTTCGAAATACTCTTTGCTTTCAACGTTTTTGCCGTTGATCCAATGGTTAATCTTAGTCATCACACTCGCTCCTCATACTCTTTTTCGCTGATAATGGTATTGATCAGCCTGCCCACACCTTCAACTTCAACGATCACTTCATCACCTGGAACCACATCGGACAGCCCTTTTGGCGTGCCCGTTGCGATCATGTCCCCTGGTTGCAGTGTCATAAAGTCACTCAGGTAGGCAATTAAAAATGGGATATTAAAAATCAGATCCGCGGTGGTGCCTTTTTGACGCAATTCACCATTAACGTAGGTGTACAGTGCGAGGTTGTGTGGATCTTTAATATCTGATTTGTCTACCATCCATGGGCCGATTGGCGTCAATGTATCGCGGCTTTTTACGCGTAGGTTTGGACGGTAGTAGTTCTCTAAATAGTCACGGATAGCGTAGTCATTACACACGGTGTAACCCGCGACGTAATCCATGGCATCTTCTTGGGACACTTTGTGAGCCGCTTTGCCAATAATCACCACCAGCTCAGACTCATAGTGCATATATTCAACATTGTCTGGGCGAACGGATACTTGGCGGTGACCTGTTAAGCTGTTTTCAGCTTTGATAAAAATCAGAGGCTCTTCTGGTGGCTTAAATTCTAATTCAGTGGCGTGGTCGGCATAGTTCAGACCCAACGCGAATAAAGTACCTTGTGCAGGTGGTAGCCATTCAACATCTGCGCTATCGCCAGAGATCACGTTGCCATTTGGCAGTTTGATAGCTTCGTTGTCACCGACAGTGACGGAATACTCAGTGCCTTGATAACGAATTTTTGCGTGTTTCATGATTATTGTCCTCCTGCCGCAACAACGCTGTTCTTGAGGCTTGGGAAGCCAGCTGCTTGGATCTCAACCTGATCACCCGGTTTGATGGTGACGCGCTGATGAGGAGTGCCCAGTAAAATCACGTCCCCTTGTTTTAGGGTTGCGAAGTCGCTCAATGCAGCCACTAATTCGCTTGCGCTACGAACGAGATCCTTGGTTGACCATCTGTCAGCTTCTTTGCCGTTAATCAGTGTCACTATCTCAACAGGTGAAGATAACGACGTTTTCACTAACTCGCCGATTGGGCAGAAAGTATCACGGCATTTTGCTTTAATCGCAGGGCGGTAGAAGGTGTCTTCTGGCAGGCTAACTTCATTCGCCAGTGCAAAGCCAGCAATGAACTCCAACGCATTTTGTGCAGTCACTTTGCGTGCATCTTTACCAATCACCAGCGCCAGCGTTGCACCGCTTTGTACTTCTTCACCAGCAGGATGCAGGATGTTATCCCCGGAATTAATGCGTGTATTACGCGGCTTAATAAACCACACAGGTGTTTTCGGTGGGGTTTTATAAGGGGCTTGCTGGAACGCCTCGAGCCAATGATCAAGTTGGCTTTGATGGTTGAGGGCAACGGCAAAAACAGTGCCTTTCATTGACAACTCCTTATTAAAGAGATCGATTCTGAGTAATTATTAATATATTAATAAAGTATTATTTTGTAATAAGCAATAGCTTTATGGAAATGTTAATTTTAATTGTGATCTTATTAACATAATAAAGGGGTCTTCATGTAACTGACTGTATATAATGAGTTTATTATTTTTTTAACTTTTAAAAATTTACAATATATTAACTTTGATTTTTTGATAAAATTTATTTACTCATTAATATTTTGGTGTTTTTCTTTGTGATTGTTAGTACTGCATGCTACTCTTGCATTTAAGATAATTGAGTGTGTTGCAGTTACCCTATGATTTATTGCTAACCCTAAAGCGACGTTAAAAACCGTCGCGTTAAAAATGGCAGCGTTAAAAATGGTAACCAGCACGGAGGCTGACTAACCCCCGGTAGTGGGTGTTTCATAACTTTAAATAGCGTGGTGAGTTTTAAGCTTATGCATGAATCATTGACAATTGCATTATTACAGGCGCGAGAGACCGCAATGGGCTTCTTTCGACCGATATTAAAGTCCTATAATTTGACCGAACAGCAATGGCGTATCATTCGCGTGTTAGCGGATAATCGCTCTATTGATTTTCATGAATTATCAGTGCAAACCTGTATTTTGCGTCCAAGCTTAACGGGGATTTTGACTCGTATGGAACGCGAAGGGCTTATTTTCCGTTTAAAGCCATTGAATGACCAACGTAAACTGTATGTCTCACTGACCCCTACAGGGCAAGAGTTGTATGACAAGGCACGTCAGGAAGTTGAAGAGGGTTATCAAAAGATTGAACAGGCTTTCTCTCAAGAGAAAATGCAGCAACTGACGGCTCTGCTGGATGAGTTGATTGCGCTGGAGAGCCCGGATTATAGTAGTATTATGGATAGAAGCAAGACAGCCTAAATACTCGTCATACTTTGAACCGCAGCGTTGTTGGTTGCGCTCAGCTACTCGGGTCACATACTTGTGTATGCTCCCCGAGATAGCTTCTCTTACCGCCTAGCCGCAATTCAAATTATTTAGAGTATAACTTTTTTCATACTTTGAACCGCAGCGTTGTTGGTTGCGCTCAGCTACTCGGGTCACATACTTGTGTATGCTCCCCGAGATAGCTTTTCTTACCGCCTAGCTGCAATTCAAATTATTTAGAGTATTGTTTTTCTGGCATATTTTAGTGATCACTTGCCGAGCAAGTGCAAGAAGTGAATATGTTTTTCATACTGGTCGAGGATGTCATGAATGATCTGCTCTTTCGCCCAGCCCATCACGTCGTAATCCTGCCCACCTTCTTTTAAGTGAATTTCTGCGCGATAGTATTTTTGCTCTTCACTGCGCTCTTCATCACTGTCTGTTCCCATACCTGCCAGGGCAAAGGCCGGCTGAATATAGTAACGTAGGCGAACTTCGTATAAAAAGTTCATATCTTCGCCTAAATCCACCTCAAATCCGATCCTATCGTCTTTATCGGTATGGATATGGCAAACCGTGCCTTGCTTGGCGAGCTCCTCAGAAACCATCTCCATGGATGGCTTCACGGACTCTTCCATAAAGCGTTTTACATGAGCGCGTTTCGGGAAATAGACAATATTACGTAAGCGGCGCTGCCACGGAATCGGGTTACGGCTTGCGGTTGGGGCGATAGTGGCTAATTGTTGGCTATCACGCTTATAGGCATCCACTCGTAACGCTTTGAATAATCCATAAATGGAGACAAGCAGAACAGCGGCGAATGGCAAGGCACTAGCGATGGTTAAGGTTTGCAGCGCCTGCAATCCTCCCGCCAACAGCATGGTGATTGCCACAACACCCATTAATCCAGCCCAGAAAATACGTTGCCAGACTGGCGTATCGGAATCGCCACCCGAGGCGAGGGTATCGACCACCATGGCACCGGAGTCTGCGGAGGTGACAAAGAATACCACCACCATCAACATGGCGAAGAAAGATAATACTGTTGAGAACGGGAAGTAAGTTAGAAATTCAAATAGGGCGAGTGACACATCCGATTGCACCGTTTCTGCCAGTCGGGTTGCCCCTTGGTTTTTGATTAAATCAATGGCGGTATTACCAAAGAACGTCATCCACATCAGGGTAAAGCCCGCAGGAACAAACAGAACGCCAGTGACAAACTCACGAATGGTACGACCGCGAGAAATTCTTGCGATAAACATCCCAACAAATGGTGACCATGATAACCACCAGCCCCAATACAGCAGCGTCCAACCCCCTAGCCAATCACTGGATTTAGGTTCGTAGGCATACAAGTTAAACGTTTTGCTGACGATCTCTGAGAGATATCCCCCCGTATTTTCAACAAAGGATTTTAGCAATAAGACCGTCGGACCTAAGATCACAATCAACAGTAACAACAGGAAGGCGAGACCGAGGTTCAGCTCAGATAAAATACGGATCCCTTTATCTAATCCAGAGACGACGGATAAAGTCGCGAGAGCGGTGAAGGCGATAATCAAGCCAACTTGCACGGTTTCATTCACCGGTAAACCGAACAGATGGTTCATTCCCGCGTTAACTTGCAGTACCCCAAAGCCAAGAGAGGTCGCGACACCAAATACGGTACCGACTACCGCAAACACATCGACAGCGTGACCTAAAGGACCATAAATTCGGTCACCAATAATCGGATATAGGGCTGAGCGCAGGGTAAGTGGCAATCCGTGGCGATAGCTGAAAAAGGCCAGAATCAAGGCGACAATGGCGTAGATAGCCCAAGCGTGTAATCCCCAATGGAAGAACGTCAGGCGCATGGCTTCTTTGGCGGCTTCTACGGTTTGCGGATCCCCTACTGGTGGATTGAGATAGTGCATGACGGGCTCGGCAACGCCGAAGAACATCAAGCCGATCCCCATTCCAGCGGAGAACAACATGGCAAACCACGAGACATAGCTGAAGTTGGGCTGTGCATGATCAGGACCTAATTTTATCTGTCCATAACGCGAGAGTCCCAGATAAGTCACACTCAACAAAATGATGGCTACAGCGAGAATGTAGAACCAACTGGCGTTGTTAAATAGGTTCTTTTGAAGATGACTTAGATGAGATTCTGCCATTTCAGGCATTAAGGCGGCAAAACCGACGATAAGCAGAATAATGATAGCCGAACTGTAAAACACAGGGGGGCTGATTTTGGTGCGTACTTTTTTGTTTTCAGTCACGTTTTGACTCATAACGACCTTCTTTGATTTTTATTTTATTTTTTGCATACCAATCTTAAGGGGGCATGCGGCGAGCTGTCCTTCTGAATGAAACAATAGGTTATTGCGAAAGGGTTTCCCTATAGGAAACGAAATAGAAAGAACAATAAAATGGTTAAATTGTGAGCGTTGATAACGGTGATTTATGGCTGAATTATCAACAAAAATTGGTAAGTGGTAACCCCCTTTGAAGCCTGTGATGAACAAAAAACGAAAGGGTATACTGCCATGGCAGGCATCAATGATCAACCTAAGCGGTAAAATGAAAATAAACAAAGGGTGTAAATTTCATTTTATTTATCAATTCATTGTTTATTTATCTTACTGTATTTTGGTGTTATTTATGGAAATGTAGCCAAGTGAGCAAAAGAGATAATTATGTGGCTAAAAATAGCCTTAAAGCGGGCTAAATAGCAAAATGAATTAACGCTTATGCGCATAAAAAAAGCAGACAATATCAGTCTGCTTTGGAATGAAAAAAGGGGAAAATGCGATGATTTATTTCTTCGCATCATTCTCTGATTTTAACGCTTCGGTTTTGTCTTTAGCGTCAGTGGCGAGTTCGTCAGCCTTGTTAATGGCATCCGTTTTCATGTCTTGCGCTTTTTCTGAAAACTCACTAGATGCTTTGTCATACTGTTCTTTGAGTTTATCGGCCGAGTCAGATGCGTCTTGTTTCAGCTCATCCGCTTTTTTCTCACCTTGGTCTGCTAACTCTTTGGCTTTGTCTGAGAGTTCAGATGCTTTGTCTGAAGCATCGTTTTTCACATCTTGCGCGGTGGCTTTTGCGCTATCAGATAACTCAGTCGCTTTTTGCTCAGTCGCATCTTTTAACTGGGTAGCTTTTTCTTCGACTTGTTGAACCGCATCGTCTTTTTTTGATGAGTCATCGCAGCCAGCGACAAGGGTTAAAACGCCAGCAACAACAAGAGAAGAAATGATTTTATGTTTCATTATTAATTCCTTAACAGGTCATGTTAGAAAAATACTAATTAAACGGTAAATTCATTTGGGGCTAAAATACCGACATAAACACATCAAAATGTAGCACACGAAATGGAAAAAGATCCATGTGGCGTCTGTAAAGATGTGTGGAAAGGTACTTGTGTGGGAAGGAGAGAGCGCAAGTGAGTAAACACCCACTTGCGCTGATTGAGGGTTATTTCTTTAAGTCGTCATACAGCATCATGGATGCTTTATTTTCTGGGTCACCAATCCAACGAGGTTGTGGTTGGTACTCATTGTTAATCAGACTTTTTTGTGGCTCAAATCCGGTGTACTTGAAACCTGCCAAATCAGACCATGTATAGATAAAATCCATATTGCTGTATGGGCGAGCAGTTTTATCTTTCAAGTCAAATTGATGAGTCTGTAACCATTCTGGCGACTGCCATACTAAGAATGGAACGTTGTACATCACTTTGCTTGGTTTGCCTTCACTACGACCTAACATTTCATGTGGCGGCGTGTCGTAAACATCTTCACCATGATCGGAGAAGAAGACTAAGAAACCATTTTCTTTTGAAGAATCGAAATCTTTAATCAGCGTAGAAACCACATAGTCATTGTAATGCTGAGCATTATCATAGGCATTGTAATCTTTGATTTGGTCGCCTTTTAAGTTGGTTGGCACTGGGCTATTGCTATCGGTGAAGATGGCTTTATCTTCAGGATAACGGAACTCATAGCGCATATGGGTACCCAACAGGTGCACCACAATAAATTTCTTCTCAGCAGGATCAGCTAAGGCTTCTTTGAATGGGTCAAGCACCACGTCATCATAAATACGGGAGCTTTGCGCCATATCGTTGTTCAAATAATATTGCTTATCGGTTTGACGAGAGAACGCCGTTAGCAGCGTATTTCGCTCGGTCATGGTTTGCTGATTGGTGATCCAGAATGTTTTAAAGCCCGCTTGCTTCATCATATTCATAATCGATGGGCGGGAATTAAACAGATCAGGCTCAGTTTCTGAAGCAAAAGTTAAAATCTGTTGCAACGCTTCGATGGTATAAGGGCGTGGCGTGACCACATCATTAAAGACCGTCAAATTGTTTGGATACTGTTTTTCCAGTTGATCAAGCTCTGGCGTTGTTTGACGAGAATAGCCATACAAGCTCATTCTGTCGCGGCTGGTGGATTCATCAATCACTAACACAAACGTTCTTGGGGTATTGCCATTGGCATCAACAAAGTTTTCTAACGGTGGAATTTTGCTGTTGTCGCGGATTAATTCTTCCATGTTTGCCAGCTGGTTCTTATACAGGAAGTAACCACTTACAAACTGCCATGGTGCGGCATACGCTAATTTACTGTTAACGTAGGAAACGACGTTCTCAAAAGGACGTTGCTGTTTGATGGCTTTGTTGTAGTAAGGCACACCAAATAGCACGATCAGAACGAGCGCGGACACAATCACACGTCCAGGTACTGGCAACGTGACAGGTTTTAAACGTGTCCATAGGAAAATAGCGCCGAGGGTGTAAGCCAAAATCACCGCAATCACTTTAAAGCTCAGATATTGGCGTAAGAATTCACCCGCTTCGTTGGTGTTGGTTTCGAACATCACAAACATCACGCTTTGGGATAATTGATGCCCATACACCACGAAATAAGCAAGAGCGACGACCGAGGATAGCCATAAAACAATCCCGATTAAGCCTGCTACTAGTTTGATTTTTCTAGGGAAAAATAGTGCGGGAACGAGCCAGAGTGAGCTATAGAGTAGAGAATCTCTTAACCCGATGGTATTACTTTGCCCGGTGATAACCACATACAGCTGTAATAAAGATGAAAAATACCAGAAAAATATTAGCAGCCAGAACAAGGACATCCAGCTAAACTTTCCTGCTTTTATCGAATTAACCATAAATTTTTAGCTCTTAATTATTAGTTTCGTTAAGTAACAATCAAAACATAGTCGAAAAATCGTTTTTTAGATAGATAGTTATCGAGTAAGTTCAAATTATATTAAGAATGTGTTTATTGTTTTATTGTTTATTGTAGATGCAGATAAGAACTAATTTATTACATTGTTTATCAATGATTTTTAAATCATTTATAAATTTTTCTTTTTGGCGCTCATTTAATGATTAACCTATTAAGAAATGAGGCTTTCCTTCACATTTTTCATTTATTGCATAAGCAATGGAATTGATATTATTCTTTGTTAATCTATTAGCTAGAAATACTGATGGCATTTAATTGATAGGGGATGCTTAATGCGAGGCATAAACGATGCTAGATAACGCCTTTGTGGCTTTTTTGAAATCCGCTTTAGCCGTGAGAATTCTGCTCTCCATTTTGATTATTGTTGATGGCGGGCTCATCTTAAAGCCCATCTTAAGTGCTTACACGGACTATATCGATTGGCGCCAAAGTGGATTTACCGAGTGGTTAAAATCCTTAGGGTTTATGAAATTGCTGGATATTCCCCGCTTCTTGTTGGGTATCTCGCTTATCTTTCTTTCGCTATTTATGATCAATGGCGCGCGCATTGCATGGGTTTTCGCACTCTTATTATTGGCAATCATTGCTTTTGTTGACTTAAAAGTGGCGACGGAACATGTGCGACAAGGTTATTTCTCTTTTGGCTTGTTTGTCGCATTAACACTCTTTTGGAAACTGTACCCTCGACACAGTATCAGTAGCGCGGGGTTTGTGGCGCTCACCTGTATTATTTCATTATTGCTCTATTCCATTTTCGGTACGCTGTATATCGGCGATGAATTCTTACCCGTTGTGAAGGATGGCACCACGGCATTTTATTTTGCGCTGGTGTGTATGACGACTGTAGGGTTTGGCGATATTGTTCCTGTCACCCTGGATGCTAGGGTCTTTACGGTGACTGTAATTATCTTAGGGATCACCATTTTTACTACCTCCGTAGTGTATGTGGTAGGCGTATTAGCCAAAGGTACCAAAGAGATTGTTCGCAAGAGGTTTTCATATATGAAAAATCATTATGTGGTGATTGGTAGTACACCGATGGCGGTTAACGTCTATCAAGCACTGAAAAAACGGGAACTGCCTGTCGCCGTGATTTGCCAAGAAAGTCACCGCAGCCACTATCCCGAAAAAGATAATATCGTGACAGGAGACCCAACGGACTCCGCTTTATTGGCAGAAGCCAATGTGAAACAGGCGAAATGTGTGCTGATCATGACCGATAGTGACTCGTTAAGTACCTTTGCCTTGCTCGGTGTAAAAGCGCAATCGGGCAGTAAAAGCGAAGCAAAAACCGTGGTATTGGTTAACCAAGAATCAAACATGGATAAAATCCGTTTGCTGAACCCGGATATGCTGTTTTCACTCTCGTCCCTTGGCTCGGAAGTTTTGATGCAAGTGCTTTGCGGTGAAACAATTTCTAATGACAGCATTAGTGATATGCTGCTGAACAAAATTACAAAAAGCTAGCGACCTCACGGATGTTAAAAGGAACTCAGCCCCATGTTAAGTGCGGATAAAATTACCTGCCATCGACAAAATAGAACGCTATTTCGGCAGCTGGATTTTTCGGTTATGCCGAACCAAATTTTGCAGGTAGAAGGACCTAACGGGGCAGGTAAAACCACACTGTTACGCATGATGGCTGGGTTATTAAAGCCGGATGAAGGTGAAATTTTATGGCAGCAGCACTCCATTGAAAAACTTAAGGAAGAGTTTACTCGCCACTTGCTGTATCTGGGGCATAAACCGGCTGTAAAATCACTGTTAACCCCCTATGAAAACCTGAAGTTTTATTACCAAATGCACCACCAAGAACCTGAAGGCGACAAAATTTGGTCTGCGCTAGAAGAAGTCTCTTTGATGGGGTATGAGGATATTCCTGTCGGGCAGCTTTCAGCAGGGCAACAGCGCCGAGTCAACCTTGCCCGCTTATGGTTAAGCGATGCGCCACTGTGGATTTTGGATGAGCCATTCACGGCTATTGATGTGGCGGGGGTAAATCGTTTAACTGAGTGTTTTCATCAACATGCAGAGCAAGGTGGCATGATTTTATTTACGTCGCACCAAGCGATGACAGGGCACTTTGGGACATTAAAACTGACAGGTGGGTACGAGTGATGTTTTGGCTATTAATAAAAAGAGAGCTTAAAATTGCCTTTCGTAGCTTCTCCGAATTGGTTAACCCACTGTGGTTTTTCTTAATCGTCATCACGCTTTTTCCATTGAGCATTGGCCCTGAACCGCAATTATTGGCACGGATCTCTGTGGGGATTTTTTGGGTTGCCGCCATTTTATCGTCGTTGCTTTCGTTAGAACGTTTATTTAAAGATGACTATCTGGATGGCTCGTTAGAGCAATTATTACTGGCACCACACCCTCTGTTTATCACAGTTTTAGCCAAAGTGATTTCCCACTGGCTAGTGACGGGACTGCCTCTGGTGCTACTGTCTCCTGTTGCAGCGGTAATGTTATCAATTAATGGCGACACATTATTGGTGCTAGCGGGGACGTTACTGCTAGGAACGCCAGTATTGAGCTTTATTGGTGCGATTGGTGCTGCGCTCACCGTATCATTAAAAAAGGGGGGCGTACTGGTCAGTTTACTGGTGCTACCGCTGTATATTCCGGTGTTAATTTATGCGACGGGCACGATGGAAGCATACAGTTTTAATATGCCTCTTGGCGGATATTTTGCGATCCTCGGCGCACTATTTGCCGCAAGCATCACCTTTTCTCCGTTGGCAATTGCTGCCGCATTGAAGATCAACGTGAGTAACAGCTAGGGGAGATTTTTTCCAACTGAGCTGATACAGTCGGTGATGTGATGCTCAGTGTAAAAGGAAAAAACGTCATGCCCGCTGTTCCCTTCATCAGTAGCGATAATTTTAGCCGGCTGTTATCTGACCCGATGCAGCCGAGCGGGCAATGGGCGTTAATCTATTTTTGTGCATCATGGTGCCAGCCATGTAAGAGCATGCAGCCTATCTATTTACAACTCACGGATTACTTTTCTGATAATGGTACGCACTTTGGCGGTCGTATAAATTTTGGTGGCAGTATACATTTTGGAATAGTAGATATCGCTCAATCTCCGACAATAGCCCCTCAGTATGGAATTAAATCCGTGCCTTCCATTGCGCTTTTCCATGATTCTCGTCTTGTGGATTTAATGGCAGGGGGATATCGACTTTCACAGCTGATTACTCAAATAGAAAATAGGTTGCTATGTTCACATTGATATTAGAAGGTTTGGTGATTGGCTGCCTATTAGGATTAACGGGCGCTGGTGGTGGTATTTTAGCGGTTCCTGCCTTGATGACATCTCAAGGATGGGGCGTTGCACTCGCCGCACCAGTGGGGTTATTGGCCATTACATTGGCGGCATTAGTTGGTGCTATTCAAGGGCTTATTCAGCAGAATATTCGTTATAAAGCGGCTATTTGGATTGCGTTAATTAGCATTCCTACCGCGAAATATGGCGTTTATTTAGCACAAATTGTTTCACCCCAATGGCTGACTTTAGCATTTAGTCTCGTGATGCTGGTGGTTGCATATCGTATTGTTTTTAAGAAAGTAATTAAAGATGATGATGCTCCGTGCAAAATAAACCAGCAAACAGGAAAATTTATTTGGAATATCAAAACGGCATCTATATTAGGGGGAATTGGATTAGTTGCTGGATTACTGACGGGGCTATTAGGTGTAGGCGGCGGGTTTATTATTGTGCCTGCAATGAAAAAGTTCACCAATTTAAACCTTAAAAGCATTATTGCCACCTCGCTGATGGTGATATTCCTCATTGGCAGCATTAGTATTTCAATTAATATATTGAATGGTTTTGAATATCCATTAGAGGTGAGCGCAACTTTTATTTTAGCCTGCGTTTTAGGGCTGGTTGTTGGGCGTTTTTTGATTGGCTATATCCCTGTTAATATTGTTCAAACTATATTTGCATTATTGGTTGTTTTTGTTTCATTTTATTTGTTATATTCAATTTTTATTTTTATAAAAAATAATGGAATCCCCAGTTTTTTAATATAATAACTTCATTTCCACTACTCATTTATTAGTGGTTTTTCAGTTATTTTACTTTTAAAATATTTTTTATATTTGGCTTGATTCAAATTGAGAATATTAGGCATAAGATGCTATTGGTTTGATGTATAAGAAAGAAAACTGATTTATCTTCAATGATAAACAGGTATAATGGATTAATCGCAATTCTTATTCAGCAGCGACATCAACAGGACACGCTATACCCTACCAAATACAATAATCATTACAGGTTGACTAGCATAAATATGACTAAACAAGATAGTTCAACAACCATCATTGATATCGCCAAACGCGCGAATGTGACCGATATTACGGTATCTCGAGCTTTTAATCACCCAGAATTGGTAAAAAAAGAGACGCGAGAAAAAATACTCGCTATCGCGCAAGAATTAAATTATGTCCCCAATGTATTTGCTCGGAATTTAAAGAATAAAAATAGCCGCATTATTGGGGTTGTTACGGACAGTACCTTTAACCCGTTCTATGTTGTATTAATCCAGACGGTTTCCCGCTTAGCGAAAGAGAAAGGGTATCAGGTGATGATCTTTGATACCGATAGCGATGAAAAAGCCGAGCAAACGGCTATTGAAACCTTAGTCAGCTATAAGGCTAGCGGTATTTTACTTTCGCCTGTGCGTGACGATAAAGCCTATCAACCGAGTTATTTATCACTGATTGATCAGCATAAAGTCCCTCTGGTTTTTGTTGACCGTTCTATTTATGGCAAAGATTACCCTGGGCTATTTTTGAAGAACTTTGAAATCGGGGCATTAACCGGTAAATATCTCAATCAGCAACGCAGCGAAAATACCTTAATTGTCTCAGGGCCTGAGCATTCTGAAATTAGTCTTTCACGCTTAGCGGGTATTTATGATCAATTTACTAACCGTAAAAATATTCATGTCCTGTACAGTAGTTATATTTTTAGTAAGAAAGATGAAGAGTATTTAAGAGAAAAAATAAAAGAACTCTATACACCCAATATGTATATCGTGGGCTTAAACGGAATTATTACCGCGGGGATGTACAAAATTATTTCTGAACTCGGATTATCTTGCCGTTATTTCTCGGTGGACTTACCGCCTTATGCTGATACTTATCATTTATCGATTTCAGGCGTTCACCATGACTCAGTTTATTTAGGTAAACGAACAGCGGAATTACTGTTTGCAGAGATAGAAGGTGGTACCACTAAAGAAACGGGTTCCAAGCAAATTTTCGTCAATGGAAAACTTGTGACTTACGATTAAAAAAATAAGGATTTCATCATGAAATCCTTATTTGTTGTTTTTCGTAACAGCGTGAAAATCAACGCTTCATTGAGCTAATTAAGGTTGCGCCCCAGATAATTAGACCTTTTACAATATATTGAACGTACGGTGAGATACCCAGAAGGTTCAAGCCATTGTTTAGTACACCTAAAATCATTGCACCGATCAATGTGCCGATGATCATCCCGCGACCGCCTGCGATAGATGCACCACCCAAAACGACTGCTGCAATAGCATCAAGTTCAAAACCGACACCGGCATTAGGCTGACCGCTCATAACGCGAGAGGTAAAAATCAGTCCGGCAAATGCGGCAGTGAAACCACTGATGACGTACACCAACATTTTATAGCGCTCAACGCGGATACCACTTAAACGCGCCGCCTCTTCGTTACCGCCAATGGCATAAATATAGCGGCCGAATGGAATATGATTAAGCACCACATAAAAAATCAGATACAGACCTAGCATTAATAGGATAGGTACCTGAATTCCCATCAACTCTTCACGTCCCCAAAAAGCAAACTCTTGAGGTAAGCCAGAAATAGGGTAGCCACCGGTGTAAATTAGCGCTAAGCCTTTCGCAATAATCATGGCGCCTAAGGTCACGATAATTGGCGGCATTTTACCGTAAGCAGTTAAAATCCCATTAATAAATCCAAACGCGATACCAGATAACAGACCCAGAGCAATGGCAATGGAAGGATCCATACCATAATATTTCATTAATCCAGCCATCAATGTACCGGATAGCGCCATCACCGCCCCAACGGAAAGGTCGATCCCTCCGGTTAAGATGGCAAATGTCATCCCGATAGCAATGATTGCATTAATAGAAACTTGGCGGGCAATAGTAGATAAGTTATTTACCGTTAAAAAATGCTCATTAAAAATGGACATACAAGCAAATAAAATAATTAACCCAACGAGAGGTAAAAATGCCGGTATCTTGGTTAATTTGGCAAAATTAAATTTATTCTTCGCCAGTGGAATTGTACTTTGGTTAGACATAGTCATGATCCTATATAATATTGCCGGCCGCATGTAACATAATCTGGGTTGAGTTAATCTCGTCCCCACTTAATTCAGCAGCAACTTCACCATCTCGAAACACCAAAACTCGATCGCTCACGCCAATAACTTCAGGCAGCTCTGAGGAAATCATAATAATTGAGATCCCTTTTTCGGTAAGTGAACGCATTAATTGATAGATTTCTGATTTTGCTCCGACGTCGATACCCCGTGTAGGCTCATCGAAAATAAGAATTTTGGCTTGTTTATTTAGCCAACGTGCAATCACCACTTTTTGTTGGTTTCCACCGCTAAGCGTTGAAACCGCTGTATCTGCTTCTGGTGTTTTAACTTTGACTTGCGAAATTAAATCAAGAGATAACAAATGTTCTTTTTTATTTTGAATTAAGAACAGTTTTTGAGCGTGGTTATTTAGCCAAATATTTTCTTTAACTGAGAATGGCAAAACCAAACCTTGGGTTTTACGGCTTTCAGGTAAAAGTCCAATGCCTAACTGGAGCGCTTGCGCCGCAGATTTCATTTTGACTTCTTGCCCCTCTAGAACCACTTTTTTCTTGTAGGCTTTATCCGCGCCCATCATGGCGAGAATATTTTCAGTGCGGCCAGAGCCGACTAAGCCTGCAAGACCGAGGATCTCGCCTTTTTTCAATTGAATGCGATTGGTTGGGCTAGAAGCAAACCGCTGAATTTGAGCGTCGAGAATGACCTCTTGTCCATCAAAATGACGTTTTGGCGGGTAGATATTTTCGACTTCACGACCCACCATCATTTCGATGATCACATCAAGGTCGGTATCATCCACCTTGCGGGAGCCAATATATTGACCATCTCGCAATACGCTAATGGTGTCGCAAATTTCATAAATCTCTTCCAAGTGGTGAGAGATAAAGAACATGCCGACGCCTTTTGCTTTCAGGTCACGCATCACATCAAATAGGTGATTGGCTTCTTTGGGGGTTAATGTTGCCGTTGGCTCATCTAGTACCAATATTTTGGCATCCAGAGAAAGCGCTTTGGCAATTTCCACAAATTGTTGTTCAGCAATACTTAAATGGCTAATGGGTTCATCAATATCAATATTAACGCCCAACTCAGATAGGATTATCTGCGCTTTTTCACGCATCAGCTTTCTATCTAATAAGCCAAATTTATTTTTAATTTCCCGGTTTAAAAAGATATTTTCAAAAGCATTTAAATAAGGGATTAACGAAAACTCTTGGAAAATAATACCGACGCCCGCTTTAATGGCATCACGATAATTATGGAAGGTGTACTCTTCGCCTTCGATAAGTATTTTCCCGCTATCTGGTTTATGAATTCCACACAGCACTTTCATTAGCGTTGATTTACCCGCACCATTTTCACCCAGCAGTGCGTGTACCTCTCCTTTTTCTAAAGAGAGATTAATATTATCTAGCGCCTTAACCCCAGGGAAAGTTTTACTGACATCTTTTAATGCTAACAATTGCATCATGTTGCTTCCCTTATTTTCTTTACCGCTTAAAAATGGGTAACAAAGCGAGTTGGAAAGTGAAATGCTTTCCAATAAACAGAGTGTCATTCATTTTTATTAAGAGTATTGCGCCGGGGAATAATCTGTAGGCGCAATACCGAGTTCGACTTATTTATTTACTTTGTTAATTGCTGATTACCAATGGAAATCTTTAGCATTGGTTTTATCGATTAACTTAACATCCAGAGGAACTTCTTTAGGTACGTTAGCTCCCCAGTGTTTTGCTAAGCCCATGGCTAAACCAATACGTACTTGGTCACGTGGGAATTGTGCGGAAGTAGCGATAAACGGTGAATTACCTTTGGCAATTTCAGCGACGGCTTCAGGAGAACCATCAACACTCACCAGTTTCACATCACGACCTGCAGATTCGATTGCCGCTAATGCGCCTAAAGAACCCACATCGTTCACACTAAAGATACCATTCAAGCCAGGGTTAGCTTGCAGCATGTTTTCAGTGACGTTCATCGCAGTATCACGCTCTTGTTTACCGTTTAATTTGGTCACAATCTTGATGTTTGGATACTCTTTCATGGCGGCTTCAAAACCACGAACACGCTCAAGGATTGGCACGACAGGGATACCATCAAGGATAGCCACTTCGCCTTTACCACCTAATGATTCACCTAAACGTTTACCCGCCATTAGACCTGCTTCGTAGTTTTTAGAACCCACGAATGAGTCGATTGGACCGTTAGCTTGTGCATCGATTGCAATCACCACGACACCCGCTTTTTTCGCAGCTAATACAGCTGTTTCTGCACCCACGCTATCTGCTGGGTTAATCAGCAGAATATCGATTTTTTTCTGAAGCATATCTTCGATATCGCTGGTTTGTTTTGAGACATCGTGTGCCGCATCAGCGATATAAAGTTGAGCGCCCATTTCACCTGTTGCGCTTTCTAAAGCCTCTTTCATGGTCACGAAATATTCGTTATTCAGTTCTTGAAACGACATTCCGACAGAAACAGGTTTTGCTGTCGCGTTAAAAGCCATGCCCAGTGTTAAAACGCTTGCTGCAACAGCTAACTTTTTAAATTTACTCAACATAAGATGTTCTCCTAAAGAGTCTTTAGTGTTATAGGGTACTGCTAATATTTATGATTATTAATGACTTACTTTAATTATGCTGATATTGCATTTCACTATATTGCACTACAACAGCATTATGGCTTGATAACGACTTTGATAGAGTCTGCCGATTTCGCCATAACAAATGCCTCTTCCCAATCATCGATTGAGTAGAAGTGGGTAACGATATCGTCAGCACATACTAACCCGCGGCTAAATAGGTCAATGGCGACCTCGTAGCTGTATGGGCCTAAGTGAGCACCTCGGATATCTAACTCTTTACGGTCACCGATAATTGACCAGTCTACGGTGGTTTCTTTACCGAAAACGCTGAACTCGACGAAGCGACCCAGTTTACGGATCATTTCTAACCCTTGAGTCACGCCGATTGGAGCACCAGTCGCTTCGATGTACACATCGCAACCGTAACCTTCGGTCATCTCTTTAACCAGTTTGATGGCATCTTCTTTCAGTGGGTTGATCACCACGTCAGCACCAAATTTCTTAGCTAATTCAAGGCGTTCATCGATAGCATCGATAACGACTAATTTTTTCGGGGTTTTGAGTTTCGCGACTTGGATCATGCACAGACCCAGTGGACCTGCACCTGCGATAACGACAACGTCATTTAAATCGATATCACCACGACGAACGGTATGGATAGCGCAGGCCATTGGCTCGATTAACGCCGCATCTTTTTCTGAAAGCTCATCTGGAATTTTGTGAATAATGGCACGCTCAGAAAAACGCATATATTCCGCCATCCCACCATCGGCAACTTCTTTTTGGAAGCCGTAAATATCATGGGTTTCGCACATCCAATATTTGCCTGACTTACAGAAACGACACTCCCAGCAAGGCACGATTTGTTCCGCTAAAATACGATCGCCTACTTTCAGACCATATTTTTCACCAGAACCTTCGCCCAGCTCAGCGACGCGTCCGTAAAATTCGTGTCCTGGTACGACAGGGGCTTTGATCCATGGGTTTTCACCCCAGAACATTTGAGCGCCATCATTCGCTTTACAGTCACCTGCACAGATACCGCATCCATCTACTTTGATGACCACTTCACGAAATCCTGGTGTTGGTCTTTTTATCGCTTCAAAGCGGTAATCATGGGGGCCATGACATACAACAGCTTTCATTTTTTCAGGTAGGGTACTCATATTCTAATAACCTCATTCTGGATGTTGGCTATAATGTTGACGTCAACATTAAACGTCGTTTTTGTAAGTAAACCGTTCTCTTTGTAATGCTTGACGGCTAAAAATAATAATGGTGTGAGAAAAGTGATGCTCTATTGTTATAAATAAATTGTTTAGTTTTTAATGTGACGACGTCGTCATTTTTGAGAGATGCTAAATAAAAAAGTGATAATTGTGATTCAAATCCTATTTTTTATTTAAGAACTCTTTTGTTTATGAGGTTTGTTTGCCAGACAAAAATGCAAACTATAGTGGATGCGATGATTTTCGAAAGAGTATAATTAGTTTCGTTATTTTCAGAAGTGAAGAATCTTTGAAAAAACATTTCAGCTAACACTTTAAGGTGAAATTTGAATTAGTTTGCGTCATTAATGTGATCATGATCGATTTGGTGTAGCGTATAAATCTCTATTAATCCTTTTCTTTGCTATTTTTCCGATTGAATAAAAAGTGTTATATCGATAACTTAAATTAAATATCTTAGCATTAATGATTTTTTTAATTAAAAGGCATAAAAATGGCAACGACAATGATTGTTCTTCTGGTTTTACTGCTTATTTTAGCGGGATGGGGTATTTCTATTTATAACCGCTTGGTGAGTACCCGGAACCAAGTTAGCAATCAATTTGCCAATATTGATGTGATTTTAAAACAGCGTGCTGACCAAATTCCCCAGCTAGTCACGATAGTTGAAAAAGCCATGGAGCATGAAAAAGCGCTATTTACTTCATTGAGTGATGCTCGCCAAAATTATTTCAGTGCTAAAAATGTGAATGAAAAAATTGCTGCATCAAATGAAATGGATAAAGCATTAAAAAGCCTCGTCGCGGTTGCTGAAAACTACCCAACGCTAATATCGGGTGAGCAATTTACCCAATTACAAATCGCACTAAGCGAAGTGGAAGATAAAATTGCTCAGCGCCGCGAAGGCTTCAATGATGCAACAACGGAATACAATACGGCGATCCAAATGTTCCCAGACAGTATTTTTGCCAATATTTTTGGTTTTACTGCGTTGCCTTTATTGGAAATCACTGAAGCTGAGAAAAAATATGATGGTATTCAATTCAAATCATAATCACCGTTAAAGGTATCATCTGTGAATATCTACTATTTTTTAGGTGCCGTATTAGGCGGCATTCTTTTTTATTTAGACAGAAAGTATTCAAAAAAGCGTAAATTAAACTGGGGCATTATTCTTTTTACTGCGGTGCTATTTGGGGCATGGGAAACTATCTCGCCGAGACCTGGTGAATATGAACGCTACTTTTTCTATGCTGTGGCAGTAGGGATGGCTTTTGCGGCTAGTCGTATTGTCGTTGGAATAACGGAAAGTGCGTATGATCGCTATCAACGTTTGCAAAAGGAAGGCTCCTCCAAATTTATTGCATTATTAAAAACCCTTGTTGGCACTGCATTGGCTGGGTGTTTAACCATGGGCTTTTTTATTGATATTCGCCTCTTTTTTGTGGCTTTCGTCTTATTGTTTGTTTTCAGTTTTATTCAAAATACCCCCGAAAAACGCTTTCTAAAGTTTCAAAAGAACCTCGCAACTTCAAAAATTCGCTCAATTGCGATGGGGCTCGTAGAAGTAGAAGGGAAAATAACCTCAGGAAAGGAAGTCAAAAGTAAGTTAGGTAATCGTAGCTGTTATGGTGCTTTTTATTACGAGTACTCTATCTCTACGGATAAAGAAGGTAAAAAAAGTTATACCCTCAGAGACAGCAGTGTTCAGCTACATAATTTCACCATGACGGATGATACTGGCTCTGTGAATGTGATTTGTGACCCAGATTATTTTGTCCATACCGGATTATCCCCCCATATGGATTATGAGAGTGGCAATCGTCGTTATAAAGAGTATTTACTTGAAAGTGGGAAGAGTTATTTATTGATTGGGTCAGCGGACAGTGAGAATGGCAAAGTGGTGATCACCCGTAAAGCGCCACACATGTTATTAGGTGTTTCGCCATCAGATTATGTGACTCGCTGGAATAAATCCGCGCCAATGCGTCGGAATATTGGAGTGACAGCAATGATTGCAGCTATTCTGATTGCGCTAATATTAATGACGCCAGTGAGTTATCAAGATGGATACTTAACGCTTCATTTTAACCAAATTTCGTTATCTGACAGTGAATGATATGAATCAGATTATCTTTTGGATTTTTGTCGCGGTGATAGGCACCATTTTGGTTCGCTATATTGTGGGGATCTACAACAATATTATTTTCTTGAAAAATAATTGCGACAAAGCATTTGCCAATATTGATGTGCTCCTAAAAAAACAGGCAGATTTAATGCCACAATTAACAATCGTAGCGGAAGGGGCAATGACTCATGAAAAGCGTTTAATTAGCGAATTACTGCAAAGTCGTCAGCACTATTTATCCACGGAACAGCTCGACGTTAAAGTGGATTCCGCAAACCAATTTCGCTCACATTTAAAGCCGATTTTTTTACTGGCAGAAAAATACCCCAAGCTGATTAGCCAGCAGGCGTTATTAGCATTACAAACGTCAGCAAAAGGGTTAGAAGACCAAATTGCGGATCGCCGAGAATTTTTTAATCAAACAGTCACGTTATACAACACCAACATTCGTCTTTTCCCGAATCTCATTTTTACACTCTTATTCCGTTTTAAAGATATTCCCTTGCTGTATGTTCAACAGGAGTCTGCATCATGATCACAATTCCTTTTTCATGGTTTGGTTTCACCGATTGGTTGGTGAATAAAGGGGAGCCGGGGTTGATCGTGATGTTTGCTACGTTTGGAATGATCCCTGCCTGTATTGTTTTCACGCTAGTGATGAGAATGATCGGGATGAAGAAATTTATCGCTCCTGTGGTATTGGGCATGATGAGCTCGATGTTTATCAGCATGATGGTGCTTATTCCGCTGTTATTAATCTTCCGCTTCGATAATATTCCAAAAGCGATGTTAGTTTGGATGGTGGTTCTAGGAAGCTGTATTGTCTTTTTCTTAACGAATATGGATTACATTGAGATTTGGTCATCAAGCCGAGAAGATAAAAAGAAAAAGAGTGTGACGGCGAGAAAAAAACGGAAAAAATAAAAGGCGTTTTTTACTATTGCTTACATTATATATGACTGTTTATGGATTACGTTTAAAAAGGATTTATCAAACTATGGATAAACATGACTATAATTCACTATATTGAAAAGAGCTTGCGGGATAAATTAATACCAATCATTTAATTTTTTCGTATCTTGATGCTCTTAATATGATGGGTGAGATAAACTATAAAGATAAAAAAACTAAAAAAACACTAACAAAGAGTAATATGTTAGATATAATTTTGTTCAAATCTAAACAAATTGTATAGTTTTCACAATTTACACTATATGTGTGTAAATTTGGTCTTTATGTATTGTGCTCTTAATGCTCTGATTTTTATGAAAATAAAAATATTTTTCTATTTTTTTGTCAATTTATTGTAAGTTATCCTTACGCCACAAGTGTGTTAAATTGTAACTTTTCACTAATAAGAACGAATAAAAAGTTTTTTTAGAATAAAAATCTGTATTTTTATTCTTTATTTGACTGGTTTAGGTTTATATGTTTGTTGATGATAGTCTAAAAAAGACTGTATCGATTTAGCTATTTGTTTTCTATGATGAAACATACTGAAATACTTTGTAATAAAGTGAATTTAAATAAATTACCTTATTAGGAGTAATTCAAATCCTAAAAATATATGCTTATAATGAGTCCATCGAATTAATTAAGCTAATGGGGTTTGTTAGCATTAATCGATATTAAAAATAAATAAAACCAACTAAATATATAAAGTTCCCTTGCAGAGATTTTTAAAATCTTAAGGGAAAAGGCTTTTATTTTAATAATATTATTATTTATTCAATAGGATTTATTTCATGTTTAAGAGAACCATAATTGCATTATCTTTAATTGCTGTTTCTAGTGCTACATTAGCAGCTCCTCCAGTTGCAAATATAGCTGTGTCAGGTTCAATTACGCCACCAACGTGTACTTTTAATGGTGTAGAAAAAATTGATTTAGAATATGTATTTGATGTTTCTCCGACTATGTTTCCTGTTTCAGGAAATTTAACTTTGGATGAGAAAACTAATCATATTGAAGTAGTTTGTGATGCGACAACCTATTTAACGTTTACCTCCACAGATAACCGAGCTGATTCTGTATTAATTGCACACGTAAATAACTTTGGTTTAGGCCTGTTTAATACCGATAAAAAAGTTGGATTTTATACTATCCTTGTGAAGAATCTAGCGGTGAAGCAAGAAACGGATGGTACACCTCAGACAGTGAGTGGTATAAATGGATCAGGTGTTGCGGCATCAATATTGGTTGATAAAACCAAAAAAATAGGTTGGGGAACATCAGCGGCTGTATTAAGATCAGGAAAAGTTTTTGCAGCTGATCTTGATGTAAAACCGACGTTGAGTGCTGAATTAAAAACCAGTACGGGTGATGCTAATTTAGATGGTGATGCAACATTAGCTTTTGCTTTTGCACTGTAATTCCACGATTAAAATGAATAGATATAAAACTATATCTATTCATTATTTTTATCAATATTAGAGCATTAATATTGGAGAGAATGTTAATGTTCTATTTGATTAATCTATTAATTTTAGAAGGTATTTATTTAACCTTTAAGAGTTATAATCAAAAAGTTTAAATATTGCTATTTAATATTAATGATTAATTAAGTCTGATAAAAATCATTACCAGAGGAATGTATGCGTTTACTTATAGTCCCAGTAACTAAGGCTATAGTGTTATTAGTCTTAGGGTGTTTGTTTTGCAATAAAATAGCCTATTCGCAGACTATTCAAAATGAAAACTTTATTGGGCAGATTAAATCACCTCCTACATGTGAAGTTATTATCCCTAATGGTGGGGAGTATCGATTTAATCAATTACATGCTCGCCAGTTTGATTTAAATAAAACGACGGAAATCCCAGAATTATCGAAAATATGGCAAATTTCATGTAATACACCTACGTTGCTACTTGTGCAATTTTCGGATAACCGAAGTGAAACATCGCAGATGGGAAATGATAGTTATTTTGGATTAGGTAAAGTGAATAACCAAGGGCGATTAGGTAACTATCAATTAATACTTAGTCAACTCAAAGTTGATGGTCAGGCTGTTGGTGTGGGAGTTGTGAATGGTACGGAGCTACTGCCATCAACCCAAGAGAGTATTGTATTAAAAAGTAAACAATATGCATGGGTTACAAATGAAAACGTAATATCCAATGGAAGCCATTTTGCTGTAAATATCGCGGTGAAACCTATTCTGAACAGCCTTAAAGAGACAAATGGTCCAATTGTTGAGGCTGTGGAATTAGATGGTAGTGCAAATATTATATTTTCATTTGGTATATAGCTTTAATTTTAATAATTTACATTGGAAATAAAAATAATAATGTATAAGAAAAATCATTTTTCTTATTGCCAACTATTTTTAATTTTTATTGTACTGAAGGTAAATAATTCCGTTGCATCTGAAATCATAAAGAGCGAAACACCCTCATCAATTAATTTTGATATCAACTCTTTAAAATCACTAGGGTATGGACCAGAAGTTGCAGAATTTTTTATGAAGGGTAACCAATTTTTACCTGGACACCATGATGTCACCATAAAATTAAATGGCAGTAATGAATATACTGCGAATGTCGAAATCAATGAAAGTGGCAGGTTATGCCTTACTGATGGATTGATGAGCAAACTAAGGTTAAAAAAAATTGATTTAACAGATGGTTGTAATACCTTTGAGCGAGTGTATCCAGATGCGAAAATTGTATTACATCCTAACACGTATCGAATAGATATGGTGGTTGCTGAAGAGAATATTGACCCAAAGTTACAAGGTCGTGAGTTAACGTACGGTGGATTTGGGGTGGTAAGTAATTATCAATTATATGGCATGCATATTAACGGTAATTACAGCCAGCGTTTTTACCAAGGAGAGTTTAAAACAGGAATAAATTGGCAGAATTGGGTGTTGAGAAATAACAGTAGTGTCTCCGTAGGGGAATCAAACTCATATTATCAATTTAATGAAACAGTGCTATCAAAGGGTATTGAGTTTTTAAAGTCCATATTCGATATTGGACAGCTTAATACTCAAGGTATATTTTTTGGTGGTACCCCTATTAATGGAATGCAAATTTATTCTGATAGCTCTTTGCAATCTTCAAATGTTTTAGTCGTGCCAGTGACTGGTGTTGCAAGTTCACCATCAACGGTTGAAGTACATCAAAATGGACGGTTGTTATATCGCACGATGGTGCCTGCGGGACCTTTCGAGTTAAATCGAATTAATAATGTAGTGATTAGCTCGCCTTTAGATGTCACCGTGATACAAGATAATGGGGAGCGACATCAGTTTCAGGTAGTGACTGCAACCAAGCAAAGTGCAGTTTTGCCAATGAGTTATCAGTTTTTTACCGGACGATATCGTAGTCGGGGTGATCAGAAAACGCAGACGCCAATTGTGAGTGGTGTAGAAGTCAGCCAACAATATGGTGTATCAAATTATGCGGTAGGAATTCTTTACTCAGATACATTTCAATCGGTTAGTGGTCGGGTTAGCACATATTTAGATATTGTTACCCCTATTTCGATTGGTATTGGTTTGCAAAGTGCGCGCAATAAAGAAAAGCGTGGGGAGCAAATCGATTTTAATAGTAGTGTTGCGTTTGAAAAAATGACATTAGGCGCTTCGATTTTATATCGAACAAATCAGTTCCCGACATTGGATGACTCGCTATTAAAAAACCATTCTGTTCAGGACTTGCGGGAAGAAACAAATGGGTGGTTTAGTGGTGAATTACAGACCTCCGCTTCGTTATTTGTTAGCTGGGGGGATATGTTGTGGGGGCGCTTTAACGCGAGCATTAATCATAACCATTTTTATGGTGATAAATCCGATAAGGTTTTTTATTCTATCGGTTATAGCAGAAAAATAGCTGATGTATCTTTAAATGTGAATTACCAAACAGGCGATGATCAAGATAGCCGAATTTTTATGAATGCATCAATGCCGTTAGGTAAGAAAAAAAATATCAGCATGCAAAGCCAGCATTACCAGGATAAAAACAGGGTAATGGTGAATTACAATCAGCAAGTTAGTGATAATTTAAGATATTCGATCGGCGCTGGTCGTAATGATGATGTTAATACCTTCAATGGCAGTATTAATAATGCTAATGCGTATAGTAATATTTCGTTGAGTGGTTCCATGTCTCAGAATAATACACGCTCTATCACCGTTGCAGCATATGGTGGTCTAGCGTATTCCGATGGGCTATTTGCAACGTCATCCGTACCTTTAGGAGACACCTTTGGCATCGTGTATGTACCGGATGCGCCAGGGGTTAGAGTCAACACGATGGGCAGTGGCACCACGATAACGAATCATTTTGGTACTGCGGCTATTTCATCGTTGCCAAGAAACCAAAAATCAACCGTGCAATTAAATACTGATAAATTGCCGGTAAATGTGCGTTTAGATACCACTTCCTTTGATGTTGCTGCGGCAAGGGGATCTGTTGTGACTAAACGTATTAATGCAACGACGATGAGGCAATTATTACTGAATATTAAAATGGAGAATGGTTCGATGGTTCCTTTTGGTGCCAGCGTACTAAATAAAAAAGGGGATTATATGGGTGTCGTCATGGGGGAAGGTAATTTATTACTCAGTAATGAACAAATTGGCGATGACATTATTTTACGCTCACCCAATTCAGATGATTGCACAATTAAATATAGTGTACCGGAAGAATTTTCCACAGAATTACTTTATGAAGAGGCAGATGCGATCTGCCAGTAATATTATTAAATACATATTTGAGGTTTGAATGAAAAAGTTATTTTATACAATGGTTTTAGGTTTAGTCAGCTTAATGAGTATATCTGCAAAAGCAAGTTTTCAATTGGAAACAATGACCGTTATTTTAGATGCAAGTGAAGGGCGTAAAGTATTTAGCGTAAAAAATATATCAAAAGAGCCTATCTTGTTATCAACGAAAGTTTCTGATCTTGATGGCTCGAAACCAATGGCTAAAGAGGTGATGGTATCCCCACCAATTGTGCGTATTGAGCCGAATGAAAGCCAGCAAATTAACTTTGTTCTAAAGAAAGGTTTGGATTTAAAACAAGAAGAAATTTTACGTGTTTCTTTCCAAGGTGTGGGAGCTGTTAAACAAAACTCTGCAAAAATGCCGATTCGCCAGGATGTGGCGATGTTAATTACACCAGCTAATGAGCCATTAAGCCAAACGCCATGGAAAAATATTACCGTTAAGCAAAAAGATAACAAGCTGACGTTAACTAATACTGGTAATCAAGTTGTTCGTTTATCCCAGTCAGTGACAGCATTACCTAGTAATGATAGTTACTCAATTGAACAATTTTATTTAAGACCACAAGAAAGTAAAACTATTGATGTGAAAGGTAAAGTTCAAGAGTTAGTTATTTCACCATTAAGTCGTTACGGATTTAAAAACTCAGATAATAATAGCACAATAAAAGTGATTCCTAACGGATGATTTTTTATCTATCAACAGGAACGAGAACTAAATAATTAATTCTACCGTTCCTGTATATGGAGATATATGAAATATGAAGAATGTAGATGAAGGTAGTAAACTGGAAAGCAATATTTACTCAGTCATGATAGGTAAAGAAATAAGAGAGATTAGAAAAAATAAAAGGCTGTCTGGTTCTAATATAGCGAAGCAACTCGGGATTTCACAGCAGCATTACTCTCGATATGAATGTGGTAAATGTCGAATTTCTGTAGACACATTATTGAATATTCTTTTTGTTTTAGATTTTGACTTCGGTGATTTTTTTAATGAGTTAAAATTTCAATTAAAAAATTACCATGATGAAATTTCCGGCGTTAAATTGAATGATACCCATAGAGATATTGAAATTTATTTTGATAAAATAAACTAATTTTGTGTGAAAATTAGTTCTCTCTATTGTTGTTTTTTATTGTATTAATTTTTTTTGTCAAATTTTTAATTATTTAATCCGCCTACCAGGCGGATTTTTTTATATTAATGAGTGACTCATGGAGTGCGAAATAAAGCTTACTGAATAGTCGTAATATATTCTGCATTCCAAATATATTCTCCTGCTTGACTTGGGCATTTTCCTTGTAAGTGAGTTTCAATCTGTTTCTCTTTTTGCCCTGCTGGCATTTGAATGACTTGGGGCGGTTTATTGAGAATACTTTGGTTATCAAGAACAATATCAAAATCATCAGGTAAATCATGAGATCTTACGGTTAAATCCATTTTTTTACTTTGTCCCATATATCCCTCAAAACCCACAGTTAACGGAATAGCAGCCTTCAGGTTGTCACCGGGTGAACAAGTTTTTAAATCAATGACAGCCGGTGCGCTGATATGAGGATACGCCATACTTGATGCATGTAAATTAACAATCGTATAGGTGAGAGTTGTCGGTCTAAACAGTATCTGTCCTCCGCTATAATCATTTGTCACTATGCTACAGTATAAAACCCAAGTTTCATCATTAAATCCTGACAGGCTCGTGACATATGTAAGTCCATTAATTGAATTATCCCCCCCAAAATAATTGAGTACTGTACCACTCCCATTGAGTCTAATTTTTCCATCATTAAAGGTTTCTGCATAGACCCCTAATCCATGACTATAGAAAACGGTTTTCATTTCCTCTAAGCTTGACCAGCATGCAGATCGTAATGGACCTGATGTGCCGTCGGGATTGCTGTAATCTACCTCAAATCTAAACAATGTACTTCTATTTGCGGACGTAATTTCTTCAATATATACATCTTTAATTTCTTTTAGAATAAATGTTGTTTCCGCATAAACAGACAGCGGAAACAATGAAACAATAAAAATAAATAACTGGCGCAATGTTGTTGACCTTACTGGTTAATTCGCAATTTACATCGGCTCGATAGTGACAGTAATCTGTCCATTAACGTCACCAACAGGGGTACTTGAAGTAGAGGACACCTGCGGAACGACAGTGATTTCAGTCTTACCCCCATCTTTGGAGCTATCTCTTTCCAAGGTGGCTGTGGTAGACGATAAATCAAGGTAATCGTCATTGAATTTTAAGCAATAGCGCATAAAGTCAGCATCTGTTTTAATACAGGAACCATCTGCTTCATTTGCTTTGAAGGTGTATTTATATTTGTTAGTGCCTGAACAGGTGGCGGTCAAAGTAAATATTTTAGAATAAGTATCTAGGTCATCTCCGGTTGTTTTACCATTGAATGCAGAACTCGGAATTTTATCTAAAGAAACGGTATCGGGTGCATCAAGTGAGCAGCCTGCCAAAACAGTCGCTTTTATTTTAACTAACGCACTTGCACTTTCCGCGCTGGCTAAGTTGATATTTGCACCACTAACACAGGTGATGACCAAAATTAATTTCACGAGTTTATTGATAATTAAATTCATATTAAGCCTGTTATTTAAATAAAGAATTAAAATAGTTTTGTTATTGACCAATGATTATTGGCAATTAACATCGAATCGAATTAATGATTGCAGATCTGCATTTTCAGGTAACGAATATATGGCTTGGCACTGATTTTCATCGTCATATCCCCATTTGGCTGTTAATTCGCCAGAGGATTCGAGCCCAGATAAATAAACCTGTCCATCATCATTCACAATTGCCGTTTGGTGCCCAATCGAGACCAAGGTGCCGAAAGGCAAGTTTTTGCCATTTTTTACGATGTGAACCAGTGCGCGAGCACCTTGGCGAGTCACAAAGTTTGCTTTGACGATAGCGCCACGAGTCGGCACCGTCGTAAGAACGCTGTTTTCAATTTCTGTTTGTTCATCTAATTCGCTGCTATCTAGGGCAACACGATTTAAACGATATGGCGTTGCGTAAGGCTTGATGGTGTAACCGAGCCAATCTGTTTTCACACCACTGGTATGTTCGACGGGAATATCGCTCGCTCCCGGTGCCGAAATCAGAATGTTGGTCTCACCAAAGGGTTGACTAAAAATGATGCCGTCAGAGTGCAGGGTCACTGCACCAGAAATACCCGTTGAAACTTTACGGTAATCCTGACCGTAGCTATAACCGGCTTGAGTATTTCCATAGCCGCCTTGGTAGGCTAAGTTGATATTCCCGTCATTCCCATTACTCGATGAATACCCTTGAGCAACGTTCCAATTCAGGTTTTGTTGAGCCAGTAAATTTCCGCTTAAGCTGGTCTGCTGGACTAACTCTCCTTGGTTATCGTGGTTAACACTATAAGAGGCATACATTGACGGCGCTCCTTGAGGTAACCATTTCTGTAACGGGATGGATACCGTTAAGAAAATATTCCTATCCGTTGTTTTTACATCGTATTGATCAACATTTTTATTTAATCCATATGAGAGCGTGTAATTAATATCGCCAATCTGGCTACTCAACCCTGATTGTATGGACACCGAACTGCCATTTCGCTCCCAAAAACTCTGGCGGACACCGGTTAAATAAATAGAACCAACCCCTGTTATCTTTTGTGAGATATTGGTCTGTATTCTTTCACGCTTATTATCGTAAAGATTAAAATAGTCGGTATGGTTGGTTTTCAGTTCCCCATTGGTATCAAGGGTTTCATTTTGTGATAGCCAGCCAGACATCCGGTTTAACGATGTTTCTTGCAGGGTATAGTAGCCTCGGGTTGAGTAGCGATACCCAGTGAGTTGAAGGTTAGTGCCGGTTTCAGGGAAGGCTCGTGCGTATAGAAAACGCAGTGACTGTCCTTGATAGCGACTCCCATCGGTTAATTGGCTATTGGCATGGGTGATATCTGCTGAAAATGCCCCCCATGTCCCTAAGTTAAAGCCGGTACCAACTGCTCCTGCCAGATAGTTTTTAGCATATTGAACGCCGCCATACAGCGTTGTTAATGACGATGCTCCCCAGATAAGCGTCGTTTCTCCAAATTGAGTCGTATCATAATTGCTGTTATCCGAGCGAAGCTCACCGGCGGTCAGGCTATAACTCATTCGACCTTCTCGTAATAACAGCGGAACAGAGGAATAGGGCACGATAAATGATTGAATATCGCCGTTAGCTTCAAGAATACTGACTTGCAAGTCACCACTCGAACTCATGGCGTTTAAGTCGGTAATGGCGAACTCACCAGGCGCGACATTAGCTTGGTAAATTAAATAATCATTTTGGCGAATTTCAATGGTCGCATTACTGTTTGCTACGCCGCGGATAATCGGCGAAAACCCTTGTTGACTAGAAGGGTACATACTTTCGTCCGTTCGCAATTGTGCGCCTCGAAAAGCCAGTGAATCGAAAACGGTATTATTAGTTGAACTGTCGCCTAATACTAAACGGCTTCGCCAAGGGATGATCCCTCGCTCGACATAGCTGTTGAGATGTTGCCAGTTATTTTCTTGATTATGTTTGCTTTTATAGCTGGTCCATGTCCGGTTATCACGGTATCTCCAGCTCCCTAAATTGACGCCATTTCTTAGATTCAAATAGATATTTTTACTGAAATCGTGCTGATATTGGTTATCAGTGACACCTAATGTATAGCTGGTAAATAATGCATTAATTCCTTCATCCCATTGGTTTGTTGGGATTTCATCTTTGGCTAAATTATTTAATGCTATTTGAGGAATACTGATATTCAATTTCATTTTCGGAAAATCAAATTCAGTGCTCGCATTAGGAATTAATTGCGCCAGAGGAATACATTGATGGTTGTCCGATTGTAGCAATGGAAGGCTATCAATATTGACTCCCAGCTCAGCCAGTTCCTGCGGCGTTAACAGTGGGATTAACCCTGTTTGGTCTGCTACGAATTTAGGTAATTGGTCATCTTGCTTTTGGCAATCTTGTGCTTTGACAAAGGTAATATTTCTTCTGTATTTGAGATTGCCATTCAATAAAACATCAACGTCATAGGTTCCTGGTAATTGTGAACCTTGGCTTACGAAAGTACTTAAGTCAGCAATATGCTCTGAATCGATAGAGATCAAAGAAGGTGGAAAATAGTAATTTTCTCCCTCTTGGGCGTTAGTGCTTGGTATTACAAAAAGGCAGATAAATAAGTATGAGGGTCTCAAATGGTTATTGATGATTTTTTTGTATTTTTTTAGTGAAACGAACATAGAAAACCTTATTTTCATTTGAAATAAAATAGATTAATTCTTAATTGAAAATGGCTGGTTTTGGTGAAGTGATCCCACCAAAATCATTGATTGAACTGAACGTCAATTTACTGGTATCAAACCCTGCTGGTGCATTAACCTCAATATGACTAAATGGTGCGATCATCGTTGATGGTAATTCATTATTTCCTGAATGAAGATCCGTTAAGGTCATGTAATACGGTGATGGATTTGATATTTTAATTTTTTGGTTATCAATCTTGCTAAATCGGATAAGGTTTTCTGCTTCCTTTGGTGTGATCTTTAATCCTTTTGGTCGAACGAAAAGTTTAACTCGAGTTACAGCCGCAAGGATTAATGCATTCTTATCAGCTAATTCATTCCGATCAAGGGATGGAATAGCCTTTACATTAAAATAAAATAGAGATTCTTTATCTTTCGCTAATTGTTCACCCACATAAACTAATCGAATAGTATTTTCATTTCTTGGTGCGCTAGTAAATAAAGGGGGAGTGGAAATAAAATCGCTTATTTTATTTCCTTTAGCATCTTCAATCCAAGTTTGAACTAGAAAAGCTGATTTGTCTGAGGTATTTCGAATACCCGTGGTAATTTGCTTACTTTCTTGTGGGTAAATAATTCGGGTGCTATCAAGTGTAATTCCACCAGCTAAACAAAGAGAAGAAAAACCAAAATAGAATAACGAAACCAGCCATTGATAATAATGACTTGCTTTAGGTAGCGAAAACATAAAAACTCCGGATATAAAATAATGCGCACCCGCTATGACACGGGTGCAAAGACAGAAATATTACTGATAAGTAATCGTGAAATTGGCAGATGCGTTAGCAGAACCCGCAGTAACTTCATTTGCTAATGCGATGTACTGTGCTTGGAAGCGTAATGTGCTGTCACCTTCATTCAACTTAATAGCATCCGTTGCCTTTGAGCCATTAACAGTTACTAACTTATTGTTTTGTAAAATTTGGATGCCCACGCCAGTTGCGATTGTTTGCCCACTTTGAGATGCTACTGGAGCAAGGATTTTTTCTTCGTCAAGAATGGTATTACCATCAAAAGTCAGAGAGGCATTTTTAAATGTTTCAGTTGCACATCCGGTTAATTTAATATCAAAGCCAACGGGTGATGATACAGAATCTTTACCATCAAAACCATCTTGGCGGTATTGACCTAAATTAACAGTTTGTGAAGCATCATCATTATCAATAACGCAAGGGGTATTCACAATGGTACCCGCAAAATTAACAACGCCACCACTGACAGTCACAGGAGCTAATTCTTCTGGAGCATTAGGTTCTCCTTCTGCAAATACATTTGCAGATAAAGCTAGAGAAATAGGCAATGCGATAGCGATTAACTTAAATTTCATTATATTACTTTCCATTAGATAAAATTTTAAAAGGGGTTATTTCTTTTTTGGTGCTTGCATTCAAAATAAAGCATGCACTCCGAAAAATACATTTATGTATTTTTGAGATTGCCTACATGAATTACACCGTCAGTTTCTAACTCGTCAATAAGTAAATTGAAAAGTCTATTTTGTTCTGGTTTTATTACCTTATTACTAAATTCATCAAAGGGGATATTTAATACATTTAAAAGTCTTAAAATACTTTCAATGCTTAATGTCGATATCCCTCTTTCATATCTTGATATTTGTTGCTGACTGACTGATATTAAGGATGCTAATTCTTTTTCAGATAATCCTTTGCTTATCCGTGCATTTCTAATAAAACGTCCTATTTTTTCATTTAGTTTCATTATATTGATAATTAGTTAATTACCTAGGTTGGTTAAATATGAGTTGTTTAATTGGATGATTTCAAAACGAGGCGAATTGTAGATAGGTTAAATAATGATGTAAATACTCAAAATATGATGAAATATAATGTTACATTCAAATGAAATAAAAATCCTAGAATATTGGCTATTAAATTACTCTTTTTATGAGTTAAATCTTAAGTGAAATAAAAGATTTTTTGGATAATGACGTAGATCAATAAATAAAATCTATTTACTAATCCCGAAATGAAATAAAATGATACAATATATAATATTTGCTTTCATTTTGCACTTTTGGTTACTCATTATGAGGGTTTTTATGGTGTGCTGTATTGCGGTGAAGTCTGTTTTTATAAAGAAATAAACTATTTAAATATTAATTAATACAGTCCATTAGCTGACAATTAACAATTGTAAGCGAGTATTTATAGTTAATTTAATGAAAACAAAATCCCCACGAATTAAATAATGTAGAGTGGGGATTTATTTTATTATGATACTTAATGATGAATGAGACGCATTAATTGTTGTTGAGCATTGGCGAGTCCAGTCTCATAACCTTCGGGTTTCATATCTAAACCTTCTGCGTAGATAAACTGAACATCATTAATACCCATTAACCCTAATACAGAGTTTAAATAAGGGGTAATTGCATCGGTCTCTTGCCCGTAATGAATACCGCCTCGAGCACTAAATACCAGCGCTTTGACATTTTCCACTAACCCCAGTGGGTAGGTTGCGGTATAGCGAAAAGTTTCTCTAGCACGAACCACTAAATCAAACCAATTTTTCAATTCAGTTGGTACATTGAGATTGTACATTGGCGCACCAAGGAGCAGTAAATCACTCTCTTTAAGCTCAGCAATAAGCTGGTCAGAAAGCTCTGTGGTATTTTTTAAATCAGAATTGCTAATTTCTGCGCCTCTTAATGCTGCGAAACGGGCTTGATTAAGAACGGGTAATGGATTTTCTGCCACATCACGCTCGATAACACAGTCTTGATAGCCTTGGGCTTTACGTTCATCCAGATATTGCTGAATTAAGGTATTGGTTTGCGATTGTGCACCGTTAATACTGGATTTGATAACTAAAATTTTCATGGAATTGTTCCTTATCAATTTAGGATGTGGTCAGTATATCTGGCTTGATAAGTTGACAATGAGTGATATTCTTTCCTTATATTGTTTCCAAATGAGCACCAATATGAACAAGTTAGATTTGAACTGTTTACCTATTTTCATTGCTGTGGTTGAAAGTGGAAATTTTACCGCGGCATCTGAGCGGCTACATGTAACTCGTTCAGCAGTGAGTAAAAGTATTTCACGTTTAGAAAATAGCCTAGGCGTTGCACTGTTTCAGCGAACTACCCGTCAGCAAACATTAACGGATGATGGAATGGTGCTGTATGAATATGCGAGTCATGCGCTGAACTCTCTGCAAGAAGCGTCAAACTTCTTGGAAAGCGGCAAGCGTAATGTCGAAGGGAAGGTCTGCATTACCGCGCCTAGGCTATTGGGAAACTTATATGTTATCCCGCTACTGATTGAGTTAATGAACCTTTACCCTAAATTGGAAATTGAAACGTTATTGAATGACCGGAATGTGGATTTACAGCAAGAAGGGGTTCATGTCGCAGTGCGAGTGGGGCAACTTGCTGATTCAAACCAATTGATTGCACATGAAATTGGTCACCATAAAATGATTTTTTGTGCATCACCCGATTATTTAACGGCAAACGGTACGCCGACGGCACTCAGCGAATTAGAAAAGCATCAGCTTATTGCCTACACACAGGGCGGACACATTTTGCCTTGGCAAGTGTATGATCGAGCTCAGCAAGAGCACCGCTATTTACCCACCAGTAAATTGATTATGGATGATATGCAAACAATTATGTTGGCGACAATAAAAGGGGCGGGAATTGCGTATTTGCCTCAGTGGCTGGCACAAGAAAAAATACATTCGGGACAGCTTGTTGAGATTTTATCTGACTATCAAAGTGCTCGTTACCCAATTTCTGTCGTGTGGGTTGCTACGTCCTTTCTACCGCTAAAAATAAGAGTGGTTATCGATACGATTCGTGAAAAGTTAGCCTTAAGTTTAAGGTCAGAATAACGAAATTATAAACAGTGAGCCTCTTCACAATGTGAGGGTTTTTATTGAACATGCCTTGCTCTTGGTGAAATTTTAATTCTATATTCGTTATGTGTTATGAAATTTAATTTCTTAAATGATCATAACGATTCCGTTATAAAAAACACCATGATGTTATTCGCACATTATAAAACCGATAAAGTGAGGCAAGGCATGAAATTAATCACCCTATTTGCAGCAACAACCTTGTTAGTGACTGCCAGCGTGGCAGCAAAAGAGTACCCCATTCATCATACTGCGCAGATCAATTCCCTTGAAGATGCTCAAAAATCGGCGGTTTGGGAGCAAGCTGAAGTGCTCACTGACTTCACGTATCCGTGGGAAAATGAGACGCCACCAAAAACTGATTTTCGTGCATTATGGAGCGATAATGCACTTTATTTTCGCTTTATTGCTGACGATAAAGATATCCAGCTAGGCAAAGATGCTGATAAAGATCAGGCGGTATTGGATTCAGACCGTGTGGAATTATTTTTTGCAACCAGCCCTGAGTTAAAACCGTATTACACGGCTGAAATGGACCCTTCTGGGCGTACATTTGACGCGAAAGCCAATTTTTACCGAGAAGTGGATCCAAGCTGGAATTGGCAAACACTAAAAACGGTGGGACAAGTTACCCCTGAAGGCTATGTGTTAACGGGGAAAATCGATCTGGATGAATTCACCAAGCTGAATCTTTGGCAAGATAATGACAAGAAAACCTTGATGTGCGCCATTCTGCGCGGCGAATTTAGTGCCGGTGAGCCTAAGCAAGTGCGTAAGTGGATCAGCTGGATCAAGCCGGATTCAGTGAAGCCAGACTTCCATATCCCTTCCGCTTTCGGAAGCTGTAAGCTCGTCAAATAACCCTCATCCGGTGGCAGCCTTAAACGCTTTATAAAGTTGCCACCGGTTCTTTCACACTTTTTCATGTTGTTGTTGTGAGACCAGTCACGTAAATCATCACAAGTGAATAACTTGTAATGATTAGGATTGAAATTAAAATTCATAAATAGTATTTTTTAATGAAATATAGTTTCAGTTGAGGTGTGCCATGTCAGTAACCGAAAATACGCTCAGTGATTGTTTGAACAATGAACTTAATCAGGACACATTGCAGTTTTCTCGCTTAGATACCTTATCGATGTTAACGGTGATCAATCAGGCTGATAGCACGGTAGCAACGGCATTACAGTCGGTATTGCCAGAGCTCGCCAATGTGGTGGATGTGATTGCGGATCGTTTAAAACAAGGCGGGCGGATCTTTTATGTGGGCGCTGGCACCAGTGGTCGACTGGCGGTATTAGACAGCGCAGAGTGTCCGCCAACATTTGGTACATCGCCAGAAATGGTGCAATCGATTATTGCGGGCGGTCATTCAGCCATGCTGAAAGCCGTTGAAAATATTGAAGACTCAACGGAAGCATCGGTAGAAGAACTACGGGCACGCGGTGCAACGGAAAAAGATGTGATTATTGGTATTGCGGCAAGTGGACGAACGCCATTTACCTTAGCGGCGATTGAATATGGTAATCAAATCGGGGCATTAACCGTGGGGATAACCACCCGTGGACACGGTTTGCTCAGTGATTTAGCGCAGTATGCCATTGCGCCGGATGTGGGGGCGGAAGTACTTTCTGGCTCTACGCGCATGAAGAGTGGCACTGCACAAAAAATGATTTTAGGCATGCTAAGCACCTGTGTCATGGGACGCTTAGGGCGAATTCATACCAATTTAATGGTCGATGTGATGGCGAGTAATATTAAATTACTGCGTCGTGCTGAACGTATTGTTGGGGAAGTGTGCGGGATTGATGTAGACACTGCGGCAGCATTATTGAAGCAAGTGGATTATCACCCGCGCCGCGCCATTTTGATGCATGAATTGAATATTACTGCACAACAAGCGACAGAGATTGTTCAGTGTAACCCGAACACCAGTTTGGATTCGATGCTAAACAGTCACAGTGAATAGCGTAAAACATAACATAAACAGAGTCATAACTCAGTCGACACCGGGGAAATCCTATGGCTAATAAGATAGAACATCTGGAAGTGCTCGCCAGAGAAATAGAAAAATATGCGGGCGGGTTTGAAAACGTGGGTACCTTAACCCACTGTATGACGCGTATCCGTCTGGTTTTAAAAGATAATAGCAAGTTTGATGCAGATGCGCTTAAGCAAGTGGAGGGCGTGAAGGGGGTTGTCTTTAATGGTGAACAACAACAAGTGATTGTGGGCATGGGGACGGCGGCGAAAGTCTTCTCTGTGATGAATAAAAGAATGCAAAACAGCGGCGTAGCAAGTGATGAAAGTACACCATCAGCGCCAGAGAAAAAATCGTTCTCGATCCGCCGTATGCTGAATACATTAGCCGCAATTTTTGTCCCAACCATTCCTGCGTTAATTGGTTGTGGTCTAATTATGGGGCTGATTAATATTGTGCGTTTAGTGGCGCCAGGTGTGGTGGATCAGTTCCCTGAGCTGTTTAAATTATTAAAGCTGATCGGTAGCGCAGTATTTACCTATTTATCCATTATGATTGGGGTAAATACCGCGAAAGAATTAGGCGCATCCACGTCGATTGGTGCTGTGATGGCGGGGCTTTTAGCGATGCCGGGCTTAGCTGATATCACCTTATTTGGTGAAAAACTCCAACCGAATAGCGGCGGAATTTTCGCGGTGCTGATGGTGGTGGTGTTCTCCTCTAAGTTTGAAGTGTGGTTTAGGGGCATCATTAAAGAGAGTTTAGATCTGATTGTGACGCCATTTGTGACGATTTTAGTCTCTGCAATGGTGGCGTTAGTCGTCTTCCAACCGGCGGGTCATTATCTGAACCAAGTGCTGGCACAAGGGGTTTCTGTGGCGCTACTGAGTAGTGGTGGCGGGGCAGTAGCAACGGGTGGCATCTTAGGTGGCAGCTTCCTATTCTTATTACTGACTGGTCTGCACCAAGGTTTGATCCCAATTCATGCGGAAATTCTACAAACTTTTGGTTTGAACTATTTATTCCCAATCTTAGCCATGGGCGGAATGGGGCAAGTGGGGTCATGTTTCTGGGTGTTCCTGAAAACCAAAAACCAGCGTTTAAAGAAAACCTTAGTGGGCGCGTTACCCGTCGGTATCTTCGGCGTGGGTGAGCCATTACTGTTCGGTGTTTCCTTACCGCTGGGTAAACCGTTTATTGCTGGCTGTATCGGTGGTGCCGCAGGCGGTGCGCTGATGGCGTTCTTCCATGTGGGGATTATCATTCCATTTGGTACCGCAGGCTTGTCCTTAATTCCGCTGGTGGGTGATGGGCAGATTCTGGATTTTCTGATTGCGGTAGCAGGCGCATGGATTGTCGGTTTCATTGCCAGTATGATAATAGGCTTCAACGATCCAGAAAAATAATAAGAAGGTATAGCCATGTCAGCACTGACAGTAAAATTGGAAAGCTTATTGACGAGAGGCAAAGGCACAGAGCAGCGTATTGCGAAGTTTTTGCTGGAATATCGCGATAGCCTTGTGGCAATGAATGCCGCTGAATTGGCTCGTGAGGCTGGCGTGAGCAGCGCATCCGTCATTCGTTTTGCAAGGCAAATGGGCTATCGTGGCTATCCTGAATTCAAAGTCGATTATTTATCTGATGAGAAGCAACACAAAGCGGAAAGTTTGTATGGCAATCTGAGCCGTAACGATGATACGGCTCAGATTATCGCTAAATCTGGGCAGTTATTTATTAGTGCCATTGAAAAATCCTTAGAACTGCTAGAGCCCGCCGCGGTTGATGCCGTCGCACAAAAATTGGTTGAAGCGAAGCGCATTGTGCTATTTGGTATTGGCTCATCAGCGATTGTGGCGAATGATATTTTCCATAAACTGATTCGCGTTAATAAATCGGCGTTATTTAGCCCTGACTTGCATGTGCAGCTGAGCTATTCGGCAAATTTAGGTGAAGGGGATCTCGCCATCGCCGTGACAGCAAGGGGAAATACGCCAGAAGTTAACCGAATGCTGAAGTCGGCGCATGAAAATGGCTGCACGACGATTGCTTTAACGCGCTTTGGGCAAGATGACGCGGCGCGTCTCGCGGATTTAACGCTGCCATATTACTATGATGAACAACACTCTCAGCTGGGGGTGATCACACCTCAAGTGTTGCAGATGGTGATATTCGATACGCTATTTTTCAAATATTTAACCCTTGCCAATGAAGATGCAGACATCGCATTGCAAAAAGGTCGACAAGCCGTTAGTCAGGCAGGATAAACCACCATGATTGTCACAGAGTTAGCCATCGGCGCACTGATTGGCTTGATTATAAGCACAACCGGTGTGGGCGGTGGTGTGATTGTTTTACCCATACTGACTTATTTTTTTGGGCTTAACGCCTTAGCCGCAGTGGCAACGGCCAACTTTCTCTCTATGTTGATGAAGGTCTCTTCGTCATACATGCATTTTCGGCTAGGCAATATTCCCTTAAAAGGAGCGCTGATTGTCTTGGCGATTATGTTGCCAAGTACGTTTTTATCCAGCTTGTTTGTGACGTGGCTAGGCAGTATCCCTGCTTATGAAAAACAGGTGGAGTGGGGCATTAATCTGTTGGTCTCCGCCGCCATTATTTTTTCATTGTATTTATTTATTCAACGGATGTTTTTTGCTAATCCGCGTAAAAAAGTTGCCGTGAAAGAAAACCAATTGAAAGCGATGGCGATCCCGGCGGTATTGGCGGGAATTGTATTAGGCGCAACTGGGGTTGGCGGCGGAGTGGTCGTTCTACCCATGTTATTGCGTTATATGGATTTAAATATTAAGCAAGCCATTGGCACATCAATTGTGGTGACGACGGTGTTATCAGGCTCTTCGGCGCTGGCTTATGCGCAAGATGGTCACACGGATTTAAAACTGGCATTAATTTTATGTGTAGGGGCACTGTTAGTGATGCCGCTAGCGAAATATTTGCTGGTGAAATTATCTGAGCGAACTTTCCAATATATTACGTTATTGCTGATTTTATGCAGTGCGGTGATGATGACATGGAAAGTGATTATGCCATAAAGGTGAAATGATTTTTTCTTGCTCGTCTACTTTATTTCATTTATCTGAAGTTGATAGTTTAAATATCGTTATATTTAAACTATCAACATTGGTTTCTATTTAATTCCCATCTAAAAAAGAAAATCAATTTTTAATAAATTTATAAATATAATTGATTTCTTGTTCTCTTAATTGAAAAAATATTATCATTAATAAAATATTGGACTATAATAAATTTTTATTAATTGAAAATGAATCTATTTTTGATTTTCATTGTTGAATTTTAAAGTATGGCGCTATCTTTTTTGTATATGTAATAATTGATGTTGTTTTTTTGCTTTAAACAATTGATATTGAAGTGGATGCTCTTATAAAGATACGGTATGTAATTAATTTTAAATTGCGATTTATATTTTGGAAAACACATTATTTGTTTTTCAAGAGTATTGAAAAGCATCAATCCCAAATGATTATATTATGAAATATCAGTTAACACATATGTGTAGCCAATCAACACAGTTTTATGGTGTTGAAACAAACTTAAACCTAGAGCAATTTCAACAAGCGTGTGCTTATATTCAGTTAATTAGAGATAAGCTACCTAGTTTTTCATCTTCGGATGATTATTTAACTGAGTGTGAAACTCTTTTTCTTCTTCAGATGTTTTATGGCTTTATACCATTATATGAAAATAGTGAAGTGGATGCGATTGTTGATGTTCATCATAACTGGGAATGTTATGTCATTGGTGGGAATTTAGCGTCAATAAACCAATATGCGATATGTAATGCAAGCATTATTATGTTGGAATTTCTTCGCTATAAATTACAGACAAAACTCAATACTTATTCTAATGAGAAAATAAAAGTTGATTTAGCTCGGCTAGATTCCTTATTAAGCGGCCATTTTTTAAAAAAAGAATGGGCGCTGAAAGATATTTATGGATATGACCTTACGGGTATTCAATTTTTAAGAAGTGATAAAGTTGAATTAATCTCTAAAGAGCATGAAATAGAACCAAGGACACGGGGATATTTAATCCCCGAGATTTCGTTGTGATTAGCCGAAAGATTTTTAAAACGGGTATTAGGCTATTTTCTTTTCATTATGCTCATCTTGGAGGTTTGCGCTAAGGTTAATCCTTTGGTTTCTGGCGCAAACAGGATGGAAACCACTAAGCCGACTAACGAAACGCCAGCCCCCATGAGCACCACATGGCTAATGCCATATTCGTGAATAAAGACAGGCAGTGCCCATGTTGAAAAAATGGTTCCGATGCGGCTTATAGACATAATCACACCAACAGCGGAAGCACGAATATCGGTCGGAAAAAGCTCGTTCGGATACAGCCATTGTAATATCCCTGGACCACCAGAAAAGAAAGCGTAAATACCGAACATAATGATTACCAAGCAGATCCCCAAGTTGGAGAATAAGCCAAGGATTGCCAAAGCGCAGGTCATAATTGCAAAGCTGCCTATTAGTAAAGGTCTTCTGCCCATTTTGTTGAGCCAGTACATTGCAGGTAAGCAGCCGAGCATAAAGAATAGGCTAATGACGACATTGCCGAGCGCGGCATTTTTCCCTTGATCCCAACCAAGTTCCCCGACAATTTGCGGGCCAAATGTGTAAATGGCAAACATGGGGATCACTTGGCAAGTCCAAATCGCTGCGGTGAATAAGACAAAAGAGAAGTGCCGCTTGGTAAAAATATCAATAAAGCGGGTTTTCTTTTGCTCTTCGGCCTCAAATACCACGGGCTGACCGAATAATTTGGTCATCATCTTTTGGCATTCTTGATGCCGACCTTTGCGGATCAGCCAAAGTGGCGACTCAGGTAAATCAAAACGACCAATCAAAATCACGATGCAGGGAATTACGGCACTCCCAAGCATCCAGCGCCAGCCATCTTCAACATCGTATAAAGCATAGCCCACAAGGTTGGCGCAAGTGGCACCGACGTACCACATCGCGGCAATAAACCCGACAGCAAAAGCACGCTGTTTAGTATTAGAAAATTCGGTGATCATCGACGTGGCTATCGGGTAGTCAGCCCCGATGACTATGCCTATTAAAAAGCGCATTAATAGAAGCTGCAAAGGCGTTGAAACAAACATAGTGGCGACGGAGATTGCCCCAATAGCCACAATATCAATCAGGAACATTTTACGGCGACCGACTTGGTCGCAGATATAACCAAATAAAGAGGTACCGATAAACAGCCCCGCTAACGTGGCCGCACCGAGTAAACCAATCCACTCATTACTTAAATTAAGCACTGGAGTGAGTTGCTCTAAGGCAACGCCAATGAGGACTAATACGTAACCGTCAAGAAAAGGCCCACCGCTGCCCCACAACATAATGCGGCGGTGGACTGAGGAAAACTGGATGTCATCAAAGCTTTTAGGTTGCATAGTCGTTACCTGCATTAGCGCAATAAAATAAAAAAAGCTCTCGAAGCAACATAACTTTATGGGATAACTTCGCTTCGAGAGTAAGCGCTAGCTATATCAGCCGTATCGAAACTCAATACCGAAGGTACCGCGTGGATATTCCCATTTTTCCAGTGCGCTACCGAGACCCAGAATGCGGCATGTCCCACATTCAAGACAGCCGGCATAATCAAAACGCACCGAGCCATCATCTTGTTTTTTATACAAACCTGCTGGGCAGGCTTTGGTTAATGTTTCGAGTACCGCCATATCAGGTTGCTCTTTGATAACGATATGGGGGATCTCTTCATCGACATTAAATTTGTTAATACCGAGTTTGACATCAACATTTACGGGAGCACTCATATCGCTCTCACTCCTTTAATTCCGTCTTTAATTAGATTCATAAAGCCGACTTTTTTCGCATGTTGCAGCATGGTTTTGCGCAGAGGCACAGGGGCTTCATCTGAGATGGTGAACAGTTTTTTGGCAATACCAAGTGCCATCTCCGGGTATGCGGTGAACATGCGCGGGTTATCTAAGAATTCAGGCATTCTTTGGTAGGCTTTCATATCGCGCAATGGACCTTGTTCCAGCAAAGTGAGGTATTCGCTTAGGCCTTGCTTGCTAAAGTCCTCTTTTTTCATTGCGCTGAGTACGGCTTGAGCTGCGGCTTCACCTGAAGCGACGGCTAAGTCCATACCGCGAATTGTAAAGCCTAAGTTCATGCACATACCTGCGGCATCGCCAGCAACAAGAACACCATCTCGAACCAGTTCAGATTGCATTTTTAAACCAGCTTCAGGCACCACATGGGCGGCGTATTCAATCATTTTTCCGCCTTCAATTAATGGTGCGACAGCAGGGTGCTGTTTAAAATCTTCGAGCATTTGTGGAACGGATTTTTTGGCGTCTTTGATGTGGTGTAGACCACAGACTAGCCCTAACGAAATCGTATCTTCGTTGGTGTAAAGGAAACCACCGCCCATCAAACCATCGGTTGGCGAGCCTGCAAATAGCCACGCAACACCTTCGTTACCTTGAAGGTTAAAGCGGTTTTGTAAAACGTCTTTTGGTAGCTCAATCAGCTCTTTGACGCCGACAGCGACATGCTCGGCACTGACGCGTTTTGTCATGCCCAATTGTTCTGCTAGAAGGGAATTTACACCGTCAGCGAGGATCACCACTTTGGCTTCGAGTACATCACCGTCAGCTTCGACACCAACGACTTTGCCATCACGTTCAACCAGCTTATCAACGCGGATCCCAGTGATGCATTGTGCACCTGCATTTTCAGCTTGTTCAGCTAACCATGGATCCAGTTTTCCACGCAGGATGGACCATGAGGTTTCTTCGGGTTTTTGTGGGTCACCATTTTGGTAATCCACCGTCATTGCACCGGTTTCGGTCATAAAAGAGAGCTTTTCGTGGGTGATCATGCGCTCAATAGGCGCTTCTTTGGTAAACCCAGGGATGATCCGCTCTAAACTGTGAGCATACATGCGCCCACCTGTTACGTTCTTGCCGCCCGCATAGTTTCCTCTTTCAATTAGGAGAACTTGAGCACCTTCACGGGCAAGTACCAGTGCAGCAACTGAGCCAGCCAGACCAGCTCCTACTATGATTGCATCAAAAATATCATCGGACATAGTGTCTCCAAACTTAATACAGTAGTGAGGGAGTTCCCCCACTACTTAGGATGTTTATTTGGCCAGTTGCTGAGTCAATGCTGGAAGAATTTTAAAGAGATCCCCAACAATTCCGTAGTCTGCAAATTGGAAGATAGGGGCATTTTTGTCTTTGTTGATGGCAACAATTGTTTGAGCGCCATTGGCGCCAACCATGTGTTGTATCTGCCCTGAAATACCGACTGCCAGATACAGTTCAGGTTTGATCATCAGGTTGGAAATACCCACATAGCGTTCATGCTCCATCCATTTTTCGTTTTCAGCCACAGGGCGCGAACACGCAATTTCAGCACCAATGGAATCCGCTAATGCTTTAGCAATGGCAATATTTTCTTGGCTACCGATGCCTCGACCCACACTGACCACAAGGCGCGCTTTGTCTAACTCAACGGAGTTACCTGCTTTTTGCTGAACCGAGGTACGTACAACAGATTGTTTCGGTTTAATCCATTGTGCAACTTGGGCTGTGCCGCTAAGTGATGCATTACTTGATGCGGAATCAAAAGTCCCAGTCGCCACTGTGGCGATGGAAAATGAGCTGCTTAATGTTTCACTGCCGAACGCCAAACCGCCATAGACCATGTGTTTGATAACTGGCTTGTTATCTTCGATGACGACAGTGGTAGCATCATTCGATACAGCGGCTTGCAGTCTTGCGCCTAAACGTGCCGCCAATAGTTTTCCACGGCGTGTATTTGGCAATAACAGCAGTCCGGTATCACCATGTTGCTTGATCACATCGACGACGGTATCTGCATAATCTTCGATAATGCGGTCATCAGGTTTGCCGGATAATTGAATAACTTGGTTCGCACCGAGTTGAAAAGCTTGAGTGGTTTGCGCGTCATCCAATGCGATAACGTTGACATGTTCACCAAGAGTCTGCGCGCCGCCGATCAGTTCAGGTAAGCGAGAAGTCATGTCACTCAGTACCCAAACGGTTGATAATTTGCTCATAACTCCCCCTATTATTTAATGATTTTTCTTAAATGTTCAGCGAACTGTGCAACTTGATCATCGCCATCGCCTTCAATAATGATGCGCTGACGAACTTTTTGTTTTGGTGCAGCAATCGATTGAGCCGATAACGCCGCCACATCACCAAGACCGATATCAGCAGCCGTCCATGCTTGAACAGGTTTTTTCGCCGCACCTAAAATGGCTTTCATCGATGGAATAACAGGGACGTTAATGTCTGAAGTCACAGCAATAACCGCAGGCAGTGGAATGGATAACGTTTCGATTTCGTCTTCGAGTTCACGTTCAACAACAATGGTATCTGGTGCAATAGAGAGGATTTTTTTGACCCCGTTAATGGCAGGAACTTGCAGCTCCTCTCCCATTAAAATACTGACTTGCTGGGCGTTGAGGTCAGCAGAGCCATCACCGCACAGAATCAAATCAAAGCCCACTTTTTTGGCGGCAGCACTAAGGGCAATCGCGCTTTGATGCGGCAGGGCATATTCGAATTGGTCTTCAACCACCACGACTAATTCATCGGGACCACGGGATAAAACGTCTTTACGACCTTTCATGTTGGTCAGTGCTTTGCCACCAATACTTAACGCAATAACTTTGCTTTCTGGTTGCTGCGCTTTTATTTGATTCGCAGCTTCAATGGCATTTAAATCATATTGACTAATTTTAGTGTCAGCGCGAGAAAAATCTAAAGAGCCATCTGAGCTATTAACAACAATATCTTGTTCATCAGGAACAGATTTGTAGCATGTAATAATATTCATTACATCTCCTAGAATAAAATAAATGGAACAGTTGTGGTTTAATATTTATATGAGTATCACGAACTGGATATTTAAAAATAAAACCTATATCACCAATATTGAATGCCTTAAATTAAAGCAGGTTTAAATATTCATACTGTTACATTACTCACCAATACTGTAAAAATCATCAAGTTAGCAATCTAATGTTCAATATTGCTAGCTTAATCACCAATACTGAATGAGTTTAATAACATTAACCTAACATTATATTTCATCACTTTGTTTTCATTGGTTTATTTTTCTGTTTTTAACGTAAAAATTAATAACAAATTTTTATCACGAATAATATTGTGACCTTAATAACAGAATTGTTATTGGTGAGCCGACATGATTCAAATAGTAAATAAATTAATTAATCTTTAATTGGCTATTGATAATAAGTAATTGGGCATATTTAAGAGGCGTTTATTTAGAAGTCATTAAATGAATGTTAAATATTTATTGTTTTAAAACTTATGTATTAAATAATAAATTGGAATAGACCTATGAGCAAAGAAAATAAAAAGGTCGGAATAGAACCGAAAGTTTTTTTCCCACCATTAATTATTGTCGGGTTACTGTGCTGGTTAACAGTACGTGACCTCGATGCATCAAACGAAGTGATTAACCAAGTCTTTAGCTATGTCACCAATGTCTGGGGATGGGCATTTGAATGGTATATGGTCATTATGTTTGGTGGTTGGTTTTGGTTAATTTTCGGACCTTATGCGAAGAAACGTTTAGGGGATGAAAAGCCAGAATTTAGCCGAGCTGGCTGGATTTTTATGATGTTCGCATCTTGTACTTCAGCCGCGGTGCTGTTCTGGGGATCGATTGAAATTTATTACTATATTTCATCGCCGCCGTTTGATTTTGCACCTTATTCTAATGAAGCTAAAAGTATCGGATTAGCTTACAGCTTGTTCCATTGGGGACCGCTGCCGTGGGCAACTTACAGCTTCCTCTCTGTTGCTTTCGCTTACTTTTTCTTTGTTCGTAAAATGGATGTGATCCGCCCAAGTAGTACGCTGGCTCCGCTGGTGGGTGAGAAGCGTGCCAATGGCTGGTTTGGTACCATTATCGACAACTTCTATTTGGTTGCATTGATTTTAGCGATGGGAACCAGCTTGGGTCTGGCAACACCGCTGGTGACTGAATGTATTCAATATCTGTTTGGTATTCCACATACCTTGCAGCTTGATGCGATCATTATCTTCTGCTGGATCATCCTCAATGCGGTGTGTGTAGCATTTGGTCTGCAAAAAGGGGTGAAAGCCGCCAGTGATGTACGCAGCTATTTAAGTTTCTTAATGCTTGGATGGGTGCTTATTGTCAGTGGTGCGAGCTTTATCGCCAACTATTTTACAGACTCTGTCGGCGTATTATTAATGTATATGCCACGCATGCTGTTCTATACCGATGCAGTTGGCAAAGGTGGATTCCCTCAAGGTTGGACCGTGTTTTACTGGGCTTGGTGGGTTATCTACGCGATTCAAATGTGTATTTTCCTCGCACGTATTTCCAAAGGACGTACTGTTCGTGAACTGTGTTTAGGTATGGTTGCGGGCTTAACCGCAGGTACTACCTTAATTTGGACCATTCTCGGCAGTAACACGCTCCAACTGATTGATAAAAATGTCATTAACATTCCTAAGTTGATTGAAGAGTTCGGTGTTGCACGAGCCATCATTGAAACTTGGGCCGCTTTACCTTTGAGCACTGTAACAATTTGGGGCTTCTTCATCCTCTGCTTTATCGCCACTGTCACACTGATTAACGCCTGTTCATACACTCTCGCTATGTCGACTTGTCGCGCAGTGAAAGATGGAGAGGAGCCACCGTTATTAGTGCGTATTGGTTGGTCTGTACTTGTCGGCGTGATTGGCATTGTCTTACTGGCATTAGGCGGATTGAAACCCATTCAAACGGCGATTATTGCCGGAGGATGCCCACTTTTTTTCGTGAACATCATGGTAACGCTCTCCTTTATTAAAGATGCAAGAGTGCATTGGAAAAACGATTAATTTTACTCAGAAATAATATTTCAGAAACAACATTGAAGAGGTTATTGATATGGATTTTAGATTGAATGATGAGCAGGAACTGTTTGTCGCAGGGATCCGTGAACTGATGGCAAGTGAGAACTGGGAAAGCTATTTCGCTGAATGTGACCGTGAAAGCAAATACCCAGAGCGTTTTGTAAAAGCCTTAGCGGATATGGAAATTGATAACCTACTGATCCCTGAAGAGCACGGTGGCTTAAATGCAGGTTTTATTACGGTTGCTGCGGTATGGATGGAATTAGGTCGCTTGGGTGCTCCTACCTATGTTCTGTACCAATTACCGGGTGGTTTTAATACGGTTCTGCGTGAAGGTACTCAAGAGCAAATCGACAAAATCATGGCGTTCCGTGGTACGGGTAAACAGATGTGGAACTCCGCTATTACTGAACCGGGTGCAGGTTCTGACGTTGGTAGTTTACAAACGACATACACTCGCCGTAATGGAAAAGTGTACTTAAACGGTAGCAAATGCTTTATCACCAGTAGTGCGTACACACCATACATCGTGGTGATGAGCCGCGATGCGGATTCACCGGATAAACCTGTTTTCACTGAGTGGTTCTTAGATATGAGCAAGCCGGGTATCAAGGTGAACAAACTTGAAAAACTGGGTCTGCGCATGGATAGCTGCTGTGAAATTACGTTCGACAACGTGGAACTTGATGAAAAAGACATGTTTGGTCGTGAAGGCAACGGCTTTAACCGTGTGAAAGAAGAGTTTGATCATGAGCGTTTCTTAGTGGCATTGACCAACTACGGTACAGCAATGTGTGCGTTTGAAGATGCGGCGCGCTATGCCAACCAACGTGTTCAATTTGGTGAAGCCATCGGTCGTTATCAATTAATTCAAGAAAAATTTGCACATATGGCGATCAAGCTCAATTCGATGCGCAACATGTTATATGAAACTGCATGGAAGAGTGACAACGGTTTAATCACCTCTGGTGATGCGGCAATGTGTAAATACTTCTGTGCAAACGCAGCATTTGCAGTTGTGGATTCAGCAATGCAAGTCCTCGGTGGTGTGGGTATTGCAGGTGAACACCGTATCGCACGTTTCTGGCGTGACCTGCGGGTGGATCGTGTATCGGGCGGTTCAGATGAAATGCAAATACTGACATTAGGTCGTAGCGTACTGAAACAGTACCGCTAATCGAGGTTTGTCGTTGATTGATCTCCTGAGATTCTCGGGAGATCACTTTAGTTTCACAGGAGATGAGAAAATGGCAGAGCATTTACCAATGCCCGAGTTTGGCCCGCTATCTGGGGTTAGGGTGGTATTTTCAGGGATTGAAATTGCAGGCCCATTTGCCGGACAAATGTTCGCAGAGTGGGGCGCAGAGGTTATTTGGATCGAAAACGTCGCATGGGCTGACACTATTCGCGTTCAACCTAACTACCCGCAACTATCTCGCCGCAATCTACGGGCGCTATCGCTGAACATCTTTAAAGATGAAGGCCGAGAAGCGTTCCTTAAACTGATGGAAACGACGGATATTTTTATCGAAGCCAGTAAAGGTCCAGCCTTTGCGCGCAGAGGGATCACCGATGAATTGTTGTGGGAGCATAACCCGAAATTAGTGATCGCCCACTTATCAGGCTTCGGACAATACGGCGACCCGCAATACACCAACCTTGCGGCGTATAACACCATTGCGCAAGCATTCAGCGGTTATTTAATTCAAAACGGTGATAAAGACCAGCCAATGCCGGCATTCCCGTATACCGCAGACTATTTTTCTGGCATGACCGCCACCACCTCCGCTTTAGCGGCGCTGTATAAAGTTCAAAAAACAGGTAAAGGCGAAAGTATTGATATTGCCATGTACGAAGTGATGCTGCGTATGGGGCAATATTTCATGATGGACTACTTTAACGGCGGCGAAATTTGCCCACGAATGACAAAAGGGAAAGACCCATATTATGCCGGTTGCGGTCTCTATAGCTGTAAAGACGGTTATATCGTAATGGAGATTGTGGGTATTACTCAGATCCAAGAAATCTTCAAAGATATTGGTCTTGCTCACTTATTGGGTACACCGGAAATTCCTGAAGGTACGCAGCTCATTCACCGTGTTGAGTGTCCGTATGGTCCACTTGTTGAAGAAAAATTAGATGAGTGGCTAGGGGCGCGTGACATTGATGTGGTTTTAGCGCGTTTGGCGGAGCTGAATATTGCCAGTGCCAAGGTGCTTACCATTCCAGAATTAGAAACCAATCCACAATATATTGCCCGCGAATCTATCACCAGTTGGCAAACCATGGAAGGCCGTACCTGTCGTGGTCCAAACGTGATGCCAAAATTCAAAAACAATCCGGGGCAAATCTGGCGCGGCATGCCATCTCACGGCATGGACACGTCGGATATTCTGCAAAATATTGGTTATAACGAAAATGAGATTAGGGGGCTGGTCGAGAAAGGGCTGGCTAAAATTGTTGAGTAATTCAATGACTATTCAGTTCAATCATTCCTGTTGGGCTGAATAGACATTAGGGAAATGATGGGATAACAATTAATGGATGTAATCGGTAAACAAAATTTGCGTCAAATGTGGGATGATTTTGCGAAAACTCACGTCAATAAAAAGGCGCTTATCTTTGAATCCTGTGATGGCGATGTGCGTGAATTCAGCTATTTAGAAATGAATCAGCAGATTAACCGCACTGCTAACCTCTTTTTAAGCTATGGCATCCAAAAAGGGGATAAAGTTGCGTTACATTTAGATAATTGCCCAGAGTTTTTCTTTTGCTGGTTTGGTCTTGCCAAAATTGGGGCGATCATGGTGCCGGTCAATGCGCGATTTAAGTACGAAGAGAGCGCGTGGATCATCCAAAACTGCCAACCTCGGCTGGTTGTCACTCGTCCCCATTTTGCCGATATTTACCAAACTCTTGTTGATGACAAAGCAACAGCGCTCGAACATATCTTCTTAATTTCAGACACCCAATTACCAACGCAGCAAGGTATAACTGACTTTACCGTTGAACTAGCTCAACAATCGATTGTGCTGGCGGAGCAGGTTGAACTCAGTGTGGATGATACTGCCGAAATTCTATTTACCTCAGGGACGACCTCTAAACCAAAAGGGGTCATTATCACCCACTATAATCTGCGCTTTGCTGGTTATTACTCCTCTTGGCAATGTGCATTACGTTCTGATGATGTCTATTTGACGGTGATGCCCGCTTTTCATATCGATTGCCAATGCACAGCGGCTATGGCGGCATTCTCCGCTGGGGCAACCTTTGTTCTCCTTGAGAAATACAGTGCTCGGCGTTTTTGGCAACAGATTGTGAAGCATCGCGCGACAGTGGCAGAGCTGATCCCAATGATGATCCGCACCTTAATGAGTCAACCAGTTGCCGACAATGAGCAAGCGCACTGTTTACGGGAAGTGATGTTCTATCTCAATTTAAGTGATAAAGAAAAACAACAGTTTATGGATCGCTTTGCGGTGACGCGGTTTCTTACATCGTACGGCATGACTGAAACTATTGTTGGGCTGATTGGTGATAGACCTGGGGATGAACGGCGCTGGCCGTCCATTGGACGCCCTGGATTTGGTTATCAAGCTCAAATTCGAGATAAACATAATCAACCGTTAAAACCCGGGGAAATTGGCGAGCTATGTGTAAAAGGCGAGCGGGGTAAAACCTTATTTAAAGCCTATTACAACAATCCAGAAGCCACAGAGAAAACTTTTGATAGTGAAGGGTGGATGCACACAGGCGATTTTGCTTATCAAGATGAAGATGGATTTTTCTACTTTGTTGACCGTAGTAGCAATATGGTCAAACGTGGCGGGGAAAACGTCTCTTGTAGCGAAATTGAGAACATCATTGCGTCCCATCCGGCAGTTGCGGATGTTGCGGTTATCGGTGTGATGGATGCCATTCGTGATGAGGCTATCAAAGCGTTTATCGTGCTGGAAGAGGGGGCTACGCTAACTCAAGAAGAGTTTTTCGCTTTCTGTGAAACGAAAATGGCGAAGTTCAAAGTACCCTCATTGGTGGAAGTCCGTCAAGGTTTACCTCGTAACTGCTCTGGTAAGGTGCTGAAAAAACATCTGAAATAATCGAATAACAACCTAAAGGTTTAAACTATGAGCGAATCATTAAAAGTTACCCGTCATGGTGCCGTGCTAGAAATTGTACTCGATAGACCTAAAGCCAACGCCATTGATGCAAAAACCAGTTTTAAAATGGGAGAAGTTTTCCTTAATTTCCGTGATGACCCAACACTGAGAGTGGCCATTATTACGGGGGCTGGAGAACGTTTTTTCTCTGCGGGATGGGATTTAAAATCAGCGGCGGAAGGGGAAGCCCCTGATGCTGATTTTGGTCCAGGTGGTTTTGCGGGATTAACTGAGATTTTCAACTTAAATAAACCCGTGATCGCGGCAGTAAACGGTTATGCGTTTGGCGGTGGTTTTGAGCTAGCGCTAGCGGCAGATATGATTATCTGCTCTGAAAATGCCAGTTTCGCGCTACCTGAAGCGCAATTAGGTATTGTGCCTGATAGCGGCGGCGTTCTGCGCTTACCAAAAATTCTGCCTGCGCCTATCGTCAATGAGATGGTAATGACAGGGCGCCGAATGGATGCTCAAGAGGCTCTGCGCTGGGGGATTGCGAATGAAGTCGTGCCTATCGAGAATTTAATGGATAAAGCTCGGGAGCTGGCTGAAAAAATCACACAAAGCGCTCCGTTAGCCGTTGCCGCACTGAAAGAAATTTTCCGTGCAACCGGAGAATTAACGGTGGAAGAGGGCTATAAATTGATGCGCAGTGGTGTGTTAGAAAACTACCCTGCCGTATTGCACTCCGAAGATGCTACGGAAGGTCCTTTAGCATTCTCAGAGAAGCGTGAGCCAAACTGGAAAGGACGCTAATCCTACCAGTGATTGGATGACGGTGAGGTGATTATGAGTTTTTATAGCTTTGAAGGGGTGACACCCGTGGTGCATCCAACGGCCTACGTTCATCCTTCCGCCGTGGTGATTGGTGATGTCATTATTGGTGCCGATGTGTTTGTGGGTCCAAATGCCTCATTACGGGGGGATTATGGGCGCCTAACCATCGAAAAAGGGGCGAATATTCAAGACGGTTGCATCATGCATGGTTACAGTGATGTTGAGACTATTGTGCGGGAATCTGGACATATTGGTCATGGCTCAATTTTACATGGTTGTATTATTGGGCGTGATGCGCTGGTCGGTATGAATAGTGTAGTGATGGATGGTGCTGTCATCGGTGATGAGAGCATTATTGGTGCGATGAGTTTTGTTAAAGCGGGTTTCCAAGGTGAGCCAAGACAAATGTTGATCGGCGCACCTGCGCGTTTTTTTCGCCATGTGAGCGATGAAGAGCTTCATTGGAAACAGCTAAATACCAAAGAGTATCAAGATTTAGCGGGACGTTATCGTCAAAGTTTAGAAAAAGCCATTCCGTTAACTGAGATAGAGCCGAATCGCCCTCGGTTGCAGGGAACCACGGATGTCAAACCGAAAGGTCAATGATACCAATGTGCAAAAATCGTCAATAATACTTTGTCAGTAACCTCAACGCAGGCTTTAAGCCTGCGTTTTTTCGTTATGGCGTCGATGAAAATAATATTAACGACGCTGGGCTTTAGATAGCATCCACTGCCATTTCTGCTCACGATTAAGTTCTGTTGGTGGGACGAGATTCGTTTTCACTGGTGACTCAATCGTCATTTTCTCGGAAGTGTAATTTTTTAGGCGAGAATAAAGCTGGCTATCAATTTTAGTCACTTTAATCAATCGTTGGCATTGGCAGCCTCGCCCCGATAATTTATTGGGGATCATTTTGACTTCACACTGTATTTCTGCCACATCCGAAAGAATATAAGAGACAATATTCACCGCATTGGTATGCGGAATTTCAAAGTTATTCGAGATTTCTCTGGCGGTGATCCAGCGACCCTGTTTCATTACCCAGTTTGCAATGGATAAATACATCGGGCTTTTCACTGATTCTTTACACATAAGCGCTCCTTCAGCTCATTGCTTAAAAGTGATTAAGGCAATAAGAAACTATACGCCAATCTTGTTGTTATGATGTCTTGTATATTTATTAGACTATAAATAGCCATGATTAATGATTAAAAGTTGGTTAAAAACGTTGAGAGAAGATTAACTCTGGGTTGTTTTTTTGTTGTTTACCAAAGAGTTACAAAACAACTTTTATCATATAGTTATTTATACGCTATAAAATCAACGCAAATGTGGAGCTAAATCAAATAAGATCTGAATTTATGAAATTTAGATTAAGTTAAGGTAGTTGCTGAGTAGATTGGGGTTGAATCAGTTTGGAAAGGCTAAAAAGCAAAAACCCGCCACTAGGGCGGGTTCTTTAAATAGTGGTGCCCGGACTCGGAATCGAACCAAGGACACGGGGATTTTCAATCCCCTGCTCTACCGACTGAGCTATCCGGGCAACGGAGCGTATTAAACCTGATTTAAGAGAGTGAGTCAAGGCGGTTTCTAAAAACTTTTGATTGAATGCGTTTTTTTTCAGCGTTTCAATTAATTTTTAAGCAAATCAATGCAAAAACTCACAAAAGGTGAAAAAAAATGCCAACAACCGTGATGGTTTACTGGCATTTTTATCGCTATTTTAAGGATTTATTAGCGTAGATATTTTTTCTGCGCTTTATTCACTTTAATAAGATAATTACGAGATTCCGCCGCAGGGTGCTTGGTGGAAAGCGTTTCGTAAACTTCCCCCGGCTCGAGATTGTTAATACGCTGAGCCGCTTGTTTCTTATCATTGTGGAATACGCGTAGCACGCTGCCTGCGCCGCCGTTATAAGCCGTAATGACCGCATAGCGACGTGAAGTTGGGTTGCTGATATCGCCTAAATAACTATTTTGTAAGATAGCTAAGTATGCTGTACCCGTATCAATGTTTTGCTCTGGGTCAAACAGATAACTGCGGCTTGGTACCCCAGACTTACCTTGAGAGCGGAACACATCTTTACCGGCCGTGTTTGGCATAATTTGCATCAAGCCTAGCGCATCAGAACGGCTAACCGCGTATGGGTTGAAGCTCGATTCAATTTGCATAATAGCCAGAATTAATGATTCATCCACGCCGTATTTTGCGGAGGATTTCTTAATATAAGGCAGATATTTATGGGCGCGTTTATCTAAGTGGTTTGGTACTAATTGCATGGTCACCGACCAAACAATATTCATACCAGACTGTCTGCGCTGCATTTTATTGCTGATCAGATAATCTGCAAATTTAGTGGCTCGCCACTCCCAGCGGATCGGTTCCCCTGTATTATCCATCACCTGACCAAACAGGAATGGCTCTTTACTGTAGGGAATGTCGTTTATATCAGAATAGAGATCGATGGAATTCGGGTCATCGCCCATCAATAAAGTGGTGACAATGGCTTTTTTCAGGTGTTCTGACGGTTCAACGGCGGAGATGGTCTCAACCGTGATAGTCCCTGCATCAAAGTTAATGTGGCTACGAGTACGATACTCATCAGTATATTTCACATAATCTTTTGGTCCTGCAATGAGGACTTCTTTGATCCCCCATATGTTTTCGATGTTATGAGCAAATTGCCCCATCAAAATATCAAAGCCATTAGTATCTTTGACGTAGTCGGGATTAAAGTCGGATTTCTGATTACTGGAGCAAGAGACAATCAGGGGAATCAACAATGTGAGTGCAAATAATTTTTTCATACGATCCACAATATTAATGCAAGCTAGCTACTTATTTGGTCGTTTACTCTAAAACATTCAAGTTGCAGGAGGTTAGTAAACCGAGCCATGCAACTTGAGGTTCGATAGGTATAGACCTAAAAACTATTTTTCCGGGGTATAGCCATCAATTTGAATATCGTGACCTTCAAATAAGAATTTCACCATTTCTTGTTCCAGCATTTTGCGATCGTCTGGGTTCATGGTGTTTAATTTCTTTTCATTGATCAGCATGGTCTGTTTTGTCATCCATTGACTCCATGCTTCTTTCGAAATCTCATTAAAAATACGCTTTCCTAATTCACCTGGGTAAAGCTGGAAATCTTGCCCATCAGCGTCACGTTGTAAGAAAGTGCAAAAAATGGTTCTACTCATTTATTTTTTCCTCGAATATCAGGTAGTAAGGCAAGTTGTTTTAGTAAACTTTCAACCGGAGCTGCAAGCCCAACGGTTGCGCCTAGGTGTAAGTTATACCAGAGTCCGTTGCCTTCATCCATGGCAGAGTTAAATGCCTGAATATTAACTTTTACAGGGATAATATCTAAATGGAAATGGCTAAACGTGTGGCGAAAAGCAATTAATTGTTCTGGCGTGTCATGTTGCAGACCAGAATCAGCCAGCCACTGAGCCAGTTGCTCATGGCTCTCAAACTGTGGGAATGCGAATAAGCCGCCCCAAATACCCGAAGGTGGGCGCTGTTCTAACCAGACATTATCTTGATGTTGAAGGATCAAAAACCATGCACTTTTTTCCGGAATTTTCTGCTTAGGTTTTTTCCCCGGATATTCTTGCCAAGAGTGGTTAGCATAAGCAATACAGCCGGTATTGAGTGGGCATAGCTCACATTTGGGTTTACTACGAGTACACACCATCGCCCCAAGATCCATCATGGCTTGGTTAAAATATTCCACTTCCACTTTGGGGGTGACATTGGTGTTGATTTCCCACAGGCGATTTTCTACTTCTTTTTTACCAGGCCAACCCGCGACAGCATAGCAGCGAGCAAGCACGCGTTTTACGTTACCGTCCAAAATTGGGTAATGCTGTTGTTGAGAAAGGGAGAGAATGGCGCCTGCCGTTGAACGTCCCACCCCCGGAAGCGCATTCACTTCCTCAAATGTGGTAGGAAATTGACCATTATATTGGGTGGCAATCACCTGCGCGGCTTTATGCAGATTACGCGCTCGTGCGTAATAGCCGAGTCCTGTCCATAAATGTAGAACTTCATCAAGGGGCGCATTCGCCAGCGCGGTAATATCCGCAAAGCGTTGGGTGAACTTTTCAAAATAGGGAATGACTGTGCTGACTTGGGTCTGCTGCAACATGACTTCAGAGAGCCAAACATGGTAGGAGGATTTTTCCTGCTGCCATGGCAAGGTTTTACGACCATATTTGTGATACCACTTGAGCACTGCACTTGAGAATTGTTGAGCTTCCATTATTTATAATATTTTTATCGCGATTTCAGTCATGGAGAGGATTGCAACATAGACGGTGATAGCTGTAAACCGCTTCTTGTGTAAAGTTATCCAATTATCAACTGCAAGATCCTTGAAGTTTTGCTAAACTCCCTTTCCCACCATACTTAGATATTAATTAATTAGGTATGTTTGGTTTTTTTTATACTCTTGTTGGCACATTATCTAACTGGACAACGAATTTTTTAGAACTTTATTATGATCAATAACGTTATCTCCCCCGAATATAATGAAGAAGGGCGGGTTATGCGCCGTGTCCGTAGTTTTGTCCGCCGTCAAGGGCGTCTGACAAAACGTCAGGAAGAGGCATTAGAAAGCGAATGGGCAGAAATGGGCATCGATTTTGTTAACGAACCCTTTGATTTCGCAAAACTATTTAATAATTCAAATCCAGTCACTCTGGAAATTGGATTTGGAATGGGCACCTCATTAGTGACGATGGCAGCACAAAACCCAGATCAAAACTTTCTGGGTATTGAAGTGCATGCACCGGGCGTTGGGGCTTGTTTGGCATCAGCAAAAGAAGAGAACATCACCAACCTACGCGTGATGTGCCACGATGCCATTGAAGTTTTAGACTTCATGATCCCGAACGGCAGCTTAGCAATGGTTCAGTTATTCTTCCCTGATCCTTGGCATAAAGCGAAACACAATAAACGTCGTATTGTGCAGGTGCCTTTCGCAGAAAAAATTCGCAGTAAATTAATTGATGGTGGTGTATTCCACATGGCGACAGACTGGCAACCTTATGCAGAACATATGCTTGAGGTAATGACCAGTGTGGCTGGGTATGAAAACGTATCCACGTCAGGGGACTACGTTCCTCGTCCAGAGTCAAGACCAGAAACAAAGTTTGAAAAGCGCGGCCAGCGGTTAGGGCACGGTGTATGGGATTTAATGTTTAAGAGGGTTTAATCATGGCTAAACAACAACGTAGTCGCCGTTTACGTAAAAAAATGCGTTTGGACGAGTTCCAAGAATTAGGTTTCATTGTTAAGTGGAACTTTAAAGAAGGCACGCCAATCGAAGAAGTGGACAGCGTCGTTGACCAACTGATTGCTGAAGCTATCGAGCCAAACGGCCTAGCATTTGAAGCTAGCGGCTACATGAACTGGGAAGGGATTGTTTGCCTGCAGAAAATTGGTAAATGCACCGAAGAACACCGTCAAATCGTTGAAAACTGGCTAAAATCAAAAGGGATGAACGACGTTGTTGTTTCTGAACTGTTTGATGTTTGGTGGGAATAATAACTAGTTTGATTATTAATAAAGGCATCCAATTGGATGCCTTTGTTTTCTAGAGTAATCCATTCTGGAGCAAAACACTTGAGCACCCAGTTTTCTGACCAATTACTGCATGATATTTTGGAGCAAGTCCGCCCCCTGATAGGTCAAGGGAAGGTGGCTGACTACATACCGGCGCTTGGCGGTATTCCTTCACATCATTTGGGGATTGCGGTTCATACCGCAGAGGGCGATATTTTCACAGCGGGAGATGCGAGAAAACGTTTCTCAGTTCAATCCATTTCTAAGGTTCTGAGTTTAACCTTGGCAATGACGCGCTACGAAGAGCAAGAAATTTGGAGTCGTGTAGGTAAAGAGCCATCAGGGTTGCCGTTCAACTCATTGATTCAGATAGAGATGGAAAAAGGTATTCCTCGTAATCCCTTTATCAATGCTGGCGCGATTGTGATTGCCGACATGCTGCAATCTCGTTTGAGTGCACCAAAACAGCGGATGCTGGAGTTTGTCCGAAAACTTGCTTGCGAACCCGACATTAGCTACGACATCAATGTCGCTCGCTCAGAAATGGAACACGCGAGCCGTAATGCAGCTATCGCGTATTTAATGAAATCTTTTGGCAATTTTGATAATGATGTTTTAACGGTTTTAGAAACTTATTTTCATTATTGTTCTCTAAGTATGAATTGTGTCGAACTGGCTAGGTGTTTTACCTATTTAATGAATCAAGGTGAGTCGCCTTGTTCGATAGACCCAATTATCACGCCGCTACAATCTCGACAAATCAATGCGTTGATGATGACTTGTGGTATGTACGATGGTTCCGGTGAGTTTGCATTTCGTATTGGAATGCCCGGTAAATCAGGCGTCGGTGGCGGTATTGTGTGTGTGGTTCCTAACCAATTTACGGTGGCAGTATGGTCACCGGAATTAGATTCAGCCGGAAACTCTTTGGTGGGTTGTGCTGCCTTAGAGCTTTTATCTAAGCGAATTGGACGTTCTGTTTTCTAATTACCTCTCAATAAATATAGAGGTAATCGACGAGGAGATTTTATGTTACGCCGTACTTTAATTGCGTTTTCATTACTGGCCTGCGCCACTAGCCAAGCGGCGGATTACAACTGCTCGGTAACCCCTAAAGACGATATTTTTATGACGCCTGATAATGTCCAAGTCGTCGGTCGCAGTGGCGATTTAAAAATCACCCCAAATGGTGATGTCACTCTGAATGGCCAAAAAGTTGCACTGACATCTGAGCAACAGCAGCAAGCACTGCGTTATCAATCGGCTATTCGTCAGGATTTACCGTGGATCAAAAAAGAATCTGAAGAGAAATTAGCGGCATCGCGTAAATCTCTCGATAAAGTGGTGGTTAAAGTGATTGGCAGCGATAGTAATATTCGCAACCGCCTGACTAAGCTTGAAAAAGATTTAAACGGTCAAATTAACCAAATCATTGAAACTCGTTCAAACGGCTACGCTTTCCACCATGAAGGCATCAAGAAAGTGGAAACTTCAGGGCGTGAATTAGTCAATGAAAGCTTAGGTGGGATTTTACAAGACAGTATCAATGAAATGGGGCGAAAACAGTTACTTGCTGGTGGTGATACCAACAAAATGCTGCAAGGCATGTTAGGTAGCCTTGGTGGGTTACAACAAGAAATTGATAGTGAATGGAAAAACCAAGAAAATAGCTTTCAGCAGTTTGGTCAGCAAGTCTGTTCTAAAGTCACTTCATTAGAGCAACAACGCATTAGCTTACTGAATTCAATTAACAGTAAATAATTCAGGTAGTTTGGTGAGTTTTCAACGCTATCATTGGTAATGAAAGGCAGTAATAGGGAAACTGATTACTGCCTTTTACATTAAAAGCCTCATCAAACCATACCGCCATAACTACAAACCATGACGGCATTAACATAAATAAAAACAATACTAAGAATCATTATCATTTAATTGACTTATGAGTAACTCTCCTTAGAATGCAGGTTTGGCTTAACGACTAAATGGGTGTTATTCATATGAAAAAGTTTATTCCAGCGGTACTGGTTTCCATCCTGTCATTCTCCGCGCCTTACGCACTGAGTGCTGAATCTGCTGCATTTACGCCAAACGCAATCACTGCACAAGGTGCTGAAAAAGTCACGGTTAAACACCTTTCCGGTGAAACGGAAGTGGTGAAAAAACCACAAAAAGTGGTTCTGTTTGATTTCGGTATTTATGACTCAATGCAAAAACTGGGGTTAGGGGACAAGGTTGTCGCTCTGCCGATGGGTAATGCACCTGCTTATGTAAAAGCGGGCATCCCTGCGACAGTCAAAAATGCAGGTGGCATGAAAGAGCCAAACTTAGCTGAGATCGCTGCATTGAAACCCGATTTAATCGTGATCACGGGTCGCCAAGGTAAATCTTACGATGCATTATCAAAAATTGCCCCGACACTGAATTTAGGCTCTGACAGCAAAAATTATATTGAGTCAGTGAAAGCCAACATTCGTTTAATTGGCGATTTATACGGTGACCAAAAAGCAGTGGACGAGCAACTGGCTCAATTGGATAAAACCATTGCAGAAGCCCAGAAAAAAGCGGCTGCATCCAATAAAAAAGTGCTGGTTTTACTGCACAATGACGGCAAATTAATCCCAAATAACCAAGCGGTTGTTTACGATGTGGTAAAAGCGCAACGTGCTGAATTACCTGTTCAAGCGGATGCTGATAAATCCAAACGCCGTGTGGTAGATACCAAAACTATCGCACAAGCGAACCCTGATGTGATTTTGATTGTGGATCGCAGTGAAGCGATTGGCGCAGGTAAATTGGAAAAAACGGTATTTGAAGACCAAAACATCCAAGAAACCAAAGCGTATAAAGATGGCAAAATTACCTATTTGCAATCTGACCTGTGGTATCTCTCCGGTGGCGGTTTAGTCAGCCTCACTGAGCAAATCGATGCAGTCACCAAGGCACTGTAATCGATAGATTATTATTTTCGTTTATTACCCTTGTTTATTACCTTTAGTAAAAGAAAAAGCCAGCATTAAGCTGGCTTTTTTATGGAGAAATAGAAATTATTCTTCCCCTAAAAACAGCTCTAAAAGGGAGTTTAAGAATAATTTTCCATGTTCGGTAATTTGCCATTCATCAGCGGTTTCTGAGATATAGCCTTTGGCTAAGGCTTCATCGATAGCAGGGCGAACCACAGACTCTGCCAGACCGGTATATTCAGTAAATTCACGGCGAGGCATCGCTTCAAGTAACCGGAAACGGTTCATAAAATACTCGAATGGGCGGTCTTCGTTCTCGACATTATATTGATTATCAAGATAACGACCTTCCATATAACCCCGCGGGTGCTTGGTTTTGACAGTACGTAAAATCTGCCCATCAGTTGAGGTTATTTTGCCATGTGCGCCACAGCCGATACCGAGGTAATCCCCAAACCGCCAATAGTTAAGGTTATGTTCGCACTGATAATCTGCTTTGGCATAGGCGGAAGTCTCATATTGCTGATAACCCGCTGCTGTCAGTAATTTATGCCCTTCGGTGTAGATATCCCATAGGGTATCGTCATCCGGTAAACGTGGCGGGCGAGAACCAAACTGTGTGTTCGGCTCAATGGTTAGCTGGTACCAAGAAAGATGCGGCGGAGCGAGTTCAATAGCTTGACGTAAATCCGATAGCCCTTCGTCGCGAGTTTGTGACGGTAAGCCGTGCATTAAATCCAAATTAAAGCTGCGTAGATTTAAGTTGGTGGCGAGCAGAGCCGCACGCTTGGCTTCGTTGGGACCATGAATACGCCCCAACATGATCAGTTTATCATCGCCAAAACTTTGTACGCCGATAGAAATGCGGTTGATCCCCGCAGCTTGGTAGCCTGCAAAGCGGTCAGCTTCCACGGTGCCGGGGTTGGCTTCCATGGTGACTTCCGCTTCAGGGTCTAAATTCACCCGCTGACGAACGCCATCCATCAACATCTGCATGGATTCAGCGGTTAATAAACTCGGAGTACCGCCGCCAATAAAGATGGTTTTGACAGGACGGACGCCAATCAGCGCCACGTCCTTATCAAGATCGCTAAGTAAATGCTCAACATACTCAGTTTGAGGGATTTCCCCCTTAAGAGTATGTGAGTTGAAATCACAATACGGACACTTTTGTACACACCAAGGAATGTGGATATACAGGCTTAATGGAGGAAGCTTAAGCATTTTTCAGGGCATCCAACATCATCGCAAGGGCTTTACCGCGGTGTGATACCGCCTGTTTTTCAGCTTTAGTCAATTCTGCAGACGTACAGCCTAATTCTGGCACGTAGAAAATTGGGTCATAGCCAAAGCCACCTTGCCCCTTCGCTTCACGGGTTAATACTCCGTGCCAGCGACCATGAAACACTAACGGTGTCGGGTCTTCGGCATGACGCAGATAGACTAACACGCAGTTAAATTGCGCTTGGCGCTGCTCATCCGGCACATCTTTCATGGCATCGAGAAGCTTATCGAGGTTTTGTTGGTCAGTCGCATCTTCCCCCGCATAACGCGCAGAGTAAATCCCCGGCGCGCCGCCTAATGCATCAACAGAAATACCGGAATCATCAGCGATGGCGGGTAAGCCTGTTTGTGCCGCAGCATGGCGAGCTTTTAAAATTGCGTTCTCGATAAAGGTTAATCCGGTTTCTTCCGCGGACTCAACTCCAAGGCTGGTTTGAGCGACGATATCCATGCCAAACTCGCGAAGTAAATCCGCTAATTCATTAACTTTGCCCGGGTTACCAGTGGCTAATACAACTTTTTGCATTGTTTCTCTCTTCCCTTACATAATGCCGACGGAGAACAGCATGGCGGTTAACGCAGGGTCAATCATTAAAGAGATATCAACGCGTAAGTAGTTCAGGGCGATCAAAATAAACATCACAATCATCGCAGAGAAATCTAACCCGCCCATGGCTGGGATAATGCGACGAATCGGTGCCATTAACGGTTCAGTTAATTGGAACAGTAAATAATCGACAGGATTACGACCTTGGCTGACCCAACTTAAAATGGCGCGAATTAAAATCATCCAGAAAATCAATTTACCGATATAAGTCAGTAAGAGAATTAATCCCATTGGCAGTAAGGTTAGACCGATGGCCGGCAGCATATTGGTTGCCCACATGCCAAAGATAATGTCAGCAATTGCTAGTACAAACGCCACCAGCAGGGTTGCAGTATCAATGGAGCCAACAGATGGAATTAGGCGGCGTAAAGGCCCCACGATAGGTTGAGTGGCTTTAACTACAAACTGAGAGAATGGGTTATAGAAATCGGCGCGAACGCACTGCATCCATACTCTGAGCAGAAGCACAAAGATGTACAGTTGAATCAGGGTGGTAACAACAAAAACGATAGTCTGCATGGCTTATCCCAAAAAAATAAATTAAAAAAGTTTTTCCATTTCTTCCGCACGGTCAATCGCGCTTTGCATAGCGTTGGCGACGGTTTGCGGTAGATGACCTTGGTAAAATTGCTCTAAAGCCATTGCGGTGGTACCGCCTTTAGAGGTGACTTGCTCACGCAAGGTTGAAAATGGGGTATCTCCCTGTGATTTCGCTAATGCCACGGAGCCTTCAATGGCATTAAGAACCAGCTCGCGAGCTTGTTTTTCATCATAACCAAGCTGCTCGGCTTTTTGCTGCATGGATTCCATAAACAAGAAAAAGTAAGCGGGGGAGCTACCGGTTAACGCAATGATATTGTTGATTTCGCTCTCTTTGGTGCACCAGGTTGTTGAACCGACGCTTTCCATCAATTGCTGAGTAAATTGCTTATCATCTTCAGAAACATTCGATTGAGCAAACAAGCCACTAACGCCTTTGCCTACCAATGATGGGGTATTTGGCATAATGCGCACTAAACGCAGTGAATGGGCGAAATAGTCATTATAACGAGCAGCAGGAATACCCGCTGCGATGGTTAAAATCAGCTTGTTTTCTAAGTTTGTGAGTTTCTGTAATGGCTCACAAACCTCTTTCATCATTTGCGGTTTGACGGCAAGCACAATCACGTCTGCTTGTTGGGCGGCAGTGAAATTATCATTAGTGCTAATGATGCCGTAGTCTTGCGCCATTTTGTCACGACGCACAGGGGTTGGTGAACAGACGGTGATCATCGATGCAGGATAGCCATGAGCCACAAGACCCGCAATAATGGCATTTGCCATATTTCCCGCGCCAATAAAGGCAATTTTGCGATGTTGCATGTTGTTCTCCTAAAGATTAATTATGGTACTGACGGGCGCCAAAAATTGCAGTGCCGATGCGGACAAGGGTCGACCCGCAGTGGATTGCGGCGCGCATATCGTCGGTCATTCCCATGGATAAGGTATCCACAGTCGGATAGTTAGCTTTCAACTGCTCGAATGCCTGTTCCATTTGGCGAAACGCTGCGCATTGGCGCTCATAATCGGTTTCTGGGGCTGGAATGGTCATTAACCCACGTAACACTAAATTGGGTAATTGGGCGACTTGAGCCGCAAGCTCATTTACTTCCTCAAGGGTTATTCCAGACTTGCTGTTTTCATCGCTAATATTAATTTGGATCAGCACATTCAGCGGCGCTTTATCTTGAGGGCGCTGCTCATTTATACGTTGAGCGATTTTGGCGCGATCTAAAGTATGGAACCAATCAAAATGTTCTGCCACTAAGCGACTTTTATTTGACTGTAGTGGGCCAATAAAGTGCCAAACTAAGTCGGTTCTTTCTGCAAAGTGCTGGATTTTCTCCACGCCTTCTTGCACATAGTTTTCACCAAATTGGCGCTGACCCGCCTCAATGGCTTCCAGAATGGCTTCACAAGGTTTGGTTTTACTCACAGCTAACAGGGTAATATCTTGAGGGGAGCGGTGACACTCGGTTGCAGCAAGATGAATACGCTCAGTGACATCAGATAGGTTTTTTTGAATGGTCATGTTATTCAATACCGTTTTTCAGTTGCTTTCGGTGAATAGTGAGAATTAACCCTAGTGTAAAACATATTAAGGGCGAACGGCACCTTTGCAGCAACTGAATGGGGAAAATAAACGTAAAGATGTGCCTTTTAGTAATTTTGTTCAAACCAACTTTCTAAAATCACCACCGCAGAGGCAGAATCCACTTTGCCTTTACTTAGTGCGCGATAGCCACCTTGCTCAAACAGTCCCGATTTCGCTTCTACGGTAGACAACCTTTCATCATGTAGCTGAACCTGCACACCAAAGCGCCCGTGAATGCGATTGGCAAAATTACGTGCTTGGCTAGTAACGAGCTGCTCAGTGCCATCCATATTTAAAGGAAGACCAACGATCACCAGCTGCGGTTGCCACTCTTTGAGCAATTTTTCAATTTGTGACCAGTCGGGTCTGCCATCGCTGGCTTTTAATGAGGCTAATGCGCGAGCGGTACCGGTGATCTCTTGACCGACAGCGACACCAATACTTTTCGTTCCAAAATCAAACGCTAATAAAGTTCTTGCTGACATTAAGCATGCCCCGCTTGCATGGAGATATTATGAATGTCGATGCCTAAAAGGTTACCTGCGGCTTTCCAACGTTCGTTTAACGGCGTATCAAAAATCAGTTTAGGATCCGCTTTAACAGTCAACCAGCTATTTTCCATGATTTCATTTTCTAATTGCCCAGGTTCCCAACTTGAATAACCGAGCGTCACTAAAGAATTCATGGGATGCTGTTCACTGCCTAATGTTTCTAAAATATCTTTAGAGGTTGTTACCATAACATGGTCATTGAGGCGTAAACTTGCCGCATAGCCTGCAACAGGGGTATGGATAATAAACCCGTGCTCTTCAGAAACAGGTCCGCCCGCAATTACCATTTTTTCAAGGTTTCGCGTGTTGGTGTTGTCAGACACGTCAATTTCCAGCTTTTTCAGCATGGTTGCGACAGAAAAATCTTCAATAGGCTTGTTGATCACGAGGCCCATTGCGCCATTTTCATTATGTTCGCAGATATACACCACGGAATGGTCGAAATAAGGATCCGTCAGTGAAGGCATGGCAATTAAAAAATGATTCTGTAAATTCATAAATGGCAAGCTCAGGGGTTATGTTCCTATTCGTTATGATAAAGATAGCTTGTTACTGTGATGGCAAATAACACCAAAGGCAACCTCGAAAGGCTGCCTTTTAAATAATGTGTTTTTATTTACACACGATCCTTCATAAAAATTATTTTTTCAGGCGGCGCTCAATCGCATCCATCAACATACCGGTGATGGAGATATCAAATGCAGCTTCAATTTCACGGGCGCAGGTTGGGCTCGTGACGTTAATTTCAGTCAAGCGATCACCGATAATATCCAGACCCACGAAAATCAGACCTTTTTCTTTTAAGGTCGGTGCGACAGCGCGAGCAATCGCCCAGTCACTTTCTGTTAATGGACGGGCTTCACCACGGCCACCCGCTGCGAGGTTTCCACGGGTTTCCCCTTGTGCTGGAATACGCGCGAGGCAATATGGCACAGGTTCACCATCAACCACCAGCACACGTTTGTCACCCTCTTTAATGGCAGGTAAGAAGTTTTGCGCCATGCAATAACGGGAATTGTGCTCCGTTAACGTTTCGATGATAACGCCAACGTTCGGGTCTTCTTTCTTCAAACGGAAAATAGACGCGCCGCCCATACCGTCCAGCGGTTTAAAAATCACGTCGCCGTGTTTTTTATGGAATTCACGCAGTTTTTCAGAGCTACGAGTGACTAAGGTATCTGGCGTTAACTCAGGGAACCATGCCGTAAACAGCTTCTCGTTACAGTCACGTAGGCTTTGTGGCTTGTTGACAATCAAGCTGCCCGCTTGCTCTGCGCGCTCAAGAATGTAAGTCGCGTAAATATATTCAGTATCAAATGGCGGATCTTTTCGCATTAAAATGGCATCAAGGTCGCTCAGGGCGATATCTTGTTCTGAATGGAACTCATACCATTTGGTTGGGTTCTCTTCTACCGTCACGATCTTTGTGGTCGCACGGGCTTCACCTTGGTGCAGGTACAGGTCGTTCATCTCCATATAATGGATTTCATAACCGCGGCGTGCAGCTTCCAGCATCATTGCAAAACTGGTGTCTTTCTTGATTTTAATGGATGAAATAGGATCCATTACTATGCCGAGCTTGATCATTTTATCTCCTTAACCCAAGTCACCTAAACGCACTTGTAATGCCGTTATAGCGGTTAGCGCGGTCGTTTCAGTTCGTAATACTCGTGGCCCTAACAGGATATCAGTAAATTGATAATTGGCTGTCATGGCAATTTCGTCAGCAGATAAGCCACCTTCTGGACCTATCAGTAATCTTACGTGCTTTAAATCAGTGGGGAGCGTGTTGATGCTCTCACTTGCCCGAGGGTGTAAATTAATTTTAAACGCGCCGTCATTTTCCGCACACCACGCTTCAAGGGATTGAACGGGGCGAATTTCAGGAATGCGGTTGCGACCACTTTGCTCACAGGCAGCAATGGCAATTTTTTGCCACTGCTGTAATTTTTTCTCTAAACGCTCGCCATCAAGGCGTACGCCACAACGTTCTGAAAGCAGTGGTGTGATTGTGTTAACGCCAAGTTCAACGGATTTTTGAATGGTAAATTCCATTTTTTCACCGCGGGACATCACTTGCCCAAGGTGGATATCTAATGGGGATTCACGGTCATCCAATGTGCTGTCTTGGATAGTGACAAACACATTTTTTTTCGTTGCTTCTGTAATTTCAGCGCGGAATATATGGTTGCTTCCATCAAATAATTCTAGCTGTTGTCCGGCTGTCATGCGAAGAACTCGACCCACATGGTTGGCTGCATCATCACAAAGCGAAATGGTAGTGTTAATTTGGAGTGGCTCTGGGTGATAAATGCGTGGAACGCGCATGATTTTTCCTTAGTCCAATAATTAAGATAACTGATGCAGGATATGGGGGCAGAATCTCGAAAAACAAGAGGACGGACTGAGTTTATAACTAAAAAGAGGGATTTTTTAGCTCGTCTGTGCCTTGCATTTCACACTCTCATATCCACGCTAAATTTGTCGATAAAACCGACCCAAAACCACGAAATTATAGTGTTGGTTTCTGCATTCATCGCCGTATAGTAAGCCCTGTCTTTGTCTAGTAAACCCATCTTTAGCGCTCATGGAAAAGGAGAACACCATGATTGATGCCGTAAATGGATTTTTAATACCTATGTCGTTAGTCACATTATTGTCCCTCTTGTCAGCGTGGCTGACAACTCGGTTACTAAGGGAAATTCCCGCCCGTTATTTTGATTTACCGGGTATTAGCATTTACGTCAATTGGGTATGGATAGGTTATTGGATATTGGGCGCGGGGATTGTGCTCCTTGGTTATCCACCTTCGGCTCTCGCTTTATTATTTCTGTTTTTCAACTTGGTTATTCCACTAGGTTTAATCGACTTAAAAACAGGTTATTTGCCAGATGTCCTCAATTATCCGTTATTAGTTTTTGGTCTGTTGTTTCAATGGGGAATGCCAGCGGGAAATTTGTTATCCGCTATTTATGCGCTGCTCTTCAGTTACATTGGGTTAGTGGCTATTACGACGTTAGTAGAGAAAATTCGTCGGCGACCGCAAATGGGGAGAGGGGATTTTAAGTTAATTACCGCGTGTGCGACGTGGCTCGGTCTATTCTATCTTCCCTATTTTCTGGGGCTTGCGGCGAGCTTAGGTTTACTGCATTTTCTTTGGCGCGCATGGCGAGAAAAAAAGGAACGGCGAGGCAAACAGAAATTCGTGCGGAGCATTCCGTTTGGTCCCGCCATTATTGGTAGTGCCAGTTTTTGGCTGTTGCTTAGCTGGCATCCTAATTAGCAGCTTTCACCAGTGAGTCTAAAAATTGCTGCCATTTTTCTGGCTCGCCAAGGTAGTTTTGCAGCGGTACGCGCAGCCATTTGCCTTGCTGTTCGATCAGTAGCGTTGGGAAGCCAGAAGCGCCAGATTGCCCAAGTAATTGCTTACTTTGTGCAATATGAGCGTCGGTTTCCGTTTGTGCACATTGGGCATAATCTTTTTGGAACTGGTCAATATTTAAACCAATTTCTTGCGCCACTTCGGCTAAGACTTCGGGCTGTTTAATCTGGCGACCTGAAACGTAGTGAGCTTTCTGCAACGCTTTAAGCATTTCAACGCCTTTGCCTTGCTTTGTTGCCGCCAAAATGGCGGTTTGTGGTGGCGCGGAATCCATCACGACGTTTGGCTGATGTAACATGGCGATGTAGTCATCACCAAAAACTTGTCCCGTCATTGCTGCAATGCGTTTATCTGATTGCAAAATATATTGACGGAATTGGTCATCAAGGTGTAGGCGTGCACTACCCGCAAGCATTCCGCCACCGTGCAATTCTAGGTGAATATTTGGGTGATTAGCAGCAATGGCAATTAACGGCGCAGCGGCATAACACCAGCCACAGTAAGGGTCATAAATATAATGTAGGGTAATTGTGTTCATGGTTTTTATTCTCTCTAATTCTTTGTTTTATCATTCTATTCGAATAGCTGAAAAGCTGGTCGTTAAAAAAACAAGCTAACGGAAAATAGCGGGTTAATCGTCGCTATCTCCGTTATTGACAGTCTTTATTTTCTATTGTCAGCGGCTTATTGTGGCCACTGCATTTCGCCTTTTACCACTTTAGCGCCTAATTCTAAGCTGGATTTATCATCCAAGTTTGGGTAGAGAGTTTCCATTTTCTTGATAAGTTCTGCGGAATCTTTACTTTGGCTGTTAGCTTTTTCAAAGTCCGTTAAATATTTTTGGGTAAAGGTCACACTCGCCAGATCCATTTTGGATTTACCTGTAAAGTGTCCCGGAACAACCACACTTGGTTTTAGCGCTTTGATACTTTCTAGCGTTTGTTGCCAATCTTGGCGCGATTGCTTGGTTTGAGTGTCGGCAACCCAAACGTGGATATTGTCAGAAACAACGACACCCCCGACAACCGCTTTGAGTGAAGGCACCCAAACGTAGCTTCTGTCTGGTGATGCGCCATCTAACCCTTTAATTTCTAACGTTTCACCATCCACAGTGAAGTGATTGGTTTTGATAATTTCAGGCACCACAACTTTGCTTGGTGCTTCATTTTTTAAGACGCCGCCCCAGTAAGCCAGTTTGCCATCTTTAGTGGCGTTAATCGCATCAACGGTTTGTTGAGTCGCAACCACTTTGGCATCAGGGAAGGCTTTAGTCAGTGTTTCTAAACCAAAATAGTAGTCTGGGTCTGAGTGACTGATATAAATGGTGGTCAGCTTTTTATCCAGCTTTTTGATTTTATCGACCAACTGCTGGGCATCATTGTTTTGGAATTGTGCATCAATCAAAACCACTTCTTTATCGCCGCTGATAATTTCAGAGGAGACAGGGAACACGCTGTTATTGCCCGGGTTATAAACATCTAAAGTTAAGGTAGTAGCCTGAGCAAAATGTGTGGCAGTAGCAAAGGCGGTTGCAGTTAATACAGTCGATAGTTTCATTTTCTTATCCTAATGTTAAGTCGTGTTGTGTGCCTGATTTGGCTTGGTGTGTATATTAAATTGCAATTAAGGTAAGAAAAACGCCATAATTAGGTCATCTTTGTTGCATAAATCGGTCAAATAATATGGATAGACTCAAAGCGGTGCAGGTGTTTATTACTATTGTAGAACAAGGTAGCCTCAGCGGTGCGGCAGATAAATTGGACATGTCCCGTGCAATGGTGACGCGCTATTTGGCTGAAATGGAACAGTGGGCAGGGGTGCGCTTACTTAACCGTACCACGCGGCGCTTAAGTTTAACGTCAGCGGGGGAAGGGGTTTATCAACAATCATTGCAGCTAAATGCTATCTCTTTAAGCGTTCCGGTAGAGCAAAAGCACGATACGAAAGAGTTAGCGGGTTTGGTGCGGATTAGCTGCTCCCAATCCATCGCTCAAAGTGCGTTGTCTCTAGCCATTTCTGAGTTTTTGCAGATGTATCCCAATATGATGATTGATATGCAGATCTCGAATAAATCGGTGAATTTAATCGAGGAGCGTATCGATCTGGCTATCCGTATCACCAATCAGTTAGAACCGAATTTAATTGCCAAGCCGTTATCGACCTGCCATTCCGTAATTTGTGCTTCGCCGAAGTTTCTACAAGGTAAAAATTTACCCACCAAACCCGAAGATTTGGCTCTGATGGAGTGCCTCACTTACAGCTTTTTTGGACGTAGCATGTGGAGTTTTGAAAAAGCGGGTGAAACCTCGACGGTATTAGTCGATGGACGTTTAAGTGCCAATGAATCCGTATTTTTAATGGAAGCGACATTAAATGGCGCGGGTATAGCGATGCAACCTTACTATTCCGTGGCGAGCTATTTGCAATCGGGGGCGTTGGTTCAGTTGTTACCGGATTATACACCGATGCCCCTTGGTATTTACGGGGTCTATACCAGTCGGCAGCATATGCCAACGCCATTACGTGCCGTGATCGACTTCCTTGCCAATTGGTTTAAAACCTCACCTCACTGGCTCTCATTGATGTCGCAGCGCTAAGGTGAGGTCATGCTCTATTTGTGTAAAGGTGCGTTGTAAATGCTCAGTGAAAATATGGGTGATTTGTGAAGATGGGCGGTGGTTCGGTGTAATTAAGCTGACGGTAAATGGGATTGAAAAACTGAGTGGGCGGATCACCAGTTTACCTGCGGATTGCTGATAAAAATCCAATGCAGTTAGGGGATTGACGATAGAGACTCCAATTCCTTTCAATGTCATGGCGCAAATAGAGGAAGCGGAATGGGTTTCCATCACCATTTTGCGCTCCACTTGATGCTCAGCAAAGATGGTATCAATGATTTGCCGATAGCTATCTGTCAGAGACAGGCTAATAAAACGCTGTTGATGAAAATCTTGTGGGGTGAGGATCTTTTTCTGCTCAAAAGGGTGCCCAACGGGTAGTACACAAACCTCATTTAAGGAACCTAAAGTCAATTGTTCCGTGCCCGGCGGGGTTTGTAAGTGCTCAGTTAGCCCCACATCATAACGTTGGGCGGATAGCCACTCTTCTAATACGGGGGATTCTTGCGGGATCACCGTTAAGTTCACATCAGGGTAATTTTCCATAAAGGCTTGGCAAACTTGCGGTAGTAAAGATTGTGCAAATGCAGGCAAGCAGGCAATGGAAATCTGGGCGTGTTCAAAGCGGCGAATAGTTTCTGCTGAGTTGCGAATACGCTCCAAACCATAATAGGAGTGTTCGACTTCTTCATGAAAGCGCAAGCCTTGCGCCGTAGGGTGTAGGCGACCTTTGACTCTATCGAATAATTTAAACTGTAATAAATGCTCGAGTCGCGCCAGTTCTCGGCTGATGGTTGGCTGAGAGGTATTTAGCAATGCTGCCGCTTCCGTGAGGTTGGGGGTGGTCATTACCGCACGAAAAATTTCAATATGTCGCCAAGAAATTGCCTGCATGATTGCTCCTCTCGTATTTCTATATCAAATATGAATAGACTTTAGCAAAAAGGATATTTTTTTTCCCGTCTTATTCGTCTAATAATCGAACTCACTATAATAAAACTTGCCAACGAGGTTCCGATGACCACATTCGCCAACACCACCAGCCAGTATCTCACTCCTGAACATTTACGTGCACTGCCTGCGCAGTTTGGTACGCCTGTCTGGGTTTATGATAGTGAAGTGATTATTGACCGTATTGAACAATTAAAAGTGTTCGATACCGTTCGTTTTGCTCAAAAAGCGTGTTCAAACATTCATATTCTGCGTCTGATGCGTGAACAGGGCGTGAAAGTGGATTCGGTGTCATTGGGTGAAATTGAGCGTGCGTTAGTGGCGGGTTTTCAGCCGGGGCGTGAAAAGTCGGAAATCGTATTTACGGCGGATGTGTTAGATCCAGCAACATTACTGAAAGTGACAGAGTTAGATATTCCTGTGAATGCGGGCTCTATCGATATGCTACAACAGATTGGTGAGTATAAAGCCGGTCACCCAGTTTGGCTGCGTATTAACCCGGGCTTTGGACATGGTCATAGCCAAAAAACCAATACGGGCGGAGAGAACAGCAAGCACGGGATTTGGCACCAAGATTTACCCGAAGCATTAGCGAAAATCCAACAGTACAACCTGAAGTTAGTGGGCATTCACATGCACATTGGCTCCGGTGTTGACTACCAGCATCTTGCTAATGTGTGTGATTCTATGGTGGAGCTGGTGATGTCTGCGGGCGTGGATATTGAGGCTATCTCGGCGGGTGGTGGTCTATCAACGCCTTATCGCGAACAGGATGAACTCATTGATGTTCAGCACTATTACAGCCTGTGGGATAACGCCCGCCAGCGTATCGCGCAGCACTTAGGTCACTCTATTGAATTAGAAATTGAGCCGGGGCGCTATTTAGTGGCGGAGTCGGGTATTTTATTGGCACAAGTGCGTGCGGTTAAGGATATGGGCAGCCGCCATTATGTGCTGGTGGATAGCGGTTTTAACGATTTAATGCGCCCTGCGATGTATGGTAGTTATCACCATATTTCGGTATTGCCAGCAGACGGTGGCAGCGCTGTTTTTTGTTCATTAGGCAATCAGCCATTAAAAGAGACGATCGTGGCGGGTCCATTGTGTGAATCTGGGGATGTGTTTACCCAGCTAGAAGGCGGGATGGTGGAAACGCGTTTACTGCCAGCAGTCAACGTTGGCGATTATTTGGTTTTCCATGACACAGGGGCTTACGGCGCATCAATGTCATCGAACTATAATAGCCGCCCATTATTGCCAGAAGTTATGTTCATTGACGGAAAACCGACGCTGATTCGTCGCCGTCAAACTATTCAAGAATTATTAGCTTTAGAGCTGTAAATTAATTCATATTAATAGATGAATATAAATCAAGGGAGCTATTGGCTCCCTTGTTGTTTTTAGTACAGTGACAATTTTTAGCGCGTTAACTTAATTACGCCGCTTTTTTCTTTTTCGACTGAGATTCATCCTCTGACTCAGTGTGTGGCTTTTTTGATGGAACCACACCTAAATCATCGAAATCAAACTCATCGACATTAATAGTACGTAAGCGGCTGGCTTCTGCTTTACGTAAAATATCTGCTTCTTCTTGGGTGATAATGTTTTCTGGCAACATTTGGTCGGCTAACTTATCTAAACGCGTGAAACTGAATTTGCGTTCTGTTAAGCGGCAGATACGTTCAAAGATTGGCTCTGCGGCAATAATGTCATACAGAGCTTGGTTCACTAAGCCGTGCGGGTTGTTCTCTACAGGGGTTAGGAATTGACCACGTCCAATTCTGTCGCGTGTTTCCGATGGCTCCATCATTAGCTGCGCCAGCTTGTGATCCAGTCGGTCAGATGGCATCGACATTGCACGACCTGTCGGGAACAGAACAATACGCAATGCGCCAGCAATAAAGCGATTTGGGAAGTTTTTCAGTAAATCGTCCATCGCTTTTTCTGATTGATACAGACAATCTTCAAGGGCCCATTTCACCAGCGGTAAATCCGCTTTTTGGCGACCTTCATCTTCATAACGTTTTAACGTTGCAGAAGCAAGATACAGATGGCTCAGAATATCCCCAAGACGAGCAGAGATACGCTCACGACGTTTTAAGCTACCACCTAGAACGCCCATCGACACATCAGAGAGTAGGGCTAAATTAGCACTTTGGCGGTTAAGCATTTGGTAATAACGGCGAGTTTCATCTTTAGTTGGTGCGCTGCTGCCGCGCCCATTGGTTAAACCTAACCAGAAACTGCGGCACTTATTACTGATCACATGACCAATATGACCGAATACCGCTTTATCAAACTTATTCAGGTTATTGTCTTGAGCTGCCGCCATTTCTTCGAGAACGTAAGGATGGCAGCGAATGGCGCCTTGTCCAAAGATGATCATGCTACGCGTTAAAATGTTGGCGCCTTCAACGGTAATGGCGATAGGTGCGCCTTGGTAGGATCTGGCAACGAAGTTGGAACTTCCTAAACAGATGCCTTTACCACCCGTGATATCCATCGCATCGATAATTGAACGTTGACCACGGTGAGTACAGTGGTATTTCACAATGGCGGAGAGCACTGCTGGTTTTTCGCCCAGCATAATACCGGAGGTAATTAGAGTTGCTGCGGCATCCATTAAATAGGCATTACCTGCAATACGGGCTAGAGGCTCTTCAATACCTTCCATTTTTCCGATAGGAAGTTTGAACTGACGACGGATATAAGCATAAGCCCCTGTTGCCATTGCGACACTCTTCAAGCTACCTGTTGAGTTGGATGGCAATGTGATCCCACGTCCAACAGACAGACATTCCACCAGCATTCTCCAACCTTGTCCCGCCATTTGCGGACCACCGATAATGTAATCGATAGGTACGAAAATATCTTTCCCGCGAGTTGGACCATTCATAAATGGTATATTTAATGGGAAGTGACGATGACCAATTTCAACACCTGGGGTGTTCGTTGGGATCAGAGCGCAGGTAATACCGAGATTTTTCTCGCCACCCAGTAGCTTATCTGGGTCAGTTAATTTAAAGGCTAAGCCTAATACAGTGGCGATTGGCGCAAGGGTGATATAGCGTTTGTTCCAAGTTAAGCGCATACCTAAAACTTGTTCGCCTTGCCATTCGCCCATACAGACAACACCAGCATCAGGAATGGCACCTGCATCAGAACCCGCCTCAGGGCTAGTTAATGCAAAGCATGGGATCTCTTCACCAGTAGCTAAGCCTGGTAAATAACGATTTTTTTGCTCATCGGTACCATAATGTTGCAGTAATTCACCCGGACCTAATGAGTTTGGAACACCCACAGTGATAGCAAGGATACCGGAAACACCCGCTAATTTTTGCAGGACTTGAGATTGGGCGTAGGCTGAAAATTCTAATCCACCATACTCTTTTTTGATGATCATGGCGAAGAAACGGTGATCGCGTAGATATTGCCAGACTTCTGGCGGTAAATCTGCGAGTTCATGACTGACTTCAAAGTCATTCACCATGCCACAAACAGTTTCCACTGGACCATCAATAAACGCTTGTTCTTCTGCGGTGAGTTGTGGTTTTGGGTAGTTATGAAGTTTGTTCCAATTTGGTGCCCCACGGAACAGGTCACCTTCCCACCAAGTGGTTCCAGCATCAATCGCTTCTTTTTCTGTGCTAGACATCGGTGGCATCACTTTCTGGAACATTGTCATCGCTTTTGATGAAAACAGTGATTGGCGAATTGGCGTGATGACAAATGGCAGTAAAACCAGAGCGACGGGCAACAGCATCCAGTAGCTCCAGACATTAGCAGCTCCCATGGCTGCGGTATAAGCCAGTAATATAACGGTGCTCAGAATGAGTGAGCTTTTGTGGTAGCTCAGCACGCCGATTAACGCAATAAATAAAACAATACTGAGAAGGATCATAGTTGAAGCTCCTGTCTACTTGTAAGAGGTCTGACCTGTTTGTTTTATTAATCTATATCTGGTAATAAACAATTAGCAAGATATTTACATCTTAATTACAACTTGGCTCACAAAATCATCAGTTGCCTTTGTAAAGGGACAGCGGATGAAAAAATAGCCTGCATTTAGCTAGCCTCAGACCAGAAGCGCACTGCTGGAGATTTCGTCAACCATACCCCATACGGTACAATCAAAAGTAGAAACAAAATGTACCCTGTGCAACAATCGAGAAATCAAAGATAAATTACCTATAAAGACGTAATTATCTCCATCAAGCATTCGTGAAAATTAAGGGGAAACTCATGTACCAAGACTTGATCCGTGGTGAGCTGACTGAAGCGGCAGATACGCTATCAAAATTTTTAAGTGATGATGCAAATCTGCAAGCAATTGAGAAAGCAGCAGTGTTGCTGGCGGACTCTTTTAAAGCGGGTGGTAAAGTTCTCTCTTGCGGTAATGGTGGCTCTCACTGCGATGCAATGCACTTTGCGGAAGAGTTAACTGGACGCTATCGTGAAAACCGTCCTGGCTACCCAGCGATCGCTATCTCCGATGTTAGTCATATTTCTTGCGTGAGTAATGACTTTGGTTATGAATTTGTTTTCTCTCGCTTTGTGGAAGCGGTAGGGCAAAAAGGTGATGTGCTGCTTGGCATTTCTACCTCAGGTAACTCTGGTAATATTATTAAAGCGATTGAAGCGGCACGTGCGAAAGGCATGAAAGTCATCACCCTGACAGGGAAAGATGGCGGAAAAATGGCTGGAAGCGCGGATATTGAAATTCGCGTTCCGCATTTTGGTTACGCAGATCGTATCCAAGAGATCCACATCAAAGTGATCCATATTTTGATCCAATTAATTGAAAAAGAGATGGTTAAGTAACCATTTTTAGTAGCAGGAGACTTTAAATGTGTGAGTTGCTTGGCATGAGTGCCAATGTACCAACCGATATTACGTTTAGCCTAAGTGGACTGATTTCCCGTGGTGGGCAGACTGGCCCACATAAAGATGGATGGGGGATCACGTTTTACGAAGGATTAGGTTGTCGCACATTTAAAGATCCTCAACCGAGTTTTGTCTCCCCTGTGGCGCGTTTTGTGCAGGAATACCCCATCAAATCAGAAAGCATTGTGGCGCACATTCGTCAGGCGAACCGAGGGGATGTTTCACTGGTGAATACCCATCCGTTTACGCGGGAATTATGGGGACGAAACTGGACTTATGCGCATAATGGGCAATTGAAAGGGTTTCGTTCATTAAAGACGGGACACTATCGACCAATTGGTGAAACTGATAGTGAATGGGCATTTTGCTGGATTTTACATCAACTGAATCAAAAATATCCAAGAAAACCAACAAACTGGAAAGCTGTTTTCCGTTTTATTGGCACTCTTGCGCAGCAACTGCGTGAAAAAGGGGTATTTAATATGTTGTTATCCGATGGGCAATATTTGATGGCGTTTAGCTCAACAAAGCTGCATTGGATCACGCGTAGGGCACCGTTTGGTAAAGCGAAACTGTTGGATCAGGACATCGAGATTGACTTCCAACAGTGCACAACGCCAAGTGATATTGTTTCAGTTATTGCCACGGCTCCCTTAACAGGTAACGAGACGTGGCAAAAAATTGAACCCGGTGAATTTGTGCTATTCGACCGTGGCCAACGCATACTGTGATTTAGATCCCAATAACTTAGTGGGCGTTTCTGGCATGCTGTTAACATGATATTTACCTAATGTTACTGATATTTCAGCAGGTTTGCCGGTTCGCTCAAAATAATCATAAGCAGGTTGAAGCTGTTTCCAGAAAGCATAATGCGTTGAATTGCGATAACGCAGCATATTCATTTTAGTCATGCGAAATGGATAAATGCTCACATCAACGGCAGGTTGACCATTTTGAAGTGCTTGTTCCACGGTTTGATAAATTTCCCCCATGGATTTATCTGTCATTGCATAACATCCGACAGACACACAGCTACCGTGAATCATCAGATAGTTACCAGAATACCCCTGCGTCTTATCGAACTCATTAGGAAATCCAAGATTGATAGATCGGTAATATCGACTATTTGGATTGAGTTGTGAGCGCGTGATCTGATAAAACCCCTCAGGGCTTTTCAAGTCACCTTCTATCTTTTTAGGACCTAGTCCACCAGAAAACTTACAGATAGGGTAGGTTTTGACTAATTTATACTTTCCTACGGCTGTTTTTTGGTAGAGCTCAAGCACACCCTCTTGCTTAAATATTTGAATAAATATCGGTGAATCAGGCTGAGCAGTTGGCTTACTATTAAGGGAGAATAATGTGTTTTCTTCTTGAGCAAATGCAGACGCTGCAAATGTGAAGAGTAAATAAACACCAATGGTTTTACTTATATGCATAATTAAGCCAAATGTTGAAAAATAAGCTGATTAAAAATGGACCAAATTCAGCATATTTTAGACGAATGGAACAAAATTTAATATATCAAGTTAATAATTTTCTAATGAATCATTATTGACTATAAATTAATCGATGCTCGATAAATGTGAGCCAACATGTAGGTATTTACGAATTGTTGCAACAAAATTTTAAATTTTATTGCAATTTGCTTGAACTAGGTCACTTCTATAACCGGACAGAGGTCGAGGGAACTGATAAAATTGACCTCGGCAGAAGAAGAGAAAGTGTAGCAATATTGTTAGATTTACTTACTCGAGTGGCGTAAGCAACTTGAGTTATTTTTATTATTGAGTCGCTATCATTCATTGCTGAATCGTTAGCTTAGGGTTTAACTGATAAACTTGTGCAGATCTTATGATTAAAATTAAAAAAGGCCTTAACCTTCCAATAGCAGGTGAGCCAGCCCAAGTGATAGAAGACGGCCCGAAAATTCAACACGTAGCTGTGCTAGGTGAAGAATATGTCGGAATGCGTCCTTCGATGCTGGTTAAAGAAGGTGAGCGTGTAAAAAAAGGGCAGGTTCTTTTTGAAGATAAAAAGAATCCTGGCGTGGTATTTACGAGCCCAGCCTGCGGTAAAATTATTGCTATTCATCGTGGTGAGCGTCGTGTACTTCAGTCTGTTATTATCGAAATCGATGGTGACGAACAAGAGACTTTCGAGTCTTATTCTACTGACCAACTCCCATCACTGACGAAAGAGCAGGTTGAACAAAATCTTTTAAGATCCGGTTTATGGACTGCTTTAAGAACGCGCCCATTTAGCCGTTCTCCGGAGCCAGGTTCATCCCCCGCAGCGATTTTTGTGACTGCAATTGACACTAATCCTCTTGCTGCTGATCCTTCGATTATTATTGGTGAAAATGCACAAGCCTTTACTGACGGTCTCATCGTTTTGAGCCGACTGACTGAAGGCAAGGTGCATGTTTGTCATGGTGCGGGCGAGCTTCCAAAACAAGCTGCTAATGCACAAATCACATACACACAATTTGCAGGGCCACATCCAGCGGGTTTAGCAGGGACTCATATTCATTTCCTTGAGCCTGTTAGCATTAGCAAAAAAGTGTGGAGCCTCAATTACCAAGATGTGATTGCTATCGGTAAATTATTTACCACTGGTCATCTTTATACTGATCGCGTTGTCTCTGTCGCAGGTCCGCAAGTTGAGAAACCTCGCTTGCTACGCACTCGCCTTGGCGCAGATATCTACGAATTAACCAAAGGTCAGCTCAAAGCAGGTGAGAACCGCATTATTTCTGGTTCTGTGCTGTGGGGCGTGACTTGTGATGATGCTCATCATTATCTTGGTCGTTTCCATAACCAAGTTTCTGTATTAGCGGAAGGTCGTGAAAAAGAGCTGTTTGGATGGATTATGCCAGGAGTGAACAAGTTCACTATCACGCGTACCACCATCGGGCATTTCTTGAAGAATAAACGCTTCAATTTTACCACGACGATGAATGGCGGTGAGCGTTCAATGGTACCAATTGGTAACTATGAGCGTGTAATGCCTCTCGATATTATGATCACCCACTTACTGCGTGATCTGCTTGCAGGGGACACCGATACTTCTCAGGAACTGGGTTGTCTGGAACTCGATGAAGAAGACTTGGGACTGTGCACCTATGTGTGTCCAGCTAAGTATGAATATGGTCCAGTACTACGTGATGTCCTGACCAAGATTGAGCTAGAAGGGTAATTCCATGGGTCTGAAAAATTTATTTGAAAAATATGAGCACCAATTTGAACCCGGTGGAAAATTAGCAAAATTCTATCCATTGTATGAAGCTGTTGCGACAGTTTTCTATACACCGGGCACGGTGACAAAAGGTCGCTCACACGTACGCGATACTATCGATCTCAAGCGCATGATGATTTTAGTCTGGCTTGCTGTTTTCCCAGCGATGTTCTGGGGTATGTATAATGTCGGTAACCAAGCTATTCCCGCGCTGCATCACTTATACAGTGGCGCTGAACTGCAACAAGTTTTAGCGAGTGATTGGCACTATTCTCTAGCGCAATTATTAGGTGCTTCTTTAGCACCGGATGCCGGCTGGGGCAGCAAAATGCTGCTAGGTGCGATTTACTTCCTGCCAATTTACTTAGTGGTATTCTTGGTCGGTGGTTTCTGGGAAGTGTTGTTTGCCATGATCCGTGGTCATGAAATCAACGAAGGCTTCTTTATCTCCTCTATCTTATTTGCGCTGATTGTTCCGCCTACCATTCCATTATGGCAAGCGGCGCTCGGTATCACCTTTGGTGTGGTTGTTGCAAAAGAGATTTTCGGTGGTACAGGTCGTAACTTCCTTAACCCTGCATTAGCGGGTCGTGCTTTCCTTTTCTTTGCTTACCCTGCACAAATTTCAGGTGACTTAGTTTGGACTGCGGCTGATGGATTCTCGGGTGCAACGCCTCTATCACAATGGGCGACGGGTGGTGTGAGTTCACTGGTAAACACAGTAACTGGCGAGCCAATCACTTGGATGCAAGCTTTCTTAGGTAACATGCCGGGTTCAATTGGTGAAGTTTCTACCCTGATGATCTTCATCGGTGGCGCATTTATCATCTTCTTCCGTATCGCCTCTTGGCGCATCGTGGCGGGTGTGATGCTGGGTATGATTGCCATGTCTTACCTGTTCAACTTTATCGGTTCAGACACCAACCCACTATTTGCTATGCCATGGTGGTGGCACATGGTTTTAGGCGGATTTGCCTTCGGTATGATTTTTATGGCGACAGACCCTGTTTCCGCTTCCTTTACCGATAAAGGTAAATGGGCTTACGGGATTTTGATCGGCGTAATGTGCGTACTTGTTCGGGTTGTGAACCCTGCATACCCTGAAGGGATGATGCTCGCAATCCTGTTCGCCAACCTGTTTGCTCCTCTGTTTGACTATATGGTCGTTCAAGCAAATATTAAACGGAGAAAAGCCCGTGGCTAATGATAAACCAGTAAATAAAGATGGCGTCGGCAGAACGTTTATCGTTGTTTTCATTCTCTGCTTAGTCTGTTCCGTCGTCGTTGCCGGTGCTGCGGTTGGTCTGAAACCTCAGCAACAAGAACAAATGATGTTAGATACTCAGCGTAATATTTTAAGTGTTGCAGGTCTGCTGCAACCTAAAATGAGCGCTGAAGAAATTCAAAAAGTGTATGGCGAGCGTATCGAGCCTAAATTGCTGAATTTCAAAACGAATGAACTATCTAACAGCGTAAGTCGTTTTGACTTAAACAGCGAACTGCGTAGCGAAGAGACCAGCATCGCACTATCCCCAGAAGAAGACATTGCGAAAATTCGCCGTCGTGCCAATAGCGCTGAAATTTATCTGGTTAAAGATGAACAAGGGAAAGTGACCCAAGTGATTCTGCCAGTTTATGGTTCAGGATTATGGTCAGTAATGTATGCCTTTATCGCCGTGGATATCGATGGTGTAACCTCTCGCGGTATTACCTACTATGCGCATGGTGAAACGCCGGGTCTGGGTGGTGAAGTTGACAACCCACAATGGAAAGCGCAGTGGCCGGGTAAAAAACTGTTCAATGAGCAGGGTATCCCTGCAATCAAAATCGTGCGTGGTGGTGCCACCGATAACCCATTTGGTATCGATGGTCTTTCAGGTGCAACGCTGACTTCAAACGGTATTCAACATATGTTTGATTTCTGGCTAGGCGATAACGGTTTTGGTCCGTTCCTGAAAAAAGTTCGTGAAGGAGCGCTGAATAATGGCTGATTCTAAAGAAGTAAAACGCGTCCTACTAGGACCATTGTTAGATAATAACCCAATTGCATTGCAGGTTTTGGGTGTGTGCTCTGCATTAGCGGTGACCACTAAACTTGAAACTGCATTGGTTATGACCATCGCCGTAACGCTAGTTACCGCGTTCTCTAACTTTTTTATCTCATTAATTAGAAATTACATTCCAAGCAGTGTTCGTATTATTGTTCAAATGGCAATTATTGCATCATTGGTAATTGTGGTTGACCAAATCTTACGTGCCTATGCCTATGAAATCTCGAAACAACTTTCCGTATTCGTTGGTTTGATTATCACCAACTGTATCGTGATGGGGCGTGCTGAAGCGTATGCGATGAAAGCACCACCAATCGAAAGTTTTATGGATGGTATCGGTAACGGTCTTGGTTACGGTGTGATTCTGGTACTGGTTGGCTTCCTACGTGAGCTATTTGGTTCCGGTAAACTGTTTGGTATTACGGTATTTGAATCACTGCAAAATGGTGGTTGGTACATGCCAAACGGCTTATTCCTGTTAGCGCCAAGTGCATTCTTTATCATCGGTATGCTGATTTGGGGTCTACGTACTCTGAAACCAGCTCAGGTAGAGAAGGATTAAGAGCATGGAACATTATATTAGCTTGTTTGTAAAAGCCATTTTCATCGAAAACATGGCGTTAGCTTTCTTCTTAGGGATGTGTACATTCCTTGCGGTATCGAAGAACGTAAAAACTGCTTTTGGACTGGGTATTGCGGTAACTGTGGTGCTTGGTATCTCCGTCCCTGCGAACAACTTAGTGTACAACTTAGTGTTACGTGACGGCGCGCTAGTTGAAGGTGTGGATCTCTCATTCCTCAACTTCATTACCTTTATCGGTGTTATCGCGGCACTGGTTCAAATTCTGGAAATGATTTTAGATCGTTACTTCCCATCACTGTACAACGCATTGGGGATCTTCTTACCGTTGATCACCGTAAACTGTGCAATCTTTGGTGGTGTATCTTTCATGGCTCAGCGTGACTACAACTTCACTGAATCCATTGTTTATGGCTTTGGTTCCGGTATTGGTTGGATGTTAGCGATTGTCTTAATGGCCGCGATTCGTGAAAAGATGAAGTATTCAGACATTCCAGCGGGTCTTAAAGGGTTAGGCATCACCTTTGTCACGACCGGTTTGATGGCATTGGGCTTTATGTCCTTCTCCGGTGTGCAGCTATAAAGGCGAGAAGAATTCATGGATATTATTATTCTAGGCGTAGTTATGTTTACCCTGATTGTCTTGGCGCTGACAGGCCTGATCCTGTTTGCAAAGTCCAAGTTGGTCAATACAGGGAACATTAAAGTTGAAGTCAACGGCGATCCTGAGAAGAGCTTTGATGCTCCAGCAGGCGATAAGCTGTTAGGTATGTTAGCAAACCAGGGTATCTTTGTTTCTTCTGCCTGTGGTGGCGGTGGTTCATGTGGTCAGTGCCGTGTGAAAATCAAAGAGGGCGGTGGTGACATCCTGCCAACTGAGCTTTCACACATCAATAAACGTGAAGCGAAAGAAGGTTGCCGTCTGGCATGTCAGGTTAACGTAAAACAAGATTTGAAAATTGAATTACCTGAAGAAATTTTTGGCGTGAAAAAATGGGAATGCGAAGTTATCTCCAATGATAACAAAGCAACGTTCATTAAAGAGCTGAAGTTAAAAATTCCTGAGGGCGAAGTGGTTCCATTCCGTGCGGGTGGTTTTATTCAAATTGAATGCCCGCCTCATGTGGTGAAGTACTCAGATTTTGATGTGCCTGAGGAATACCGTGAAGATTGGGACAAATTCAATCTGTTCCGCTATGTTTCTGATGTCAAAGAAGAAACAGTACGTGCTTACTCAATGGCAAACTATCCAGAAGAGCGCGGTATTATTATGCTGAACGTGCGTATTGCAACGCCACCTCCGCGTAATCCCGATGTACCGCCGGGAATTATGTCATCGTATATTTGGTCACTGAAACCGGGAGATAAAGTCACTATCTCTGGTCCGTTTGGTGAGTTCTTCGCAAAAGAAACTGATGCGGAAATGATCTTTATCGGTGGTGGTGCGGGTATGGCGCCGATGCGTTCCCACATTTTCGACCAATTACGTCGTTTAGATTCTAAGCGTAAAATCAGTTTCTGGTATGGTGCGCGTTCTAAACGTGAAATGTTCTATACCGAAGATTTCGACCAATTAGCCGCAGAGCATGACAACTTTACATGGAATGTTGCACTTTCTGACGCTTTGCCAGAAGATAATTGGGACGGTTACACAGGATTTATTCATAATGTCCTGTATGAAAACTACCTCAAAAATCACCCTGCGCCAGAAGATTGTGAGTTCTACATGTGTGGGCCTCCTGTCATGAACGCCGCAGTCATTAAGATGTTAAAAGACCTTGGTGTTGAGGACGAAAACATCTTACTGGATGATTTTGGTGGCTGATTAGTTACTGTGAATTATCTATTAAGCGCTCAGGAAACTGGGCGCTTGTTGATTAAAAAGAGGAAAAAATGGGTTTTTTTCCTCTTTTTGGTTGTAAACTGTGAATCGCCAAATAGGCAATTCAATTTTTAAACGTGAGTATTCTCTAGATTTGTGAATGTTGAGTTTGTTAGACGTCTCAGCACCTACTCTTTCTCTAGTGGGCGCTTACAATTAACGCTGAGAAAATTTATGCTAAACAGAAAAGTATTTGCTCCTGTGCTGCTATTCGCAGCCACTCTTCTTCTTACCGCATGTGGTGGACCTGAACAAAAGAATCTTCAGGGACAAACCATGGGAACCTATTATTCTGTTAAGTTCGTGACAGACTCTTCAGAGCCTTCATCGGAAGCTATCCAAGCCGAAATCGACAAGCGTTTGGAAGAAGTGAACGACCAAATGTCGACTTATCGCCCTGGTTCCGAATTAAGTCGTTTCAATCAATCCAATGAAGTTAATGTGCCATTCCCTGTTTCTGCCGCGACGGCAAAAGTGGTCAGTAAAGCCATTGAGATTAATAAATTAACGGATGGCGGTTTGGATGTCACCGTTGGTCCACTGGTTAATTTATGGGGGTTCGGTCCAGAGGGGAGAGTCACAAAAGCACCTACAGATGAGGAGCTTGAAAAACGTCGTGCATGGGTGGGTATCGATAAACTCTCTGTACAAGACAACAACTTAATTAAAACCATTCCTGAGCTGTATGTTGATTTATCTTCCATTGCTAAAGGTTATGGTGTTGATGTGGTGGCGGAATATTTAGAGTCCATCGGTATCAAGGATTATATGGTTGATATTGGTGGCGAAGTCCGTACAAAAGGTAAAAATGGCAAAGATACACCATGGCGTATTGCGATTGAAAAACCTGCAACGGATGGTGTGAGTCAAACGGCACAGGAGATTATCGAGCCGGGAGATTTATCTATCGCCACTTCAGGGGGTTATCGTAACTATTTTGAACAAAATGGTGTGCATTTCTCACACACAATTGACCCAAAAACAGGTAAGCCAATTTCCCACAATTTAGTCTCAATTACCGTATTAGCCGACGATTGCATGAGTGCGGATGGATTATCTACAGGTTTTAATGTGATGGGACCAGATGCGGGTCTTGCACTTGCTGAAAAGATGAATATTCCTGTTTTTATGATTGTGAAGACAGATAAAGGCTTCGAAGAGCGTTACACTAAAGCATTCGAGCCATTTTTACAGAAAAAACAGTAAAAGGAGGAAAGCAGAATGTTGAATGTTTTTCTTGCAGCCTTTGCCTTATTTTTGTTGGCGTTTTTAGGTATGTCCCTTGGGTATATTATTAAGCGGAAAAGTATCCAAGGCAGTTGCGGCGGTTTAAGTAGCATTGGGGTAGAGAAAGTTTGTGACTGCCCTGAGCCTTGCGATGCGCGTAAAAAGCGTATGGCACGGGAAGAAGCGCGCAAAAAAATGCTAGAGAAAAACCGCATTTTGTAATTTTTACTCTGTTGTGAATATTAACCCTAGTTGCTTTAATGAGCTGCTAGGGTTTTTTATTTTAAGGTTATTTTGATAAAAATAGTGATGTATTTCATTGCAAACTAAATTTTATGTAATGAAGTCGAGCATGATGTGGAAACAGGGTAGTGAACAAACATGTGTCGCGTATTTCCCTTGAAACTGAGAGTGACTTTGCCATTATCTTTCTCATTGAGCTTGCATGCTAAGTCAGCGATGCTACTCCATTTTTCTCCTGATTTTGTTGTGATTACTCCCATCCAATAGCTCTGTTCGGTTGAAGAAAAAGTGAACTCTGTGATATCACTTAATTTTTTTCCATTCATAAGATTATAAAAAATAAAAACATTTCCATACTCATTCGCATTGTTTTTGAAAGAAATTTCCACCTTTTTTAAGTCTTCATTCCATAGGTTCTCGATAGAAAGCAAGCCTTTTGATATCGCCATGTTAAATTCCTTATGAATAAGTGTTTAAATGTATTTACTTATTTTGGCATCGATACTTTACTAAGTAATTAATATTGAATGTTATTTACTATTAAAAAAGAAGGAAAGATAAGATAGGGGAATGTATGGATAGAAAAGATGAGTAATAAAAATAAGCTACTTAAATCGAATAAATCATTATCAAAATAAAGTAGCTTAATAATTAGTCTTTATTTTTTGAAAGCTTTTGGTGAGTCAACCATAACGGCATCAGCACCAATTTCTTTAGCCAGTTGATAATCACTGTCACTATTTACACCAAATACAATGATGTAAGCGTTGCCATTTTTTCTAAAGCAGTCGATAGCTTCTTTATCCCATGAGAGTGTTGCTGGTGAACGCGCTTCACCAAGGGTATATTTCTCAACGACTTCAACTTTATGATGCAGCTCAAAACCATACCAACGGGTTGCAGATTTATCATTATCAAGCATACATTGATGGCTCATTACGCTGTTTGCCAGCATGGTGCGAGTTTCATCTCGGCTTTCAAATAGTTGCAGTTTAGAGGAAAGTGGCTTAAGCGCTTTTAAAAATGCATCGTTAGTGGAATAAAAACGCACTTGGTTAAACGCGTTGGTTTTATTTAATAATGCCAAAATAGCTTGAGCTTGAGTATTAGGGTCTGCATCAGGAGATTTTAAGTCGATATAAAAAATCGTATCGGGGTATTTTTTTAAAACATCTTCTAGTGTGACGATAGTGGTTTGCGAAGTAGGTAGTTGCTGGTTATTTTTCTGATTAAATTTATACGCCGCATTTATCTGGCTTAATTGTTTGGCGGAATAATCAGAAATAACGCCACTTTTATCCGTTAAAGCATTTAAATCACTCGGACGATAAAGGACTAATTGATTATCTTTACTGAGCTGAACAGTTAACCAAATTGCATCAGCTTTATTGCTTTTGGCTTGTTCTATAGCATAAAGGGTATTTTCAGGGGCATCTGCGGTACCTGCGCGGTGCGCTACAATCTGCGGCATTAATGCGAAAGCGGATTGGCTAACCAAAAGTAGTAAGCCTATCGTAGCGGATTTTTTTAACACTGACGTTGATATAATTTGCATTTGTATAATCCATAATAATAGAAAATTCAATGAACTAACATGAGATTGACCGAGTGGTTGTTGTAATATGTTTCATCCGTTTTGTAAGCAATGCGCCTATAAATTAGGAGTAACTTTTTACTTTTTCGGTTATTTACAGTATTTCAGGAATACATTTCAATCAGATGAATAAGGTTGCATAGCTAATAAAACCACTGTATATTTATTCAGTAATTATTGGTTGGGGCGGCTATCATGCGTAAAATTATTCATATTGATATGGATTGCTTTTTTGCAGCGATAGAGATGCGTGATGACCCAAAATTACGCAATATTCCACTGGCTGTCGGGGGAAGTGCAGACCGACGTGGCGTATTGAGCACTGCAAATTATGAAGCGAGACGCTACGGTGTTCACAGTGCAATGTCGACGGCATTGGCGTTGAAATTATGCCCTCACCTGAAAGTCGTACCCGGTCGTATGGCGGTTTATAAAGACGTTTCCCATCATATTCGCCAAATATTTGCCCGCTATACCGATCTGATTGAGCCATTATCTTTAGATGAGGCCTATTTGGATGTGACTGATTGCCAGCAGCTTCACGGCTCTGCCACGCTTATCGCCGAGGCTATCCGCCAGCAAATTTTTGATGAACTTCAACTCACAGCTTCTGCGGGAATTGCTCCGATTAAATTCCTCGCCAAAATTGCCTCTGATATGAATAAACCCAATGGGCAATTTGTGATCACTCCACAGGAATTACCGGCATTTATTGCCACGCTGCCATTAAAAAAGATCCCCGGCGTTGGAAAAGTGACAGCGCAAAAACTTGCGGATATGGGGTTATTGACCTGCGCGGATGTTCAGCGCTATGACATGCTGGCGTTGGTAAAAAGCATGGGTAAATTTGGACAAGCTCTGTGGGAACGCTGTCATGGCATTGATGAACGAGCAGTAAATACCGAACGCTTACGTAAATCCGTTGGGGTAGAACGCACTCTCGCCAAAGATATTCATCAGTGGGAAGAGTGTTTGCCTTTACTCGATACTTTATACGATGAGCTACATTTTCGCTTAGAGAAAGTGAAGCCAGATCTGCGTATTGCTCGCCAAGGAGTGAAATTAAAATTTGAGGATTTTCAGCAAACGACGCAAGAGCATGTTTATCCCATTATAGATAAGCAGGATCTTATTCGGTTGGCACAGCAGGCTTGGGAAAATCGACGAGCAGGGCGGGGGGTTAGGTTAGTTGGTCTGCATGTGACATTGCAGAATCCACAAATTGAAAGGCAGCTTTCATTACTTTTATAGTTTTTATTATGTTTAAAGAATGAGAACAATAGGGTCATAAACTGTCGCTTATGACCCTGATATTGATAGCTTAAAGCCTACTTAGTTTTTTACTGGGATAGCTTTTAAGATAGCAGTTAACAGTGTCCAGTATTGACCCACGCTCTCAATGTGAACGCGCTCATCTGGTGAGTGTGCTCCACGGATGGTTGGTCCAATGGAGACCATATCCATTAATGGATAAGGCTTTTTAAACAGACCACACTCGAGACCGGCATGGATAACCATGATATTTGGAATTTTACCAAACAGTTTTTGGTAAGTGTCGCTAACAATATGCATGACTGGTGAGTCTGCATCTGGTTGCCAACCTGGGTATCCACCTTCAGCACGGTGTTGAGCTTTCGCCAGTTTTGTCAGTGATGTCAGCATATTAACGACGTAATTTTTACCTGAATCGATCAGTGAACGGATTAAGAATATTACTTCCGCTTTGTCTTCAGTCATCTTCACAACGCCTTCGTTCAGTGAAGTTTCAACAACTCCTTTTACCACATCACTCATACGGATAACGCCGCTTGGTGCCGAGTTTAGGAAGAAAACTAAACGCTGTTGGCAATCATTCGTCAGGGCTTTTAAGTCACTCGTTGTTTCATCTAACAGTAAAGCTAGGTTAGGTTCTACTGCGGCTAATTCATTTTTCAGAATGCCCTCGTAGCGAGTTCTCAGCGCGGTTAATTCAGCCACTTTATCAGCTGGTACCGCGAAAGTTGCATGGCCTTCGCGTGGGATCGCATTACGCAGTGTACCGCCAGTGAATTCCAGCAGTTTTAAACTCAAGTCTTCAGCGTGACCCGCTAAGAAACGCGCTAACAGTTTGTTTGCATTACCTAAACCTAAGTGAATATCGCCACCAGAGTGACCGCCTTTAAGGCCTTTTAAGGTCATGGTGAAGGTTTTATAACCTTGTGGTAATGCTTCACGGGTTAAATCAAATGTGGCAGTGAAATCAACACCACCTGCGCAACCCATGTAAATTTCGCCTTCTTCTTCTGAATCGGTATTGATCAGAATATCAGCTTGTAACCAGTTTGGTTGTAAACCGAAAGCGCCGTCCATGCCCGTTTCTTCGGTCATAGTCAGTAACACTTCCAGTGGACCGTGTTCAACGCTGTCATCCGCTAATACTGCTAATGCGGACGCCATACCGATGCCGTTATCTGCGCCTAATGTTGTACCTTCAGCAGTGACCCACTCACCATTGATATAAGGGCGGATAGGATCTTTAGTGAAATCGTGCTCTGTGTCGTTATTTTTTTGCGGCACCATGTCTAAGTGAGCTTGCAGTACAACAGGCTTGCGGTTTTCGTAGCCTTTTGTCGCCGGTTTACGGATTAAGATATTACCAACTTGGTCGCGCTCAACGTGAAAACCTTTCCCTTTAGACCACTCCATGATGTGGGCGGCTAAAGCTTCTTCGTGTTTTGATGGGTGAGGAATGGAGCAGATTTTAGCGAAAATATCCCACAGTGGTTGTGGTTTTAGCGTTGATAATTGTGACACGTTCTTCTCCTTGACACTTTGATCGTAATCTTTCCGTCATATTTCAAGCTGGGGATTGGCTTACACCCAAAACAATCGACTGACGGCGTTGGTCGCTTAATTTAAGATTGCACTTAAGTGTAATAACTCAGGTTTTAAGCGGTTTTAAGTATTGATTCAGCATAACACTTTCTATCGAATAATGGAGAGCGTTAATAAGAATAATTCATTTAGTGGGATGGTTTCGCTGGTTTTTCCTGCGTCAAATCACTATAATCTCGCGCAACCTTTTTTCCGCAAGACACATTTCTGTTTTACTCACCTTCGGGACCCGAATTTTATGAGCGAAAAATATGTCGTAACGTGGGATATGTTGCAAATACATGCCCGTAAACTCGCACAACGTTTATTACCAGCAAAACAATGGACTGGTATCATCGCAGTTAGCCGTGGTGGTTTAGTCCCTGGCGCACTGTTAGCGCGTGAGCTGGGTATTCGTCATGTTGACACCGTTTGTATCTCTAGCTATGACCATGATAACCAACGCGAATTGAATGTAATCAAACGCGCTGAAGGCGATGGTGAAGGCTTTATCGTGATTGACGATTTAGTGGATACTGGTGGCACAGCGAAAGCTATCCGCGACATGTATCCAAAAGCACACTTCGTGACTATCTTTGCAAAACCAGCAGGTCGCCCATTAGTGGATGATTATGTGGTTGATATCCCACAAAACACTTGGATTGAACAGCCTTGGGATATGGGCGTTGTGTTTATCGATCCTCTGTGCGAACAAGATAAGTAGTCCGAACGAAATAATTTAAATCTGTTTAGCCGTGATAGGGTTGTTTGATAAAAACAACACATTATTACCTAAGTGATTTGAGCTAAACACGATATGATAGAGGGGAGTGCGAAATGCACTCCCTTTTTGTTTATGTGACAGATTTAATAGGTAAAAGTAGGGAACCCACATGACTCAGCAAAATTTATCCGAAAAACTTTTTAAACCTCGCGTTAGACAAGTTGAAACATCAACGTTGGTTTCTTATTCCTCTCATACTTTGTCCCAATTAGAGAACCACAGTGTATTAAGTGGCTCTTCACATAATCATTGGTATCGTACTCTCAACCGGTTAATGTGGATTTGGCGTGGTATTGATGCGATTGAAATTGAAGAAGTTTTAAGCCGTATTGCCATCTCAGATGCTAAACGCAGCCGTGATGAATGGCTTGATACTGTCATTGGCAATCGCCGTGGTAATTGGTGTTTTGAATGGTCTAATCAAGCCATGCGCTGGCAGCAAAAAGCCTTAGAATTTGAAAAAGGTCAGGAAGCGTGTGATGCGTGGCTGCGTGCCGCTAACTTATACAGCATTGCGGCTTACCCGTTTATTAAAGGGGATGAACTGGCGGATCAAGCGATTGTATTAGCCTGTAAGGCTTATGATAGCGCGGCAAAATTCTCACAGTACCAATTGAAAAAAATCCCATTCAAAGTCGATGGTGGTAAAGAAGTCTGTGGCTTTTTACACATACCATCGAATGTTCAAGGTCCTTACCCAACCGTGATGGTTTGTGGCATGCTTGATAGCCTACAGACAGATTACAGCCGCTACTTTAGAGAGTATTTAGAGCCTCGAGGGATTGCGATGTTAACGCTGGATATGCCATCTATCGGTTATTCCAGTAAATACAGCCTTTCGCAAGAAACCAGCACGTTGCATGAACAGATAGTTCGCCAGCTCGACACCATTCCATGGATTGACCACACACGATTTGCCATCACAGGGATCCGTTTTGGCGCGAATATCGCTGTTCGTTTAGCGTATATGTGCCCAGATAAAATCAAAGCAGTAGCGGTGATTGGTCCTATCGTTCATAGCCTATTGCATGAAGAAAAATACCAAAAAGATATCCCCCGTATGGTGCTGGATGTTTTTGCTAGCCGCTTAGGGGTTTATCAAGTTGATGGTCAATCATTACGCCATGAACTCAGCTGCTATTCACTGCGTAATCAAGGTTTGTTAGGTCGCCGTAACCAAGTCCCGATGATGTCAGTATGTTTTAAAAATGATCCCTACAGTCCGAAAGCTGATTCAGACTTAATCGCTCGTTCGTCTATGGATAGTCATTTGTTGACGTTGCCGAGTAGCCCTATATTAGAGGCTTTCGAGCGATCAATGTCAGATACAACCAAATGGTTAGAAAGTAAAATATTATAATTGTATTGAATAGCTTGCTTATTTTTTAACATTTGCTAAAAAGGGATCTTCCCAAGAAGGAGATCCTTAATATGGCGTTACCGACTGATTACACAAATGGAAAATTTTTAAAGAAATTTGCTGCGATAGGGCCTTATTTACGTGAGCAACAATCTATCAAAAACTGCTACTTTTTTGATAGCTTGGTTGTCTGTGTTAATGCGAATATCGCGCCTGAAAAACGTGAGTTTTGGGGATGGTGGTTAGAACTAGCCCCTATGGATTAAGGCTTCGAATTTGCTTACAAGTTAGGGATCTACAACAATCAGGGAAGTTGGCAAGCAAAAACCTTGAAAGATGCCGCAACGACGGAAGCCGTCGAAAAGAACCTGCATGCCTTCCATCAACGCCTTACCCAGCAATTATCTGCCCTAGAGTTAAGCTTGTTCCCATCCCCCTTAATGACAGAATTAAAGCTGGAATTAAGCGCATAAAATTGTTTTAAACCAACTTTTGTTTAATTTTGCGTTATGCCTGTTGGCATAACGCGCATCTCCTGATAAAACTGATACCCACTTTGTATTTATTAATCCTAATGGCAGAAAAATGATGAAAAATAGCCAAACACTCGTGGTCAAACTTGGCACAAGTGTCTTAACAGGGGGTTCACGTCGTTTAAATCAAGCTCACATTGTTGAGTTGGTTAGACAGTGTGCGCAGCAATATGAAAAAGGTCACCGAATTATTATTGTCACGTCTGGCGCAATTGCCGCAGGGCGTGAACATCTCAATTACCCCGAACTGCCGGCCACCATTGCATCTAAACAGCTGCTGGCGGCGGTCGGTCAAAGTCGTTTAATCCAATTATGGGAAAGGCTTTTTTCCATCTATGGGATCCACATTGGACAAATGCTATTAACGCGTGCAGATCTTGAAGATCGCGAACGTTTTTTAAATGCGCGAGACACACTGCAAGCGCTGTTAGATAACGGCATTATTCCGGTGATTAATGAAAATGATGCAGTGGCGACGGCAGAAATTAAAGTAGGGGATAACGATAACCTATCCGCACTTGCTGCCATTCTTGGTGATGCAGATAAATTACTGTTATTAACCGATATTGAAGGCCTGTATGACGCGGATCCTCGCAGTAATCCGAACGCAAAATTAATCCCTGAAGTTCACGGTATTAATGATGATTTACGCCGTATGGCAGGGGATAGTGTAACGGGCTTAGGCACTGGTGGAATGGCAACAAAATTACAGGCGGCAGATGTTGCAGGCCGTGCTGGGATTGACGTATTCATTGCAGCGGGAAATAAACCAGATGTCATCAATTCAGTGATTGAAAATATCCCTGTAGGAACTCGTTTTTATGGGCAGAAAAATCCAATGGAAAACCGTAAACGCTGGATTTTTGGGGCGCCAGCGGCGGGCGATGTTTACATTGATGACGGCGCACAATTAGCCATCACTGAAAAAGGTAGTTCGTTATTGCCAAAAGGCATTAAGAAAATTGAAGGCGATTTCTCCCGTGGCGCAGTGATCCGTATTCGCAATATGGCAGGTAAAGATTTGGCACATGGCGTAAGCCACTATAATAGTGATGCGCTCAGAATGATTGCCGGTCACCATTCCCAAGATATTGGTAAAATCCTTGGCTATGAACATGGCTCAGTAGCCGTTCATCGCGACGATATGATAGTGAGTTAATTATGTTAGAACAAATGGGTAAAGCGGCGCGCGAAGCGTCATGGCAGTTGGCTCAATTTAATACCAAACAAAAAAATAGTGCGCTTGAGCAAATTGCTGACCTCTTAGAGCAAAAGAGTGCCAGTATTTTAGCGGCTAATCAGCTGGATATGGCTCAAGCTCAACAAAGCGGTATGAGTGAGGCATTACAAGATCGTTTATTGCTGACCCAAGCGCGCTTAAAAAGTATCGCGGATGACGTCAGAAAAGTGTGCCAACTGGCTGATCCGGTAGGGCAAGTCCTTGATGGTAGCGAGTTAGATAGCGGGTTAAATTTACAACGTCGCCGTGTTCCGTTAGGGGTCATTGGAGTTATCTATGAAGCTCGTCCTAATGTCACTGTGGATGTCGCTTCTTTATGTTTAAAAACGGGAAATGCGGTCATTCTGCGTGGTGGAAAAGAGACGCATAATACCAATCTTGCGGTGGTAGAGGTTATTCAGCAAGCGCTGAAAAATAGCGGGCTGCCAGCCAATGCAGTACAGGCAATCAATAATCCGGATCGTGAATTAGTGACCCAATTGTTAAAATTGGATCGCTATGTGGATATGCTGATCCCTCGCGGTGGTGCAGGGTTACATAAACTATGTCGTGAACAATCCACGATCCCGGTGATCACTGGCGGAATTGGTGTTTGCCATACTTTTGTAGATGACTCTGTGGATTTTGATAAGGCACTAAGTGTCATTACTAATGCTAAAGTTCAGCGCCCAAGCGCATGTAATTCATTGGAAACACTGTTGGTTCATGAAAATATTGCAGCGAGTTTCTTACCGCGTTTAAGTGAGAAAATGGCTCAGCAGCAAGTGACATTACATGCCAGCGAAAAAGCAATGGCATTCTTGAAAGATGGTGTGGCTAAAGTGGTGCCTGTTCAAGCGGAAAACTTAGTTGATGAATGGTTATCTTTGGACTTGAACGTTGAAATTGTTTCAGGGATTGATGCCGCTATCGAGCATATTCGCCATTATGGTACCGCGCATTCTGACGCCATCTTAACGGAATCTATTCGCCAAGCGGATTACTTTGTACAGCGTGTGGATTCAGCTGCGGTATACGTGAATGCCAGCACCCGTTTTACCGATGGTGGACAGTTTGGACTCGGTGCGGAAGTGGCTGTGAGTACCCAAAAACTCCATTCCCGTGGACCTATGGGGTTAGATGCTCTGACTACTTATAAATGGATTGGTTACGGTGATTTTTTAAGTCGACCATAATTTAATCATAATAATTTCGAGCCACACTGCGTGTGGCTTTATTTTTTAGGCTATTCGCCATTTAGGCTAACCCGCTAGAAGCATGTGTATGGCAAATTTATCATAGTAATCATGATGATGGGATGAATATAGATGTTCTACATTATTGGGCCTAGAGGCTCAGGAAAAACAACAATTGGTAAGAAACTCGCGGAAAAAACGGGTTACCAGTTTATTGACACTGACAAACTTATTTTTGAACATGCAGGAATGAGCATCGCTGACATTGTCAAGCAACAAGGTTGGAACTATTTTCGTCAGCTTGAAAGCCAAATTCTTGCTTCAATCGAACCACAAAAAGCGATTGTTTCAACAGGGGGCGGGATTATTTTAGCCTCTGAGAATCAGCAGGTTATGCGAGATAATGGAACGGTTATTTATTTACGTTCAACCCCAGAAACTCTCGCACAGCGGCTGGCGGCAGAGCCTCAAGCAGAACAGCGACCGAGCTTAACCGGAAAATCACTGCTTGAAGAAATTGAAGAGGTAATGGAGCAGCGTGATCCTATCTATTTATCGACTGCGCACCACGTTATTGATGCCAATCAATCCATTGATGCTATCATTAACCAGATCGCAAATTTGAGATAAATATTAGGTATACCAGTACCTTTAGGAATAAACCCCTTAATGAGGTGCATGGGTATCGAGATAATTATTGTAGTATCTAATTGTTAATCAATAGATAAAATTATCATCATAAGAAAGGGAATCATTATGTTGGCAAAGATAATAAAAAAAGTACTGAAGTTTTTGTTTCGTGTCGAAGTCATTGGCAACCCAAATGAGTTCAATCAAGACAAATGTATCATTACGCCAAACCATGTCTCTTTTCTTGATGGTGTGTTGATTGCGCTATTCTTACCAGTAAGACCTGTATTTGCTGTGTATAGCACGGTGGCGACGCCTAAGATGATCAAGCGTCTTAAGCCTTATGCCGATGTTGTTGCATTAGATCCAAAAAATCCATTAGGTCTCAGACACCTTGTTCGTGAAGTGGACAAAGGTCGCCCCATCGTTATTTTCCCAGAAGGCCGCATTTCTGTTCATGGCTCTTTAATGAAGATCTATGAAGGCGCTGCTTTCGTCGCTGCTAAATCAGGGGCAAAAATTGTCCCTATTCGTATTGATGGTGCTGAGCGAAGTTATTTTGGGCGCTTAAAAGGGGTTATCCCGTTAAAGTGGTTCCCGAAAATCAAGTTACATATCCTACCTGCTGAAGCCATTCCTATGCCGGATGCACCTCGTGCGGTTGAGCGCCGAGCACTAGCGGGAGAACATCTTTACCAAATCATGAAAGCGGCACGTATGGCAAGCCGCCCGCAAATGACATTAGTCGAAGCCTTTATTGATAGTATTGAGCGTTATGGACGTCGTTCTCGCTGTATTGAAGATATCGCCTTTAAAGAGGATAGCTATCAAGGATTACTAAAAAAATCCCTTGGTGTTGGACGAATTATCGAACGCTATACCCATGAAAATGAGCGTGTAGGGTTATTGCTACCCAATGCGACAGTGACCGCGGCAGCAATTTTCGGTTGTTTAATGCGTGGGCGAGTGCCTGCGATGCTGAATTACACTGCGGGGAGTCATGGGATCAGTAATGCGCTGAAAGCGTCGACGGCGAAAGTGGTTTTCACCTCAAGACAATTTTTGGAAAAAGGGAAGCTGACCCATATTCCTGAGCAAGTACCTGAAGCCACGTGGATTTACCTCGAAGATTTAAAAGATACTGTCACTTTCCAAGATAAATGGTGGATTGCTAAGCACTTATTTTCACCACGTAATGCGATTATTCCTCGAAATGTGGATGATGAAGCTATTGTATTGTTTACCTCTGGCTCTGAAGGAACGCCAAAAGGCGTAGTACATAGTCATCGAAGCTTAATGGCGAACGTTGAACAGATAAAAACCATTGCCGACTTTACGCCGCGTGACCGTTTTATGTCATCGCTTCCGCTATTCCATGCATTTGGATTAACGGTTGGGTTATTTATTCCACTGTTTTCGGGTAGCCGTGTTTTCCTATACCCAAGCCCATTACATTACCGAATTATTCCTGAGTTAGTGTATGACCGAAATTGTACCGTTCTGTTTGGAACCTCAACATTCTTAGGTAATTACGCACGTTTTGCCCATCCGTATGATTTTGCAAGAGTACGCTATGTTGTCGCGGGAGCCGAAAAACTGTCGGATAAAACCAAGAAAATTTGGTACGAAAAATTTGGTATTCGCATTCTTGAAGGCTACGGGGTGACTGAGTGTGCGCCGATTGTCTCTATTAATGTCCCTATGGCGGCGAAAGACGGCTCTGTAGGACAGATTTTACCCTGTATGGAAGCCCGTATTATCCCATTGCCGGGCATTGAGCACGGCGGAAAACTTCAGCTGAAAGGCCCGAATATTATGAAGGGCTATTTACGAGTTGAAGCGCCGGGTGTGTTAGAAGAGCCAAAAGCCGAGAATGCTCAGGGCGAGATAGAGCCAGGCTGGTATGACACAGGGGATATTGTTGAGTTAGACAATAAAAACTTCTGCACTATTAAAGGACGAGTGAAGCGATTTGCTAAACTCGCTGGCGAAATGGTATCTCTTGAAAGCATTGAACAAATGGTGGCTGAGATTTCGCCAAGTTGCGACCACGGAGTTGTGACTAAACCCGACAGTAGTAAAGGCGAAGCGTTGGTGCTATTTACCACAGATAAGGATCTTGACCGGGGCGCATTATCTGCTGCAGCGAAAAGTAAGGGTTTAACCGAATTGGCGGTTCCGCGGGATATCCGCTGGGTTAAAGCCTTACCAGTATTAGGCAGTGGAAAAACGGATTTCGTGACATTAAAACAGATGGCGTTAACAGGGGAATAATATGCAGGAGAGCACACCAAACACGCCACTGATGAGCACAGGGATGAAGGCCGTTCTGGCATCTCAGTTTCTTTCTGCGTTTGCAGATAATGCTTTATTATTCGCGATATTAGCGCAGCTAAAAGCGGAATTTTACCCAGAATGGAGCCACCCAATTCTACAAATGGTGTTTGTTTTCACCTATATTGTACTAGCACCATTTGTGGGGCAAATAGCGGATAGATTCTCAAAAGGTCGCGTGATGCTGTTTTCCAACATATTTAAATTTGTTGGAGCATTGGGGATCTGTTTAGGGGTTAATCCATTCCTATGCTATGGGTTAGTCGGTGTCGGTGCTGCGGCATATTCCCCTGCAAAATACGGTATTTTAGGCGAGTTGACTGGCGGCGATAACTTAGTCAAAGCTAACGGTTTAATGGAAGCCTCAACGATCGCCGCGATTTTAGTGGGCTCTGTGGTGGGCGGCATGCTCTCTGACATTAACCTATTATTGGCGTTGGGAACCTGCTCTTTACTGTATGCGCTAGCGGTCATTGTAAACTTTTTTATTCCACATTTAGCGGCTGCAAGACCAGGAACAGGATGGAATTTCAAACTGTTGCTGGTGGATTTTTTCTCCGCCTGTCGTATTTTATGGGCAAACCAAGAAAGCCGATTCTCCCTTGTGGGTACCAGCATGTTTTGGGGCGCAGGGGTGACATTACGTTTCTTGCTGGTGGCATGGGTGCCCGTGGCTCTTGGCTTGCAAGATAATACAACCCCGACCATTTTGAATGCGATGGTTGCAGTTGGTATTGTGGTGGGGGCAGGGTTAGCGGCGAAATTTATTACCTTAAAAACGGTTTACCGCTGTATTCCCGCAGGGATCGTGATTGGGGTTATGGTGGTTTTCTTGTCACTGCAAACCAATATTATTCCTTCATATTTTATATTGATGATATTAGGGATTTTTGGTGGGTTATTTGTAGTTCCACTGAATGCTTTGCTCCAAGAGAAAGGTAAAGAAACAGTCGGGGCAGGTAATGCCATCGCAGTACAAAATCTCGGTGAAAACAGCGCCATGCTATTAATGCTAGGGTTATATTCTCTGGCGATAAAGGTTGGGTTCTCAGTCGTGAGCGTGGGTGTCGGTTTTGGTGTAGTGTTTGCTATCGCGATTGCAGGGCTGTGGATTTGGGATCGCGCTCGTAAAAAAACAGCATAATGGTGAATAGCCAAATGATAGATGAGAAGCAACTCGAAATATTAAGTATTCAGTTAGGACAGCGTTTACTGCAACTTGATAAAACAGTGACGGCGGCAGAATCCTGTACTGGTGGATGGATTGCCAAAGTGTTGACGGATATCGCAGGCAGCTCAGCTTATTTTAACCGTGGGTTTGTAACTTACAGTAATGAAGCCAAGCATCAAATGATTGGGGTAACGAATGACTCATTAACGCGTTTTGGTGCAGTCAGTCAGCAAGTGGTTCAGGAAATGGCACTTGGCGCATTAAATGAAGCTCAAGCAGACTTTGCAATGTCAGTCAGCGGAATTGCTGGACCGGGCGGCGGGAGTGAAGATAAACCTGTCGGGACAGTTTGGTTTGGTTTTGCATTAAAGCAGGCCAATGGTACTGTGGATGTTGTGACTCGTCATCAGATATTCGAAGGTGATAGGTATCAAGTTCGTTTACAATCAACAGGTTATTCGCTGGAAACGCTTTTACAGTTAATATCTGAAAAATTTTCTTGATACTGTATGATTATACAGTATACTTAGTTCCAACAAATCGAATTCAATCGTTTTATTCGCAATGGTTACCACCATTGCCTTAGGGAGTGAACATGGCTATTGATGAAAACAAACAAAAAGCACTTGCTGCGGCATTAGGTCAAATCGAAAAGCAATTCGGTAAAGGCTCCATTATGCGTCTTGGTGAAGACCGCACAATGGATGTTGAAACCATTTCAACAGGCTCTTTATCTCTTGACATTGCTTTAGGTGCGGGTGGTTTGCCATTAGGGCGTATTGTTGAAATCTACGGACCTGAATCTTCCGGTAAAACGACATTAACTTTGCAAGTTATTGCCGCAGCACAACGTAGTGGTAAAACGTGTGCATTTATTGATGCTGAGCACGCACTTGACCCTATCTATGCGAAAAAATTAGGCGTTGATATTGATAATCTCCTGTGTTCCCAACCAGATACTGGTGAGCAAGCGTTAGAAATCTGTGATGCATTAACTCGCTCTGGTGCAGTAGACGTGATCATCGTTGACTCCGTTGCAGCATTAACACCAAAAGCTGAAATTGAAGGCGAAATTGGTGATTCTCATATGGGCCTTGCGGCGCGTATGATGAGTCAAGCAATGCGTAAATTAGCGGGTAACCTGAAAAACTCAAATACCTTGCTGATTTTCATCAACCAGATCCGTATGAAGATTGGTGTGATGTTTGGTAACCCAGAAACTACGACTGGTGGTAACGCACTGAAATTCTATGCTTCTGTCCGTTTAGATATCCGCCGTATTGGTGCAGTGAAAAACGGTGAAGAAATTGTTGGTAGCGAAACTCGCGTTAAAGTTGTGAAAAACAAAGTTGCAGCGCCATTTAAACAAGCTGAATTCCAAATCCTTTATGGTGAAGGTATCAATACCTTCGGTGAGCTGATTGACTTAGGTGTTAAACATAAGCTGATTGAAAAAGCGGGTGCTTGGTACAGCTATAACGGCGACAAAATTGGTCAAGGTAAAGCGAACTCGACAACTTACCTGAAAGAACACCCTGAAGTTGCACAAGAAATTGATAAAAAGCTGCGTGATTTATTATTAAACCACACAGGTGAATTTAACAGTGCAGCAACTGATTTCATCAGTGATTCTGATGAAGAAGAAGTTCCAGAAGAATTTTAATTCAACGCTAACTTGTTGAAATAAGCTGATATCAAAAGCGCCATTCTTAATTGATTGGCGCTTTTTTGTATCTGCCTATCACAATAATAGTTTATTGAACAGTTTTTCTGTGGAAAAATACCCTAGCCAGAGGTATAAACATACTTTCAGAAAATATTCAGACGCTTTACAATGAAAGCCGCGAATGGATGTATCTATATTTTACTTCTATACAAAGAGACTTTATCTTATCAGTCACTTTTTAATCGGAGAGTTGATTAGAGGTGATGCTACATTCCATCTCAACAATTCGTAATTCTGTTTCCAGCTTGATATCGGGATAAATATGAGTAAAAGCACCGCTGAGATCCGTCAAGCGTTTCTCGACTTTTTCCATACGAAAGGTCATCAGGTGGTAGCCAGCAGTTCGCTAGTGCCAAATAATGACCCAACACTATTGTTCACTAACGCAGGGATGAACCAGTTCAAAGATGTATTTCTTGGTCTGGATAAACGAGCATATTCCCGAGCGACAACCGCACAACGTTGTGTACGTGCAGGTGGTAAACATAACGACTTAGAAAACGTGGGCTATACAGCTCGCCACCACACATTCTTTGAAATGTTAGGTAACTTTAGCTTCGGTGATTACTTTAAGCACGACGCTATTCGCTTTGCATGGGAACTTTTAACCAGCGAACAATGGTTTAACCTGCCAAAAGAAAAACTGTGGGTTACTGTATACGCGACTGACGATGAAGCTTACGATATTTGGAACAAAGAAATTGGTGTTCCTGTTGAACGTATTATTCGTATCGGTGACAACAAAGGTGCTCCTTACGCCTCTGACAACTTCTGGCAGATGGGTGACACTGGGCCTTGCGGACCATGTACCGAAATTTTCTTTGACCATGGCGATCACATCTGGGGTGGCCCTCCAGGAAGTCCAGAAGAAGATGGCGACCGCTATATTGAAATCTGGAACCTCGTCTTTATGCAGTTCAACCGTCAATCTGACGGTACCATGGAACCACTACCAAAACCTTCTGTAGATACAGGTATGGGGCTGGAACGTATTTCTGCGGTTCTGCAACACGTAAATTCGAACTATGAAATCGATATTTTCCGTGAACTGATTGCTGCAGCAGCAGAAGTGACAGGTGCAACTGACTTGTCCAACAAATCTCTGCGCGTTATTGCTGACCATATTCGTTCATGCGCATTCTTAGTGAGTGATGGTGTCATTCCATCAAACGAAGGTCGTGGTTACGTTTTACGTCGTATTATTCGTCGTGCGGTACGTCATGGGTACATGCTGGGCGCGAAAGAAACGTTCTTCTATAAATTAGTTTCTACCTTAATTAAAGTGATGGGACCTGCTGCGGAAGAGCTACAGCGTCAACAAGCTTTAGTTGAGAAAGTATTAAAAACGGAAGAAGAACAGTTTGCGCGTACTTTAGAACGTGGTCTGCAATTATTAGATGACGAGCTGGTAACACTGAAAGGCGATACGCTAGACGGTGAAACGGCATTCCGTCTCTATGATACTTATGGATTCCCGCTAGATTTAACGGCTGATGTTTGTCGCGAGCGCAATCTTAAAGTGGATGAAGAAGGCTTTGAGCGTGCAATGGAAGATCAGCGTCGTCGTGCGAGAGAATCAAGCGGCTTTGGCGCAGACTATAACGCACTGATTAAAGTTGACAAACACAGTGAATTCTCAGGCTATCAGCATGATGAACAGCAAGCGACTATCACTGCATTATATAAAGATGGTCAGCCAGTTGATTCCCTGCAAGCGGGAGATGAAGGTTTAGTCATTTTAGATAAAACCGCATTCTACGCAGAATCAGGCGGTCAAGTTGGTGATACTGGTGTTCTTAAAAATGACAGCGCTAACTTTACGGTTACTGATACTCAAAAATATGGTCAAGCAATTGGTCATGTAGGTAAAGTTGAATCTGGCTCATTAGTTGTTAACCATCGAATTGCGGCTATAGTCAATAGTGAAAGACGTAATGCTATTCGCCTAAACCACTCGGCGACTCACTTATTACATGCCGCATTACGCCAAGTCTTAGGCGAGCACGTTTCTCAAAAAGGCTCGTTGGTGAATGACAAGTATCTCCGTTTTGACTTCTCTCATTTTGAAGCGATGACACATCAGCAACTGCGTCAAGTGGAAGATATTGTGAACGCGCAGATCCGTCAAAACTCAGAAATTGAAACTGAGTTGATGGATTTAGAGGGTGCGAAAGCGAAAGGGGCTATGGCATTATTCGGTGAAAAATATGAAGAGCGAGTACGTGTTCTGAGTATGGGGGATTTCTCCATCGAATTATGTGGTGGTACACATGCTAGCCGCACAGGGGATATTGGTTTATTCAGTATCTTAAGTGAGTCAGGTACCGCTGCTGGGGTTCGTCGTATCGAAGCGACAACTGGCGCAACTGCAATGGAGCACTTACATGCTCAATCAGAACAACTTTCTGCTATTGCTCATCTATTAAAAGGTGATGCAAATAGCCTAGTTGAGAAAGTTAAAGCTGCATTGGAAAAGTCACGAAATCTTGAAAAAGAGATTTTGCAATTAAAAGATCAGCAAGCCTCTCAAGAAAGTGCTTCACTAGGTAGTAAAGCGAAAGATGTTAAAGGTATCAAACTATTAGTTAGTCAATTAAGCGATACTGATCCTAAACTATTGAGAACAATGGTCGATGATCTAAAAAATCAGCTGAAATCGGCGATTATCGTGCTTTCAACCACAAGTGGTGATAAAGTCAGTATAATTGTTGGTGTGACTAATGATTTGACTGCTAAAATTAAAGCAGGTGATTTGGTATCCTATGTTGCTCAGCAAGTAGGCGGTAAAGGTGGCGGTCGACCAGACATGGCGATGGCTGGAGGTACTGACGTAAGCGCATTACTAACAGCGATGGAAAGTGTCGAACAATGGGTTGATTCGAAACTGTAATTGCTGCGAAGTTACCCCATTTTAATGGGGTAACTTTAATCTGTTGCAGCATTGTTAATATGTTGCCGGTAGTGTTATATTTTGCTTGTAAATAATTAGAATTATTGCCTTGATGGCATCAATGCTTTAGGTGAATGTCATTGCTTTACGTTTTCACGGTGTGTGATGGACAATAGCGGGGAATACCTAGAGACCCGACTCTTTTAATATTTCAAGGAGCAAAGAATGCTTATTCTGACTCGTCGAGTTGGTGAAACACTCATGATAGGCGATGAGGTAACAGTGACCGTATTGGGCGTAAAAGGCAACCAAGTACGTATTGGTGTTAATGCCCCAAAAGAAGTTTCTGTTCACCGTGAAGAAATTTATCAACGGATCCAGGCCGAAAAGACTCAACCAGACAATCAATAATAATGAATAAGCGTCCAGTGAGTTATCACACAGCAATCATGGGCGCTTGTCTTTCCCCTTTTTATCTTTAGTAATTCTTTAATCTTTCTATTTTTTAATTGGCTTAACACATTATGTTGGTGTTGAGCGCTATCTCTTTGAATGAATCCACCTTTCTTTCTGTACTATTTTTATGCTACTAAGCTACGTGCTATCAACTTTCTCTATTTTTTTCTGAATTTTTTATAATAAGAGTGAAGATAATAAAGGGGCAAAAAAGCACGGAAATATTGCTTTTTCGGTGTTAAACTAATCATCTTGCTTGTGAAATGTGCAAACGATCATTGGAATGCAAAAAGTTTGGAAAAATTGTTTGACTTCTAAGTCTAGGAAAGTAATATGTGCGCCACACAGAGACGAGATGTTTAAACAAAAACAAATCGTATGTGACTAAAATATGGTGAGGTGGCCGAGAGGCTGAAGGCGCTCCCCTGCTAAGGGAGTATGCGGTCAAAAGCTGCATCGAGGGTTCGAATCCCTCCCTCACCGCCATTTTAGGCTCTGCATCCGTAGCTCAGCTGGATAGAGTACTCGGCTACGAACCGAGCGGTCGGAGGTTCGAATCCTCCCGGATGCACCATTTTCTACCTTATAAGCAAAGCTGATAGGGTGATGTTTTGGTTTATAGCGAACTGAAACGAAAGTAGTTTAGATTTAATATGGTTCTTAAAGCTAATAAGATTTATAACCATAAATATTGAAGTAGATTTTGATTAAGCAGTATTGAGAGAGAAGTACGTATTGCACTAAAATGCATCCGTAGCTCAGCTGGATAGAGTACTCGGCTACGAACCGAGCGGTCGGAGGTTCGAATCCTCCCGGATGCACCATCTCTTAAACATTTCTGTTAGTATCAACAATTCTGTCATCAATTTCATAAATAAAAATTACTGCTGTAGTCATACAGCATCGATTGATAATCGACAAATTTTGCATCCGTAGCTCAGCTGGATAGAGTACTCGGCTACGAACCGAGCGGTCGGAGGTTCGAATCCTCCCGGATGCACCATCATTAAAAACTCCTCAATTTGAGGAGTTTTTTTTTGCCTAAAATCCTAACTTACTATCTTCCTTCCTTTTCTTTCTGTTTTCTCATCGGGTAAACCACACATCTAGACAGCGACAATTTATGTGATTTAAGCTAAAGTAATCACCTTATTAAAATAAAACTAAATCACAGGCGGGAGGTCGATTTGATCCCGGACGTATCAAAAGCGCTCTCATGGTTAGAAGCGCACCCGGAAATTCTCAATGGCATTCAACGTGGTATTGAACGTGAAACACTACGCGTGACACCTCAAGGTGCGTTAGCCGAGACATTGCATCCAGATGAGCTGGGGAAAGCCCTTACCCATAAATGGATCACCACGGATTTTGCGGAATCCTTACTCGAATTTATTACTCCTGTAGATAAAAGCATTAGCCACAACTTGGCTTTTTTGCAAGATCTACATCGCTATACGGCACGTCATTTACAAAATGAAAGAATGTGGCCGTTAAGTATGCCTTGCTTTATTGCAAGTGAAGATAAGATCACGCTGGCGCAATACGGTAGCTCCAATGTGGGGCAGTTTAAAACACTGTATCGTGAAGGGTTAAAAAACCGCTATGGGGCATTAATGCAAACCATCGCGGGGGTTCACTATAACTTCTCATTCCCAATTGAGTTTTGGAAGGCGTGGGCGGGTGTTGAAGACGCAGAAAGCGGAAAGGAAAAAATTTCTGAAGGCTATTTACGCCTAATCAGAAACTACTATCGCTTTGGTTGGGTGATTCCATACTTATTTGGTGCATCTCCCGCTATTTGCGGCTCTTTCTTGAAGAACAGAGAAACCTCACTGAATTTTAATAAAACTGAGTGTGGTACTTATTATCTGCCTTATGCAACCTCATTGAGAATGAGTGATTTAGGTTACACCAATAAATCTCAGAGTGATTTAAATATTACGTTTAACCACCTTGATGAATATGTGGAAAATCTGAAGAAAGCTATTCATAAGCCTTCTACTGAATTTGAGAAGTTGGGCGTGAAAAAAGATGGCAAGTACGTTCAGCTGAACACTAATGTGTTACAAATCGAGAATGAGCTATATGCACCAATTCGTCCGAAGCGTGTACCACAAGGGAATGAATCGCCTTCTGATGCATTATTACGTGGCGGTATCGAATATATTGAAGTTCGCTCCCTTGATATCAACCCATTTAGTCCGATTGGGGTTAATGAAACCCAAGCTCGCTTTGTGGATTTATTCCTCATCTGGTGCGTGCTTGCAGATGCCCCGGAAATGAATGTTCAAGAGTTGGATTGCTGTCGCAAAAACTGGAACCGCGTGATCCTTGAAGGTCGTAAGCCGGAACAGGTGATAGGCTTTGGTTGTGGTAGCGAGCTTAAGCCATTGGTTGAAGTGGGACAAACGCTGTTTAAAGATCTGATCCGTGTGGCTGAAGTCTTAGATACCTGCTGTGATGCCAAATACAAAGATGTGTGCCATCAGTTTGTCGCCATGTTTGAAGATCCAAACTTGACCTATTCAGCGCTGGTGATGGACGAAATGCTGGAAAAAGGTATTGGTGGTTATGGGTTAGAATTAGCTGAAAAATATTATCAGCAGTTAATTAATGAACCTTATGAAGTGATCACTGAAGAGCAGTTTGAACAGGCGCGTTTGGCTTCAATTGAGAAACAAAAGCGAATGGAGCAGGATCAGAGCGAAAGCTTTGAAGAGTATCTTAAGATCCACGCTGGACGCTAAAAGAAAATGGCCACAACAAGGTGGCCAAACAAAAAATCTTTTAAAGAATTAGGGATGATAACAATTTGCGCGTCTTTCACATATTAAGACTCTGCATTTTTGGATTAGTTTCATTTTTTTTCAAAATTATTTTTTTTATTTTTATGGAGGTCATGAAATGCCGTTATTAGACAGTTTTACTGTGGATCATACGCGTATGGCTGCTCCTGCTGTTCGTGTAGCGAAAACGATGACAACGCCTCATGGGGACACTATCACTGTATTCGATTTACGCTTTACAGTCCCAAATAAAGAAGCAATGACAGAAAAAGGAACACATACCCTAGAGCACCTTTTTGCTGGCTTCATGCGAGATCACCTTAATGGTAACGGTGTTGAAATCATCGATATTTCGCCAATGGGATGCCGTACAGGCTTCTATATGAGCTTGATTGGTCAACCGGATGAACAGCGTGTTGCTAACGCCTGGAAGGCTGCTATGCAGGATGTGCTGCATGTGCAAGATCAAAATAAGATCCCAGAGCTTAATGTGTACCAATGTGGTACTTACAAGATGCACTCTCTTGAAGAAGCTCAGCAAATTGCTCGCAGTGTGCTTGCGAAGGATATTCTCGTCAATAAAAACGATGAGCTTGCATTGCCAGAAGAAAAGCTTGCCCAGCTTCACGTTTAATTATTGAAAAAGATAGACTAAAAAGCCTTAAAATCACCGATCAATTGGTCAGGTTTTTAAGGCTTTTTCCATTGAAATGAACAATTAAAATTCAGGGGCTTGTGAGTCAAAACCGAGCGGAGTGATTTTTACCTGCTTGATAATATTATCGCTGATCACTAAAACTTCGATAACATAGTGACCAACAACTATTTGTTCTTCAGGCTGTGGAATATCACCTAATACCTCTAAAACCATCCCATTAACGGTTCTAGGACCATCAATAGGAAGGTTCCAATCAAATGCTTTATTCAGGTCACGAATGTTTGCTGTTCCATCCACAAGGACGCTGCCGTCGCTCTGAGGCATGACTTCTTCAGCTAGAGAAGGCGACATTGATGTTGTGAAATCACCGACAATTTCTTCCAAAATATCTTCTACGGTGATCAAACCTTGGATCTCACCATACTCATCAACGATGATGCCAAGCTTCTCTTTTTTATGCTGGAAATTAACCAACTGAACGTTGAGTGGCGTACTATTGGGAATGAAATAGATACTATCGGCGGCTTTGATCAAATTCTGCTTGTTGAACTCACGTTTCTCTACCATCAATCGATAAGCTTCTCGCACACGCAAAATACCAATCAAATCATCAAGAGAATCACGATACAGGACAATACGTCCATGAGGGGAATGAGTGAGCTGCCTAACAATCGACTTCCAATCATCATTAATATCGATCCCCACAATTTCATTACGTGGCAGCATAATATCGCCAACGGTGACTTTGTCTAAATCAAGAATCGAAATCAGCATGTCTTGATTACGGCGGCTGAGCTTGTTTTTGGACTCATGAACAATGGTACGCAACTCTTCTTTATTGACCGCATCATTACGAGTATTTGAGACATTTATCCCACAGCAACGCATAAAAAGGGCAGAAATAGTATTAAACGCCCACACGACAGGTAGCATGATTTTTTGCAGTGGTGTAAGAATAAAGCTACTAGGAAAGGCAATACGTTCTGGATACAGTGCCGCAATGGTTTTTGGCATCACTTCTGCAAATAGCAGAATAACAAATGTGAGCACGCCAGTTGCAATGGCGACACCCATATTGCCATATAAGCGGATCCCGATAATGGTCGCGAGAGCAGAGGCAACAATGTTGATTAGGTTGTTACCAATCAATACTAAGCCCAGTAAGCGGTCGGGATGGCGTAGTAGTTTTTCAACACGGATAGCGGAGCGATTACCTTGTTTCGCTAAATGTTTTAACCGATAACGGTTCAACGTCATCATACTGGTTTCTGACGCTGAAAAATAAGCGGATAAAAAAATTAAAACAATCAGTATGATGATTAGAGTACCAGTAGATACTTCATCCAAAACAAGGTTCCTTTTTTATAACAGCCGTTTAAAGCTAAAATGGCTCTACGCCATGGTTAATTGCTGAATCAATCGATTACCAAAAAACGCCAAGGTAAGGATAAGTGAACCGCCCACATGGAAAAAGAGGACGCGTTTGCCTCGCCATCCACCATGAAAATGTCCCCACAGCAAAATAACGTAAACAAACCAAGCAATGACGGAGAGTACGGATTTGTGGATATTCTCTTTATCAAAAATGTTATCCATATAAATAAAGCCCGTGCACAGTGTTAAGGTCAAGAGAATGACTCCCACCTGAGTGACGTGAAACATTTTGCGTTCAATGACCATCATTGGCGGCATATCAGGGCTAAATTTCAGAATTTTGTTTTTAAGTTGGTAGTCAATAATGGCAACTTGAAATGCATATAACGCCGCGATAAGCAACGTAGCATAGCTTAATAATGCTAAGCCAATATGGACAAATAATGGGGTGCTTGCCTCTAAATGAGTGATAAACTCACCCGGCATAATTGTAGATAAAATCAGGTTAATAATCGCGAAACTATACACAATAGGGGTTAAGTACCACGCGCGCCCTAAATAGGAAACCACGGTCATAATCAAACACATTAAGAGGCTGACAGAGGAGCCTAAATTTAAGAGGGTGAGATTTTGCCCGCTGGCTTCACTAAAAATTTGTAATTTCAATGTGATTGCGTGAGTAACCATCGCCACGATAGCTAATAAAATAGCCAATCGACGATAAAGAGCTTGCTTGCGCACTTGTCCGGGAACGATCAGCAGCAGACTGACCATGTATGTACAAACTGCTATGACTGCAAATACGGGCATAGTATAGTGTCGTTATTCATTTTAAGTGGATAGTAATTAACTAGTATAACCCGTGCAAGTGTAGGCTCCAACTATTGGTATGACGTATCGCTGTATATTCTTTACTAATCGCTCATTTAGGCTAACTAAACGAAGCAGCGAAACCCCATCAAGTGTGATACAATCGGCGACCAACACAGCGTTGAATTGTGCCGTGGCTATCTTGAGTTTGCCCTTGAAATACAGCGCGCGAGTAACCAAATAAGGCTACATATAGACCCATAACAGAATTGAGCTAAGACACATGTTTGATAATTTAACTGACAGACTATCGCGCACTTTGCGCAATATCAGCGGGCGTGGACGTCTGACTGATGACAATATTAAAGATACATTACGCGAAGTTCGCATGGCGTTACTGGAAGCCGACGTTGCTTTGCCAGTCGTCCGTGAATTTATTCAAAAAGTCAAAGAAAGTGCTGTTGGTCAAGACGTTAATAAAAGCCTAACACCGGGTCAAGAGTTCATTAAAATTGTTCAAAATGAACTGACCCGCGCAATGGGTGAAGAGAATCACCAGCTGAATTTATCTGCTCAGCCTCCAGCTGTTGTGTTGATGGCAGGTTTGCAAGGTGCGGGTAAAACAACCAGCGTTGCAAAACTGGGTAAATTATTAAAAGAAAAGCAAAAGAAAAAAGTCTTAGTGGTTTCTGCCGACGTTTATCGCCCTGCGGCGATCAAACAGTTAGAAACTTTAGCACAAGCGGTTGGCGTTGATTTCTTCCCATCTGAAGTCCAAGAAAAGCCAGCGGCAATTGTTCAAAAAGCCTTAAAACACGCACAATTACAATTCTACGATGTATTGTTAGTGGATACCGCTGGTCGTTTACATGTTGATGAAGCGATGATGGAGGAGATCCAAGAAGTCCATCGTATAATCAATCCAGTTGAAACCTTGTTTGTGGTTGATGCCATGACGGGGCAAGATGCGGCAAACACAGCGAAAGCCTTTAACGAAGCATTGCCATTAACAGGGGTTGTTTTAACCAAAGTTGACGGTGATGCGCGTGGTGGTGCTGCATTATCTATCCGCTCCATTACTGGTAAGCCAATCAAATTCTTAGGGGTTGGCGAAAAAACTGACGCCCTTGAGCCATTCCATCCAGAGCGCGTGGCTTCACGTATTTTAGGTATGGGAGATGTGTTATCTCTGATTGAAGAGATTGAACACAAAGTTGACCGTGATGAAGCAGAGAAATTAGCGAAGAAGCTGAAAACAGGGGATACCTTTGATTTCAATGACTTCTTAAATCAGCTAAAACAGATGCGTAATATGGGCGGAATGACCAGCATGTTGAGTAAGATGCCTGGTATGTCCCAGTTACCGGATGCGGTTAAATCCCAAATGGATGACAAAATTACTATCCGTATGGAAGCGATGATCCAATCCATGACGCGTAAAGAACGCGAAAAACCAGAGATTATCAAAGGATCGCGTAAGCGTCGTATTGCTGCGGGTTCTGGAACCACAGTACAAGAGGTTAATAAACTCTTAAAACAGTTTGATGATATGCAGCGCATGATGAAAAAGATGAAAAAAGGCGGTCTCGCCAAGATGATGCGCGGTATGAAGGGTATGATGCCTCCGGGTTTTCCGGGGCGTTAAGCAATAAAGCCTGAAACAAAAGTGTACTTTTGATTGATTTTTGCGTCAAAGTGAGTAAACTTTTCGGGCTTTTTATATGACAGCCGGACTCTATCCCTCGATGGAGTCTGGTTGTTTTGTTAACTAATGAGGATGTTATGGTAACAATTCGTTTATCTCGTGGCGGCGCTAAAAAACGTCCGTTCTACCAAATCGTTGTAACCGATAGCCGCAATGCGCGTGACGGTCGTTTCATTGAGCGTATCGGTTTCTTCAACCCGATCGCTGCAGGTCAAGCAGAAGAACTGCGTTTAGACCTGGACCGTATTGAGCATTGGGTTGGCTTAGGCGCAACTGTTTCTGACCGTGTTGCACAACTGGTCAAACAAGCTAAAAAAGTAGCTTAATCTGTCACGGTGGTAACAATGAGCAAGCAAACTAAACTACTGCCTCCTGCGAACCCAATTGTATTGGGCAAATTAGGCGCGGCATACGGTATTCGTGGTTGGCTCAAAGTTTTTTCCTCCACCGAACATGCTGAAAGTATTTTTGATTATCAACCTTGGTTTATCCAACGCTCTGGTCAATGGCAACATATTGAAATAGAAGATTGGAAACATCATAACAAAGATATCATCGTCAAGCTCAAAGGGGTCGAAGACCGCGATGCAGCTGCTCTATTGACCAATTTTGAAATTGCGGTTGATTCAACCCAACTTCCTGATTTGGACAACGACGAATACTACTGGAAAGACCTTATGGGCTGCCATGTAGTGACGTCTGAGGGTTATGACCTTGGTACTGTCATTGATATGATGGAAACGGGATCGAATGACGTTCTCGTCATCAAGGCAAATTTAAAAGATGCATTTGGCATCAAGGAGCGGTTGGTTCCGTTTCTTGATGGGCAGGTTATCAAGAAAGTCGATCTCTCCACCAAAACTATTGAAGTGGAGTGGGATCCTGGTTTTTAAATCTCCGGTTTACCGGTTTTTATGAGTGGGATAAATCATGTGGATTGGGGTAATTAGCCTGTTTCCCGAAATGTTCCGCGCAATAACCGAGTACGGGGTAACTGGTCGGGCAGTGAAAAATAGCCTGCTAACGGTTGAGTGTTGGAATCCGCGAGATTTTACTCACGATAGACACAAAACCGTTGATGATCGCCCCTATGGTGGTGGTCCAGGCATGCTGATGATGGTGCAACCGTTAAAAGATGCAATCCACGCAGCAAAAGCTGAGGCCGGTGATGGTGCAAAAGTGATTTACCTTTCACCTCAAGGTCGCAAACTCGGTCAAGACGGAGTTTGTGAACTGGCAACAAATGAGAAAATAATTCTGGTTTGTGGTCGTTATGAAGGTATTGATGAGCGGATCATTCAAACCGAAATTGATGAAGAATGGTCAATCGGTGATTACGTTCTCAGTGGCGGGGAACTCCCTGCTATGGTGTTGATAGACTCAGTCTCTCGGTTTATTCCTGGAGTATTAGGTCATCAAGCTTCAGCTCAAGAAGATTCTTTTGCTGATGGCTTGTTAGATTGTCCTCACTATACCCGACCAGAGGTGTTAGACGGCATGCAAGTTCCTGACATACTACTTTCAGGAAACCATGCCAAGATCGATAGCTGGCGCATGAAGCAGTCACTCGGTCGTACCTGGCTTAGAAGACCTGAGCTTCTAGAAAGCCTAGCTCTGACTGACGAGCAGAGGATGTTGCTAGCTGAGTTCCAACGGGAATTTCAGGCTGAGCAACCAGTGAATCCAGACAATTAATTGTCTAAACATATCAGTTTACCTAGGGTAAGAGAGTTATTATGAGCAACATTATTAAACAACTTGAACAAGAGCAGATGAAGCAGGACGTACCTTCATTCCGTCCGGGTGACACCGTGGAAGTTAAGGTATGGGTCGTAGAAGGCTCTAAAAAACGTCTGCAGGCATTTGAGGGCGTGGTTATCGCTATCCGTAGCCGCGGTCTGCATTCTGCATTCACTGTTCGTAAAATTTCTAACGGCGAAGGTGTTGAGCGTGTATTCCAAACTCACTCTCCAGTCGTAGATAGCATTGCTGTTAAACGCCGTGGTGCTGTTCGCAGAGCTAAACTGTACTACCTGCGTGAGCGTTCTGGTAAGGCAGCTCGTATCAAAGAGCGTCTGAACGCCAAGTAATACGCTTTCGCTACATCCGAAAGTTAAAAGGCCCGCATCTGCGGGCCTTTTTTATATTCGTCATATTTCGCGTTGTGGCGGTGTTGGCTTCATTCAGCCACGCAGGTCACATACTTATGTATGCTCCCTGCACTGTCTTCATTTTACCGCCTAGCCACAGCTCTAACTATTTAGAATATACCGTTCAATAAATCTCATTTCGTAAATTTATATTTACAATTTTTGTTCGTTTTTTGCTTTTTAATATGAACTCATTCTCTTTGAATTCTATAATATTATTTAAATTCAATCAGATAAAATGGTGTAACTTTTTGTGTACATGTAATTGAATTATTTTACGGTTTTGGATTGAAATCTTTACGATGCATGATATGTTATCTCTCACGCACCAAACACAAGATCGATAAATAACATCACTAACAAATAATAAGCTAATAAGTAGGTAATCAAATGATCATGCAAAAAGATGTACTCAATAACGTGAATATTCAAGACGAGCAGGTTCTTATCACCCCTGAAAGTCTGAAACAAAAATATCCATTGAGTAACAGCAATCTGCATGCCATTGCGACATCGCGTAAAGTGATTGCTGATATTATTCATCAGCGTGACCCGCGCTTACTCGTGGTATGTGGTCCTTGTTCAATTCATGATGTAGATGCTGCCATCGAATACGGTGAGCGTTTACAGAAGCTTGCTGCTGAGTTAAGTGATAGCTTATATATTGTGATGCGTGTGTACTTTGAAAAACCACGTACAACCGTGGGTTGGAAAGGCTTAATTAGCGATCCATTTATGGATGGCAGCTTTGAAATGGAAAAAGGGCTGCATATTGCCCGCGATTTATTGACCAACTTAGTGAATATGGGATTACCACTGGCGACAGAAGCGTTAGATCCTAATAACCCACAATACTTAGGTGATTTATTCAGTTGGTCAGCAATCGGAGCGAGAACCACGGAATCCCAAACTCACCGTGAAATGGCATCCGGCTTATCAATGCCAGTGGGTTTTAAAAACGGCACAGATGGCAGTTTATCTACCGCCATCAATGCGTTAAAAGCTGCAGCAATGCCGCACCGCTTTATGGGAATCAACCAATCCGGTCAAGTTTGCTTACTGCATACCAGCGGTAATAAAAATGGCCATGTGATCTTACGTGGTGGTAAAACGCCTAACTATGATGAGCAAGGCATCGCTGCTTGTGAAGCTGAAATGAAAAAAGCGGGGCTAGAACCATCATTAATGGTGGATTGCAGCCACGGTAACTCAAATAAAGATTTTCGTCGTCAGCCACTGGTGGTTGATTCAATTATCGATCAAATTGTTAATGGTAATGAATCAATTACAGGTATTATGCTTGAAAGCCATATTAATGAAGGCAACCAGTCATCAGAACAGCCACGTGAAAATATGAAATACGGGGTTTCGGTGACAGATGCATGCATTAACTGGGAAGAAACTGAGTCTGTGTTGCGTAAATTACACCAAGCATTATCACCAGTGCTTGAGCAGCGCGGGCAAAAATTAAGCAAAGTGAGCTGAGCAAGGGATTGGTATGTCTGCTGAATTATCCCATTTACGGGAACAGATTGATGAAGTTGATAAGTCATTATTAGATTTGCTCGCCAGACGGCTTCAGTTAGTGGCTGAAGTTGGTGAAGTCAAAAGCCAGCACGGATTACCTATTTATGTGCCTGAGCGTGAATCTAGTATGTTGGCGGCTCGCCGAGCAGAAGCGGAGCGAATGGGGATCCCGCCTGATCTGATTGAAGATATTCTTCGACGGATCATGCGTGAGTCCTATGCGCGCGAAAATGACAAAGGATTTAAAACACTGAACCCTACCGCCGGTCCGATTGTGATCGTCGGTGGGAATGGGAAAATGGGGCGGTTATTTCATCGTCTACTTTCCCTTTCTGGCTATCAGGTTAAATTGCTGGGTGAGCAGGATTGGGATAATGCGGCTTCGATAGTCTCTGGTGCAAGCGTGGTGATGATTAGTGTACCTATCCACCTCACTGTTGATGTCATTAAACGTTTGCCTACTTTAGACCCAGAAACAATTTTAGTAGACATTGCTTCTGTGAAGCAAAAGCCACTCGAGGCCATGCTATCTGTGCATCAAGGCCCTGTATTAGGATTACATCCGATGTTTGGTCCTGATATTGGAAGTGTTGCCAAGCAAGTTTTTGCATTCTGTGATGGGCGAAAGGCGGAGTCTTATCAATGGCTGCTGGAGCAGCTACAAGTTTGGGGCGCACGTTTGAAAGCGATTAAGCCTGAAGAACACGATCGTAATATGAGTTTTATTCAGGCGTTACGCCACTTTACGACGTTTACTTATGGGCAAAATTTAGCGAAAGAGCAGGTTGATCTACAACAGTTGTTGGATCTCTCTTCCCCAATTTATCGTCTTGAATTGGCAATGGTAGGGCGCTTGTTTGCACAAGATCCACAATTGTATGCAGATATCATCATGTCTTCGGACGAAAATGTTGAATTGATCCGCCGTTATTACCAGCTTTTGGGGCAATCCATTGAAATGCTGGAGCGCAAAGATAAAGCTGAATTTATTCGACAATTTGAGCAAGTCAGCCAGTGGTTTGGTGAAGATGCACATCATTTTATGAAAGAAAGCCAGTCTCTATTACAGCGGGCGAACGATAACCGTAAATAATTTCTTTTAGCCATTACTCTATAAATCGATGAAAAAGGGTAATGGCTATCTTTATGCTAAAAGTGCTAAATGCATTTCCATTATTAATATTTATAATAAATAAGTAATTGTACTTATTTCTGTAGTTTATCCTAAATTTATAATTGAGTTTCTTCCTTAAGTAGGTTTATCCACCAATTAATTAGAAATTAATCAATTTATAATATCGATATTTATAAATTAAACGATTTATCTAATAAAGATCCCTTGCCATTGACCGATAACACTAATCATTAAATGATGATAAGTGTGGTAAACCTATGTCTTTTAAGAACCTCAAAATTAGTTTGAAATTAACTATCGCGTTTGGCGTTTTCATCACGCTAATTGTTTTAAGTTCTCTATTTTCATTAGTAAATATGAATCGAGCAAATGAAAGCATTCAGAACGTCATTTTTAAAAGTTATCCAATAACCGCTAATGCAAACTCGGTGATGGATAATTTTTATTCTTATATTGGTATCCAAGAATTGATTTTATTGGATGACCGAGGGAGTGAAAAACGCAAGGAAGAGCTAGTTAAAATTAGCCAAAATATTTCTGATCTGTTGGATGAGTTGGATCGAAGTATAACTGATAGCCGTTCTCGTGAAGTGCTTGATAATATCCAAGAGGTGAGAGCTAAATTTATTAGTACTCAGCAACAGATGATGGAGTTTATGAATCAGGGAAATCGTCAAGCTGCGATTGAAATGATGATGACAAAAACATCAGCTATTCAGCGAGAATATCGTGAGCAAGTCCAAAACCTGATAGCCATCCAAAATATGTTGATGCAAGAAACGGGTTATCAGGTGGAAGATGACTATAAAGCAAATCGTGTTTTATTGGCATTTTTATCAATCATTAGCATTGTTGTGGGCTGCGTTATGGGGTGGTACATCACGCGTATTATCACTAAACCTTTAGAGCAAGCGGTTGATTTTGCTAAATCAATTGCCAGTGGTGATTTGACCCAAAATATTCAAGCGCAATCTAAAGATGAAACTGGGATCTTACTTGAATCGCTCAGTGAAATGAAAGGGCACCTACTTGAGATTGTCCAAGAAGTTCAAAATGGATCTGAGAGTATTTCTGCGGCAGCAGGGCAAATTGTTGCGGGTAATCAGAACTTAGCCGCTAGAACGGAAGAGCAAGCGGCTTCTGTTGAGCAAACGGCAAGTTCGATGGAGCAAATTACATCCACGGTACAGAACACCACAGAACATACCCATGAAGCGACAATGTTAGCTGACAATACGGCTGTGACAGTCAAAAACAATGGTCAGATGATGGTTCAGCTAACCGATAAAATGCGCGCAATTAATGGTTCATCTCAAAAAATGACGGATATTATTAACTTAATCGACTCTATTGCCTTCCAAACGAATATCTTAGCCTTGAACGCGTCTGTTGAAGCAGCAAGGGCAGGAGAGCATGGTCGTGGTTTTGCGGTAGTAGCGGGTGAAGTGAGATTATTGGCGCAAAAAAGTGCTGCATCGGCCAGTGATATTCGTTCGTTAATCGAAAACTCCTCTTCACAAACCCAAGAAGGTATGGAATTGGTTGAACAAGCTAGCCAGCAGATCCACGGTATGGTCGCCAGTGTTGAAGAGATGAATGCGTTATTGCGTGAAATTGGTCAAGCGAGTAGGGAGCAGAGCGATGGTATTTCACAAATTAACAGCGCCGTGGGGCAATTGGATTTAACAACACAACAAAATGCGGGGCTGGTGGAAGAGTCGGTCGTAGCGGCAGATTCGTTGAATGACCAAGCTTACCACCTTCAAGAGCTGGTTAATTACTTTAAACTCAGCGCGACAATACAAAAATCGTGATTGACAGAAATCGTAATTAATAAAAATAACACAGGCTAATGACCTGTGTTATTTTTTTGAGCCAAAATTAAGGCGTCATTTTTTCTGGTTCTACAGGAACGATATTTTCAGATGGGTAGCAGCCAAGAATTTTAATTGAGCGGGTGATCTCAGCTAATTCTTTCAGTGCTTGTTGCATATTATCTGAACGCAAGTTAGCGTGAACATCTACATAAAACATCTCTTCCCACGGCTTACCATTAATTGGGCGAGATTCTAATTTACTCATCACTATCTTATTATTTTTTAAGATAATTAAAGCATCCACTAATGCACCGGCTTGTTGACCTGTTGTGATCAATAACGTCGTTTTCGCTGGAACTTGTTCAGTTACTTCAATCGCTCGTGGAGCCACAACAATAAAGCGAGTCATATTAATTTGCTGATTCGCTAAGTTATGTTCCAAAACCGTTAAGCCATACAATGCTCCGCCAGCCTCACTACCTAATGCAGCAACATTAGGGGAATTATGTTCTGCCACTTTTTGCATTGCTGTAGATGTGCTGTCGCAATATTCAATTTTCCAATGAGGGAACTGAGATAAATATTGGCTACATTGCTGGAAGGGCTGAGGGTGGCTATAAACTGTATCAATCTTGCTTAATTCACTACCTGGCGTGGTCAACAAGCAATGGTTAATTGGCAAACGAATTTCACCGACAATGGACAATGATGTATTTTGCAGTAAATCGTAAACATCATTTATTGCCCCTGAGCTGGTATTTTCGATAGGTAAAATACCGTAATCTGCTTGACCACTTTCAACGAGTGAGAAGATATCTTGAAACTTATGGCAGCTGCATTCAACCAGTTGATCAAAATGACGAGCTGAATATTGACGCGCGGCAACATGGGAATAAGAACCTTTAGGTCCTAAAAATGCAAATCTTGCGGTATCACTTGGTGTCAGATTTAAATGTTTTTGTAAGATAGCTTGTTGAGTAAGGACAGAATCCTCAATGATCATCTGAAACAAGCGTGTAATATAAAAACCATCAAGACCCAGAGGTGTGCCTTTATTAATTAATACATCGAGTAATTGTCGTTCGCGCTCTTTGTCACGGATTGGGCGGTTATCATCGATTTTGGTTTCAGCAACTTCAATTGCATAGCCTCGACGTTTTGCAAGAAGCCCAAGGAGTTCACTGTCTAACTGGCTAATTTTCTCACGGACTTTCAGTAAATTAGTGCTATTTTCCATTCTGCGACCCTATCAAACATCAGTGAATAAAAAAGCCCCCTAGGTAGGGGGCTTTAAAATATTGTCTTCTTTTTTTTCTCGAACGACAAAAGCCCCTTAATGTGAGTGGCTAAAGAAGAAAAAGAAAACAGTATTTAGTTTCATGGGAAATCCTTTCGAGTGAAGTTATTCAAATAGACATGATAGTGAATGAGAAGTCAACAAAAAACAGCGCAGAATGTAAAAACGCGCCCATGATGAGCGCGTTTGGAAGGTTTCAAGATAAGTGGATTGATAATATAAAAATATAACGTAACTACTTAAACGCAACTGATTACAACGTTTCTAGATTCGCTTCTTTTACACTATTAGTTGCCCTTCTTGATTCTCCTTTATGTTGCACTTTGTTTAACTGTCTTTCGAGTTTGTTGATAAGGTCATTTATTGCAACGTACATATCTTCATGCTTAGCACTTGCTACCAACTGTCCGGTAGCGGTTTTTATGTTGGCATCAACCATAAAACCTTGAGGCTCTTTCGATAGCACCACATGGGGGCTAATTAAGGAAACTTGCCATTTATCGAGTTTTGCTAGACGGCTTTCAATGTGTTCACGAATTGCTGGTGTGATGTCCATTTGTTTGCTAGTAATGTTAACTATCATATAGTTACCTCTCATTGTTTCCGTCTTTGATGAATTCAGAATACCGATATCTAGGAATAAAAAATTGATCTAGATCACACTTAAATTATGGGGAAGGGGGTACCCACTTGAAGTGTGATTTTGGCTAAAAAAGGCAGGTAAAAGGATTGCCAAAATAACTATATTGAGGGAGACTGAGAGAGTTGGCTATCAACACGGTAAATAGCCGGTACTTTTTTTGGGTAAAATTTTAGATTATGAATTTTAAAAGAAAAAGTTCAAAACTATCCCCACACTCTGATTCATCTTCAAACCCACTGCATTTCAAATCACGATTAAAATTATCAAAAAAAACAGCAGCCGAAGCTGCCGTTCTTATTTCAATCGATAGCGTTAAAAAGCAATTTATTGGTTTGCTGCAATAATGCTGCCGACTTTGTTTGCTTCTTTGTCTAAGCCCATCTCTTTATACGCAATTTCCATATATCCGAGCGCTTGACGCGTTGCTTCTGTATCTGGATAGTCACGTAACATTTGTTGGACACGATTAACAACCGCGACATAGGCCCCACGTTTGTTGTAATATTCAACGACAGAGAGATCAAATTTTGCCAAACGATCTTTTAAGTAAACTAAACGCTTACTTGCATCGTTGGAATATGGGCTGTTCGGATAGTAACGAACTAATTGGCTCAAGTCTTTGAACGCAACCAATGCGTGTTGTGGGTCTCTGTCAGAGCGATCGATACCAAAGAAACCTTGTAACATGCTGTCATCTAACGCCATTGCCGTTAAGCCACGCATGTAAAGTACGTAGTCAATATTGGGATGAGTTGGGTTTAAACGCATGAAACGGTCAATTGAAGCTATCGCCATTGGTAGCTCTGCTGATTTATAATAGGCGTAAATCAGGTCTAACTGTACTTGCTGAGCATACGGACCAAACGGGTAGCGGTTATCCAACGCTTCAAACTGTTTAATTGCCGCGTTATAGTTACCGTCCTGTAATTTTTGCTGACCTGTACTATAAATCTCAGCTGGGGAACTATCGGGGCTGACTTCGTTATTGCTGGAGCATCCGGCGAGAGCCAGGCTCAACGTGGCAGCTGCCACCAGATATTTCATACGTATCATCACGTGTTGGTTATCCTCTGACTGTATCGAGGGAGTCTATCCGTAAGGCTCCCGGCAAAATTCGAGTTACAATAGCATACATTTTAAATGAAACGGCAGCGCCGTCAAAACACAAACACCAAAAAGTAGATTAATTTATGGCTCAACAAGTACAATTAAGTGCAACTATCGCTGAATCACAGCTTGGTCAACGTTTAGATCAAGCTTTGGCTGAATTGTTCCCTGATTATTCACGTTCTCGAATAAAAGAATGGATCTTAGACGATAGAGTGCAGGTTAACGGCAAAGTTATCAATAAGGCAAAAGAAAAAGTTTTAGGTGGTGAACAAATTTCCATCGATGCCTTGATTGAAGAAGATAGCCGTTGGGAACCTCAAGATATTCCACTTGACGTTGTTTATGAAGATGAAGATATCCTAATTATTAATAAACCGCGTGATTTAGTTGTTCATCCGGGGGCGGGTAATCCAGACGGAACCATTTTAAACGCATTATTATATCGCTATCCTGAAATCGCGGATGTACCAAGAGCGGGCATTGTTCACCGTTTAGACAAAGACACAACTGGGTTGATGGTCGTCGCTAAAACGGTCCCTGCACAAACTCACTTAGTGGAAGCGTTGCAACGCCGTGAAATTACACGTGAATATGAAGCGGTCGCTGTTGGCCGTATGACAGCAGGCGGTATGGTCGAAGAGCCAATTTCTCGCCATCCAACCAAAAGAACGCACATGGCTGTTCATCCAATGGGCAAGCCTGCGGTAACTCACTATCGAGTCATGGAGCATTTTCGCGCTCATACGCGCTTACGTCTACGCTTAGAAACCGGAAGAACGCATCAAATCCGTGTTCATATGGCGCATATCAACCATCCATTAATCGGTGATCCATTATACGGCGGTCGACCACGTCCACTGAAAGGAGCAACAGAAGAGTTCCTCGAAGTGATGCGTAATTTTGATAGACAAGCGCTACACGCAACAATGCTGCGTCTTTATCACCCAATCACAGGAATCCAAATGGAATGGCATGCGCCATTACCTGATGATATGGTGAAATTGATTGAAGCACTGAAAGCTGACACTGAACTTCATAAAGACGATATGGACTGGTAATGAATACGTTGATTTTCCCTGATTGGCCGCAACCTAAAAATATTTCAACATGCAGTACAACTCGTGCAGGTGGAGTGAGCCTTCCGCCTTTTGATAGCCTAAATTTAGGTGACCATGTTGAGGATTTGCCTGAGGCAGTCAGTGAAAATCGCCATCGTCTTGAAAAGCTTGCTCAATTACCACAGCAACCCGTGTGGCTTGAGCAAGTACATGGTACTCATGTTCTGCATTTAATGGGAAGCGAGATTGAAAATCGTCAAGCGGATGCGGTGTATACCAACCAAGTTGGTCAAGTGTGTGCCATCATGACAGCAGATTGCTTGCCAGTATTGTTTTGCAGCCGCGATGGTAAAGAAGTGGCAGCGGCTCATGCCGGATGGCGAGGCCTCTGCAATGGCGTATTGGAAAATACGCTAGCGGCATTTAATGCACAACCGAGCGACATTATGGCGTGGATGGGGCCCGCTATTGGCCCTGAAAAATTTGAAGTTGGCGTAGAAGTTAAACAAGCATTTACTGGTCAATCTGCCGATCTTGCAGATGCGTTTACACCTCACAATGACAAATTTCTGGCAAACATCTATTTACTGGCGCGTAAAAAGCTACAAGCCGCGGGCATTTCAGCCATTTATGGTGGTGAGTTTTGTACGGTCAGTGATGAAAACAGATTTTTTTCCTACCGACGAGAGGGGAGAACGGGGAGAATGGCATCCCTTATATGGATAAATAACTAGTTCATGGAATGATATTCCAAATTAACAAATATTGAAAAAATAATCCCGCCTAAAACTTGAATATTTAAAAACAGACCGCATCTTATCTTCAGTAGCAATTTTAATCATATTCTATTGGAGGTGTTATGCGTCTGGATCGTTTAACTAATAAATTCCAGCAAGCTCTCGCTGACGCCCAGTCATTAGCCCTTGGGCGCGAAAATCAATTTATTGAACCAATTCATTTACTCAGTGCTTTGTTTAATCAAGAAAGTGGTACCGTGCGTCCATTATTGACGACGCTCGGCGTGAACGCAGTTACGTTCGAAAACAAAATTGAAGATGCATTGGCTCGACTCCCTCAAGTGCAAGGTGTTGCTGGGGATGTACAACCATCAAGTGACTTAATGCGTCATTTGAACTTATGTGACCAGCTTGCTCAGAAAAATGGGGATGACTTTATCTCCTCAGAATTATTTCTGCTCGCTGCTTTAGAAGCCAATACAACCCTCGCTGATATGTTGAAAGCGGCGGGTGTTAATAAAGACAATTTGAAAAAGGCAATAGAACAGATGCGTGGTGGCGAAAAAGTGAATGACCAAAGCGCTGAAGACCAGCGCCAAGCTTTGAAAAAATTTACCGTTGATTTAACCGAACGTGCAGAACAAGGGAAATTAGACCCAGTTATTGGCCGTGATGAAGAAATTCGTCGTACCATTCAAGTATTACAACGTCGTACTAAAAATAACCCAGTATTAATTGGTGAACCTGGTGTAGGTAAAACAGCGATTGTTGAAGGACTTGCACAGCGTATTGTTAATGGTGAAGTCCCTGAGGGATTGAAAAACAAACGTGTTTTATCACTGGATATGGGGGCTCTGATTGCAGGGGCGAAATATCGTGGTGAATTTGAAGAACGTTTGAAAGGTGTTCTGAATGACCTTGCTAAACAAGAAGGTAACGTCATTCTGTTTATCGATGAATTACATACTATGGTGGGTGCGGGTAAAGCCGACGGTGCGATGGATGCCGGTAACATGTTAAAACCTGCACTGGCTCGCGGTGAACTGCATTGCGTGGGGGCAACAACCCTTGATGAATATCGTCAATATATAGAGAAAGACCCTGCGTTAGAGCGTCGTTTCCAAAAAGTATATGTTGCAGAACCATCCGTGGAAGACACCATTGCTATCTTGCGTGGTTTGAAAGAACGTTATGAATTGCACCATCATGTGCAAATTACTGACCCAGCTATTGTGGCGGCAGCGACGTTATCGCACCGTTACATTACTGACCGTATGCTGCCAGACAAAGCTATCGACTTAATCGATGAAGCGGGCGCTAGCTTACGTATGCAGATGGATTCAAAACCAGAATCTTTAGATAGATTGGAAAGACGTATTATCCAATTAAAACTGGAACAGCAGGCACTGAAAAAAGAGTCTGATGATGCCAGTAAAAAACGTCTGGAAATGTTAGAAGAAGAGCTGGCGGAAAAAGAGCGTGAATATTCTGCATTAGAAGAAGAGTGGAAAGCAGAGAAAGCATCATTAACTGGCACTCAACATATCAAAGCTGAATTAGAAAATACGCGTATTGAAATGGAAAAAGCGCGTCGTAATGGTGATTTGGCGAAAATGTCTGAGTTACAGTATGGACGTATTCCTGAATTAGAAAAACAGTTAGAAGTGGCGACGAAAGCAGAAGGTAAAAGCATGAAGCTTTTACGTAATAAAGTTACTGACGTCGAAATCGCAGAAATTCTGGCTCGTTGGACAGGTATTCCAGTATCAAGAATGCTTGAAAGCGAAAGAGAAAAACTGTTACGGATGGAGCAACAATTACATCAACGTGTGATTGGGCAAGATGAAGCGGTTGTGGCTGTGTCGAATGCTATCCGTCGTAGTCGTGCAGGTTTATCGGATCCTAACCGCCCAATTGGTTCGTTTATGTTCTTAGGCCCTACAGGGGTAGGTAAAACAGAATTATGTAAGGCACTAGCAAACTTTATGTTTGATAGTGACGACGCCATGGTTCGTATCGATATGTCCGAGTTTATGGAGAAACACTCTGTATCTCGTTTAGTCGGTGCACCTCCAGGATATGTGGGTTATGAAGAAGGTGGTTATTTAACTGAAGCGGTAAGACGCCGCCCATATTCAGTTATTTTGCTGGACGAAGTTGAAAAAGCGCACCCAGATGTATTTAACATCTTGCTGCAAGTATTAGATGACGGTCGTTTAACTGATGGGCAAGGTAGAACGGTAGATTTCCGTAATACCGTAATCATCATGACTTCAAACTTAGGTTCTGATCTTATCCAAGAACGTTTTGGCATGATTGGTTATTCAGAAATGAAAGATATGGTGATGGAAGTTGTCGCTCATAACTTCAGACCTGAATTTATTAACCGTATTGATGAAGTTGTGGTATTCCATCCGTTAGGTAAAGAGCAAATTACGAATATTGCGAATATTCAGTTAGCTCGTTTATATAAACGTTTGGAAGAACATGGTTATGAAGTCACTGCAACAGCGGCTGCATTAGAGAAAATTGGTGAAGCTGGTTTCGATCCAATCTTTGGTGCTCGTCCGTTGAAACGTGCAATTCAGCAAGAGATTGAAAACCCACTGGCACAAGAAATTCTGTCAGGCAGATTAATCCCAGGTAAACCAATTACTCTGGATGTTGAAAACGATGAAATCGTAGCAAAGCAGTAAGTAAGCGCTAGGTTATTATCGAAATGTAAGTTAAAAGGCGACCATAAGGTCGCCTTTTTCATATAAATATTGCCCCAAATGGCATTTTTTGTTGAAAAAATACACGTGAAGTATAAAGGGTAATCAGTTAGAAATTATTTTGCAAAAAACACTTGCCAGATTTTTCTGACTCCCTATAATGCGCATCCACTGACCGGGAACAAGCCAACACAAAGCGCGATGGACACTGAACCGGCAGCGAGAGAATCTGAAAAGATTAAGTAAAAAAAATACTTGACTCTCAATGAGGAAAGCGTAATATACGCCACCTCGCGACAACGACCTAAGTTGATAAAAACTGAGTCGAATTTCTCAAGAAATGTCGCACCGCTCTTTAACAATTTATCAGACAATCTGTGTGGGCACTCACAGGACACTATCAAAAAAATATTTGATTTTAAGTCTTGAAGAGTGACTAACACGTTAATTCATATATATGAACTAATAGGTAATTTGGTTTCTTCGGAAATCAAACGACAGTAACATTCTTTGAGCATCAAGCTTTTTAATTGAAGAGTTTGATCATGGCTCAGATTGAACGCTGGCGGCAGGCCTAACACATGCAAGTCGAGCGGTAACAGGGGAAGCTTGCTTCTCGCTGACGAGCGGCGGACGGGTGAGTAATGTATGGGGATCTGCCCGATAGAGGGGGATAACTACTGGAAACGGTAGCTAATACCGCATAATCTCTTAGGAGCAAAGCAGGGGAACTTCGGTCCTTGCGCTATCGGATGAACCCATATGGGATTAGCTAGTTGGTGAGGTAATGGCTCACCAAGGCGACGATCCCTAGCTGGTCTGAGAGGATGATCAGCCACACTGGGACTGAGACACGGCCCAGACTCCTACGGGAGGCAGCAGTGGGGAATATTGCACAATGGGCGCAAGCCTGATGCAGCCATGCCGCGTGTATGAAGAAGGCCTTAGGGTTGTAAAGTACTTTCAGTTGGGAGGAAGGCGTTGATGCTAATATCATCAACGATTGACGTTACCAACAGAAGAAGCACCGGCTAACTCCGTGCCAGCAGCCGCGGTAATACGGAGGGTGCAAGCGTTAATCGGAATTACTGGGCGTAAAGCGCACGCAGGCGGTTGATTAAGTTAGATGTGAAATCCCCGGGCTTAACCTGGGAATGGCATCTAAGACTGGTCAGCTAGAGTCTTGTAGAGGGGGGTAGAATTCCATGTGTAGCGGTGAAATGCGTAGAGATGTGGAGGAATACCGGTGGCGAAGGCGGCCCCCTGGACAAAGACTGACGCTCAGGTGCGAAAGCGTGGGGAGCAAACAGGATTAGATACCCTGGTAGTCCACGCTGTAAACGATGTCGATTTGGAGGTTGTTCCCTTGAGGAGTGGCTTCCGGAGCTAACGCGTTAAATCGACCGCCTGGGGAGTACGGCCGCAAGGTTAAAACTCAAATGAATTGACGGGGGCCCGCACAAGCGGTGGAGCATGTGGTTTAATTCGATGCAACGCGAAGAACCTTACCTACTCTTGACATCCAGAGAACTTAGCAGAGATGCTTTGGTGCCTTCGGGAACTCTGAGACAGGTGCTGCATGGCTGTCGTCAGCTCGTGTTGTGAAATGTTGGGTTAAGTCCCGCAACGAGCGCAACCCTTATCCTTTGTTGCCAGCGATTCGGTCGGGAACTCAAAGGAGACTGCCGGTGATAAACCGGAGGAAGGTGGGGATGACGTCAAGTCATCATGGCCCTTACGAGTAGGGCTACACACGTGCTACAATGGCGTATACAAAGAGAAGCGACCTCGCGAGAGCAAGCGGAACTCATAAAGTACGTCGTAGTCCGGATTGGAGTCTGCAACTCGACTCCATGAAGTCGGAATCGCTAGTAATCGTAGATCAGAATGCTACGGTGAATACGTTCCCGGGCCTTGTACACACCGCCCGTCACACCATGGGAGTGGGTTGCAAAAGAAGTAGGTAGCTTAACCTTCGGGAGGGCGCTTACCACTTTGTGATTCATGACTGGGGTGAAGTCGTAACAAGGTAACCGTAGGGGAACCTGCGGTTGGATCACCTCCTTACCATTGAAGTGT